>NZ_MVAD01000002.1:0-309076 GCF_002007115.1 Massilia sp. KIM | reverse complement strand
GGCGTCCCAGCGCGCGTCGTCGCTGTCGAAGGTGGTGGCGGTGCGTGGAATCGCGGCGTTCATGGTTACTTCTCGAATCGGTATGCCGTCAGCTTAAACCGCCGCCGGGACGGCCGCACTCCGGGTCTTGCTCTCGAATCCGAATGCTAGAATCCAGTTGAAGGATGGCCATCCGGCCAGCCCAACCGGCACCGTGGAGAGTAGTTTGGAAGAGCAGACCGCGCAAGACAGCACGCCCATTTTCCAGCGCATCAAGGATTACCTGGTGAGCGAGATCGCTTCCGGGCGCTGGAAGGAAGGCGACCTGGTGCCGTCCGAGCAGGCCCTGGTGCGCCAGTTCGGCGTCTCGCGCATGACCGTCAACCGCGCCGTGCGCGAGCTGACCGCCGAGCAGGTGCTGGTGCGCCGCCAGGGCTCGGGCACTTATGTGGCGCCGCAGAAGTACCAGGCCACCCTGGTCGAGATCCGCAACATCGCCGACGAGATCCGCGCACGCGGCAAGGCCCATCGCGCCGACGTGCGCCTGCTGCGCCAGGAGGAAGCAGGCGACGAGCTGGCCGCCGAGTTCGACCTCGATCCCGGCGCGCCGCTCTTCCATTCGCTGATCGTCCACTTCGAGAACGAGGTCCCGATCCAGCTGGAAGACCGCTGGGTCAATCCGGCCTGCGCCCCGGCCTACCTGGAGCAGGACTTCCGCCTGATCACGCCCAACGAGCACCTGATGCAGGCCGCGCCGCTGCAGGGCGCGGTGTATACCATCGAGGCCCAGCCGGCCCAGCCGGGCGTGGCCGCCATGCTGGGCGTGCCGCCGGACAGCTGCTGCCTGGTGCTGCACCGCCGCACCACCTCGGCAGGCCGCATCGCCTCGGTGGCCACCATGTGGCATCCGGGCCATCTGGCGCGCTTCACCGGCAGCGTGTGATACCGTTTGGCGCAAATAAACCTGTCGCCGCGCTGCACGCGGGCCCAAACTTCGCCATAATGACCGTCGTTCAACATCTCGCGCCCACGCCCAGCCCATGATGACCTACGCCACCGCCGCTTCGCCCACTGCCCCCCGGCGCGTGCTGGTGCTGGACGACGACGAGATCCTGCTAGAGGCCCTGGACGCGATGCTGACCAGGATGGGGGTCGGCCACGTGGCGCTGGAAGCCGACGCCCGCGGCGCCCTCGAGCGCCTGGACGAGCACCGGCCCGACCTCATGATCTGCGACCTGATGCTGCCCGAAATGGACGGCATCGAGTTCCTGCAGGCCGCCGCCGGCCAGGGCTACCGCGGCAAGGTGGTGCTGCTCTCGGCCCTGGACGACGGCCTGCGCGAAGCCGCCGGCGAGCTGGCGCGCGCCCTCGGGCTGGACGTGGCGGCCGGCCTGCGCAAGCCGATCAGCATGGAGCAATTGCGCAGCGCCGTGGAATGTTGAGATTTTGTACAAAGCAGCGAACACTTTTTAAAAAAATGGGGTATTATTCGCTGCATTCCCCGCCTGACACCCTCTAGCCGTTCTTCCATATTGAAATTTGCCCACAGTGCCTCCACCATTGTGAAGCAGCAATATATAAGCAATCTACGGCAGCCGGCTGAGACATCGTGCGCGATCGATCTCCAGGCGTTATTTGATCCTTACCTCATTTGAGGAAACCATGAGCGAAAACATCAAACATATCAGCGACGCATCCTTCGAAACCGACGTGCTCAAGTCCGAGCGCCCGGTCCTGGTCGACTTCTGGGCCGAGTGGTGCGGCCCGTGCAAGATGATTGCACCGATCCTGGAAGAAGTGGCCAAGGAATACGAAGGCAAGGTGACCATCGCCAAGCTGGACGTCGACTCGAACCAGGCCGTGCCGGCCAAGTTCGGCATCCGTGGCATCCCGACGCTGATCCTGTTCAAGAATGGTGTTCCTGCCGCTCAAAAGGTTGGCGCAATGGCCAAGGGCCAGCTGACTGCTTTCATCGACAGCAACATCTGATACGATAGCGATGGCAGCGCGCCCGCGCTGCCGTCATTCCCGGACGGTAGGGCCCCCTGGTCCTTCCGGCTTGTTTAAAAACCACGCAGTTCCCTCCCCTACCTTTACTTTCCCGTCACGGGACACCCACACACATGCATTTATCTGAACTGAAGGCGATGCACGTTTCCGCGCTGCTGGAGATGGCAATCGGCCTCGATATCGACAACGCAGCCCGCCTGCGCAAACAAGAACTGATGTTCGCGATCCTGAAGAAGCGCGCGAAACAAGGCGAACAGATTTTCGGCGATGGCGCGCTCGAGGTATTGCCCGACGGCTTCGGATTCCTGCGCTCGCCGGACGCGAGCTACATGGCGTCGACCGACGACATCTACATCTCGCCGTCGCAGATCCGCCGCTTCAATTTGCATACGGGTGACTCGATCGAAGGGGAAGTGCGTACGCCCAAGGATGGCGAGCGCTACTTCGCGCTGGTGAAGGTGGACAAGGTCAACGGCGAATCGCCGGAAGCCTCGAAGCACCGCATCCTGTTCGAGAACCTGACTCCGCTGCACCCCTCAGTGCCGCTGCGCCTGGAGCGCGACATGAACGGCGCCGAGAACATCACCGGCCGCATCGTCGACCTGATCGCGCCGATCGGCAAGGGCCAGCGCGGCCTGCTGGTGGCTTCGCCGAAGTCGGGCAAGTCGGTCATGCTGCAGCACATCGCCCACGCGATCACCGCCAACCATCCCGACGTGACCCTGATCGTGCTGCTGATCGACGAGCGTCCCGAGGAAGTGACCGAGATGCAGCGTTCGGTGCGCGGCGAAGTGGTCGCCTCGACCTTCGACGAACCGGCCACCCGCCACGTGCAGGTCGCCGAGATGGTGCTGGAGAAAGCCAAGCGCCTGGTCGAGATGAAGAAGGACGTCGTGATCCTGCTGGACTCGATCACCCGCCTGGCGCGCGCCTACAACACCGTGATCCCGGCTTCGGGCAAGGTGCTGACCGGTGGTGTGGACGCCAACGCGCTGCAGCGTCCGAAGCGCTTCTTCGGCGCCGCCCGTAACGTCGAGGAAGGCGGCTCGCTGACCATCGTCGCGACCGCGCTGATCGAGACCGGTTCGCGCATGGACGACGTGATCTATGAAGAATTCAAGGGCACCGGCAACATGGAAGTGCACCTGGAGCGCCGCCTGGCCGAGAAGCGCGTCTACCCGGCGATCAACCTGAACAAGTCGGGCACCCGCCGTGAAGAGCTGCTGATCAAGCCGGACCAACTGCAGAAGATCTGGATCCTGCGCAAGCTGCTGTACTCGATGGACGAGATCGAGGCGATGGAGTTCATCCTCGACAAGATGCGCGCGACCAAGAACAATGTCGAGTTCTTCGACATGATGCGCCGCGGGGGCTGATCGCTACCGTAGTGCGATCGCGTGAAGGGCGGCCTGGGGGTCGCCCTTTTTCATTGTTGGCGCTGCGTTCAAGGGAGGCGTGGGCGGCCTGCGGGCAAACTTGGATCCCGGCCTGCGCCGGGATGACGTTGTTATAAGGCGCAGGGAAGGGACTGGTGCGGATTCGGCAACGCTGCCGCGAGCGTCCACAAAACGCCCCATCAGCGTCCCCTTGGCCCGCTACTTCAGCACGTCATCCCGGCGAAGGCCGGGATCCAAGTCCCTCGCACAGCCGCAATCCCGAACCTTCACCCCCTTAGCCCGCTACTCCAGCACGTCATCCCGGCGAAGGCCGGCATCCAAGTCCCTCACACAGCCGCAATCCCGAACCTTCCCCCTTGGCCCGATGCTGGAGCACGTCATCCCGGCGAAGGCCGGGATCCAAGTTCCACGAACAGCCGCAATCCCCAACCTTCCCCCTTGGCCCGCTGCTCCAGCACGTCATCCCGGCGCAGGCCGGGATCCAAGTTCCACGAACAGCCGCGATCCCACGCCTTCCCCCACGCTGTTGCAAGCCCAAGCCCCCTCAGTTGCCACCCAGCCCAAACCACCTTATAATCTCCGGTTCAGTCAACCCCTGGCAAGTGATCGGCAATCGGGTCAAGAAGCAGCGCGACCGACGAAGTGCCTTTTGGCTACCAACCTAATCAGAGGCAATATTATGAAGACCGATATCCATCCGGATTACCGTGAAGTCGTGTTCCACGACCTGTCCTGCGATTTCAAATTCGTGACCCGTTCGACCATCGCCACCCGCGAAACGATCACCCACGAAGGCAAAGAATACCCGCTGGTCAAGATCGAGGTGTCGGCTGAGTCGCACCCGTTCTACACCGGTAAGCACAAGATCGTCGACACCGCTGGCCGCGTCGAGAAGTTCCGCCAGAAGTTCGGTTCGGTCGGCTCGAAGACCTCGGTCGCCAACGGCTAATCCCGTTCGCGTCCTGCCCGGCACTGTCCGGGTTGCCAGAAGAGAAGCCGGTTCGCCGGCTTCTTTTTTTTCGCGGCTATACTACGCGATTATTTCCTGCATCAGACTTATCGATGAAACCAGTCCGTCTTCCCGCCGCCGCCACCCTGGCGCTGCCCCGCTGGGCCCTGCTCGCGCTGGGCATGCTGTACATCCTGCCCGGGCTGATCGGCCGCGATCTGTGGAAGGAAGACGCCGGCAGCTTCGGCATCATGTGGACCATGGCGCACGGCGGCCTGGACGACTGGCTGTTCCCCAACATCTCCGGCCTGGCCGTCACCGAGGAAGGCCCGCTGGCCTTCTGGCTGGGCGCCCTGTGCATCAAGCTGTTCGGCTGGATCCTGGGCGACGTGCTGGCCGCGCGCGTCTCCACCATCTGCATCTTCGTGATGGGCGCCGTGTCCCTGTGGTACACCGCCTTCCACCTGGGCCGGCGCGCCGAGGCCCAGCCGCTGCGCCTGGCCTTCGGCGGCCAGCCCGAACCGGACGACTACGGCCGCACCCTGGGCGACACCGCGGTCCTGATCTACCTCGGCTGCCTCGGCCTGCTGCTGCAGAGCCACCTGACCCTCGCGCCCACCCTGCAGGGCGCCCTGCTCTCCTACTTCCTGTACCGCGCCGTGCGCTGGGTCGAGCACAGGAGCGACCGCAACGCGGTGCTGGTCGGCCTGGCCCTGGGTCTCCTGACCCTGACGCGCGGCTTCCTGGCCCCGCTGGCCCTGGTGCTGGCCCTGTTCGCCTGCACCCGCTTCCTGCTGCTGCCGGTTGGCCCCACCCTGCGCCAGCTGGCCATCGCCCTCGGCGTGGCCTTCGGCCTCACCCTGGTGTGGATCGTGCCCGCCCTCGTGGTCCAGCCCTATGGCGACTCGCCGGTGAGCGCCTGGCTGGCCTGGAACCTGCAGCAGTTCGGGCTGCCGAGCTGGACCTCGGTGAAGGCCTTCTTCCGCATCGGCATCTGGTTCTTCTGGCCGGCCTGGCCCTTCGCGCTGTGGGCCGTCTGGGCCTGGCGGCGCCAGGACAAGCTGCTGCACATCGTGCTGCCGGTGTTCTTCTTCGCCGCCCTCACCCTGCTGCTGCTGTGCGATCCGGTGCCGGAAAACGGCGACTTCCTCAAGATGCTGGCCCCGCTGGCCCTGATGGCGGCCTTCGGCCTGCCGACCATGAAGCGCGGCAGCATCAACGCCATCGACTGGTTCTCGGTGATGGTGCTGACCATCCTCGGCGCCGTGCTGTGGCTGTTCTGGATCGCCAAGCTGACCGGCTGGCCGGCCCAGCTGGCCAAGAACGCCCTCAAGCTGGTGCCGGGCTTCAAGCCCGAGCTCGGCATCGTCTCTTTCGTGGTGGCGGCCGCCGCCAGCATCGGTTGGATCATGCTGGTGCACTGGCGCCTGTCGCGCCAGCCCTCGGTGCTGTGGCGCGCGGTGGTGCTGTCCTCCGGCGGCCTGATCCTGCTGTGGGTGCTGCTGATGACCCTGTTCCTCCCGGAGCTCAACTACAGCAAGAGCTACGCCGGCGTCGCCCAGCAAATCGCCGCGCGCCTGCCAGCCGGCATGGGTGAAGGTACGGGCTGCATCGACACCAACGTCGGCCCGGCCCAGCGCGCCTCGCTGGCATTCTATGGCCGCCTGCCCTTCGTCACCCTGGCCGGCGGCAAGTGCGACTACGTGCTGCTGCAGGACAGCCTGAAGCGGCGCGACGACCGCGAGATGATGCGCAAGTATGGCGTGCGCAACCCGGTTCCCCTGTGGGAAGGCCGGCGCGCCTCGGACCGCGACGAGCGCTTCCGGCTGTTCCGGCGCGAGCGCTGAGCTCATCCGTATGAGAGAGCCGCACCTGGACAAGGTGCGGTTTTTTTTCGTCCGTTGTAAACGTATGCTTCTCTTGTGCGCGGCCCCTTGGCGCGATGTGAGAACCTATCTCCAAGAGTAGGCGCATTTGAGCGGAGTCAAACCCATCGCGGCCGTGATCGTCAGAATGATCCTGATCACATCCGTCGGGTGAACCAGACCGGACGTTGGGCGGTCCCTCAAGGGCGCAGCAAGGAGATGATCATGAAAAGTGTTACCTTTTCTGAAATTGTGCGCATCCACCAACGGCCGGGCTACCTGCGCCGCACCGCGACCTGGCGCCAGTCGCTGCCCTGGGCATTGACCATGCTGGCCGGCCTGCCCGTGCTGGTGATGGCGCTGCACCTCATCGACCCGGCCACGCCGCTGCCTTACGTGGTGCTGCCGGCCGTATTGGGTGCGCTGGTGCCTTTATGCATGCTGGGTCCGGGCCGCTTCGAGATGCGCACCCGCTTCGATGCGCATTACATGATCAGCACCCTGGACGAGGCATTGGCCGCGCTCGGCTACCGCAAGAGCGGCGATGCCGACGACAGCATCCGCTACACCCGCTCCCGCCCCTGGCTGCGCAGCCAGGACGGCGCGATCACGGTGGCGGTGCAGCCGCATGCGCTGGAGGTCATCGGGCCGGTCGGCAGCTTGCGACTGCTGCAGCATCGCATCGCGCGCTGAGGCCCGCGCCGCGGTCGCACCGTCGGCGCGCACCGGGTCGGCGCGCGGATACTGGTCAGCCGTGCAAGGCTTGTGCTAAGATGCGCGCCTGCTATTGGGCCTCTGTGGCGGAATTGGTAGACGCACTTGACTCAAAATCAAGCGCCGAAAGGCGTGCCGGTTCGATTCCGGCCGGAGGCACCACCCAACGCAGCACACCGCATCTCCCCTTCCTGAGCAAACAGGCGCGCAGGGAACTCGGGCCGACAGGCTCTCGACAGTTCCAACATTTCACTGCTTTATCCCGTCGCTCATCCGCGATTTATCGCCGATTGCCCACGTCTTGTGCGATCGTCGGGCACATAGTATCCAGCACGGATTGAACCCGGCGTCCTATATGGAACCGGCGACACTACCGGAACATCCTGAACCGGACCGGCGAGCGAGCAGCGCGGCGCCCCGCAACCAGGGTGTCAGGTGGGTCCGCACGAGGCAACCGGCGCGCCCATCAAGCGCGCCAGCCACGATACCAGTCACGAAACGACGCCAACCCGGTCTCCAGCGGCGTAGCCGGTTTGTAGCCCACCCATTCCTGCAGTCGGCTGGTATCGGCATGGGTAGCCGGCACGTCGCCCGGCTGCATGGGCTGGAAGTCCAGCACGGCCCGCACACCCAGCACGCGTTCGAGCGTGCGCACGAAGTCCAGCACCGTGACCGGCTGGCTGTTGCCGATGTTGAAGACCGCATGGCGCGCCTTGCTGGCCTTGTCATGCCCGGAAGGCGCCTGCGGCTTGAACAGCAGCCGCACCACGCCTTCGACGATGTCGTCGATGTAGGTGAAATCGCGCATCAGCTTGCCTTCGGCGAAGACGGGGATCTTCTCGCCGCGCATCATCTTCTCGGTGAAGCTGAAGTAAGCCATGTCCGGACGCCCCCAGGGACCATACACCGTGAAGAAGCGCAGGCCGGTTGCCGGAAAGCCGTACAGGTGGCTGTACGAGTACGCCATCAGTTCATTCGCCTTCTTGGTGGCGGCGTAGAGCGACACCGGTTCGTCGACCCGGTCGGCCTCGCTGAACGGCACCTTGGCATTGCTGCCATACACGCTGCTGCTGCTGGCGTAGAGAAGGTGCTCGATCTGGCGGTGGCGGCAGGCCTCCAGGATATTCCCGAAGCCCACCAGATTCGACTGGATATAGGCGGAGGGATTCTCGAGCGAATAGCGCACGCCGGCCTGGGCCGCGAGGTGCACCACGAGTTCAGGCTGCACCGCGTCGAAGAGCGCGCTCAAGGCGGCCTGGTCGGCGATGTCGACCCGCTCACAGGCGACTCCGGCGGGCGCCAGAAGCGCCTCGACACGGTCGTGCTTCAGTCGCGGAGCATAGTAGTCGTTGAAATTGTCGCAGCCGCTCACCTGGTGGCCCATCGCTGCCAGACGCGCGGCGACGAAACTGCCGACGAAGCCGGCGGCGCCGGTGACGAGAATGCGTTGGCCGCTCACGGGCTCACCGCCTGCATCCTGCGGCCGATGCCTTCATACGCCAGGCCGGCGGCGGCGACGGTGTGCGGATCGTAGATGTTGCGGCCGTCGAACACGGCGCGCTTGCGCAAGTGCTGCGCCAGGAACTTCCAGTCCGGCGAGCGGAATTCCGTCCACTCGGTCACCAGCATCAGCACGTCGGCGTCGCGCACGGCGTCCTTGGCCGATCTGGCGATGGTCAAGAGTTCCGCACACTTGTCGCTGCCATGCCGGGCGACGAGTATGCGCTGCGCTTGCCTGGATGCCACCGGGTCGTAGGCCGCCACGCGCGCGCCGGCCCCGAACAGGGCGTCGATCAGCACCAGGCTGGGCGCTTCGCGCATGTCGTCGGTATTCGGCTTGAAGGACAGGCCCCACAGGGCGATGGTCTTGCCGCGCAGCTCGGTTTCGCCGCCCAAGAAACGACACAGCTTGCGGTACAACACGTACTTCTGCTGTTCGTTGACCCGCTCCGTCGCCTTCATGATGAGCAGTTGCTGGTCATAATCCCTGGCGGTCTTGATCAGGGCCTTGACGTCCTTCGGGAAGCACGAGCCGCCGTAGCCCATGCCGGCGTACAGGAATTGCGAACCGATGCGCGGGTCCATGCCGATGCCCTGGCGCACCGCTTCGATGTCGGCGCCCAGTTGCTCGGCCAGATTGGCCAGCTCGTTCATGAAGCTGATGCGGGTAGCCAGCATGGCGTTCGCGGCATACTTGGTCAACTCGGCCGAGCGCACATCCATCACCACCATCTTTTCGTGGTTGCGGCTGAACGGCGCATAGAGCTGGCGCATGCGCGCGGTCGCCTGGGCATCGTCGCTGCCGATCACGATGCGGTCCGGCCGCGTGAAGTCCTTGATGGCGGCGCCTTCCCGCAGGAATTCGGGGTTGCTGACCACGGTGAAGGCGAGCTCCAGGCCGCGCTTGTCGACTTCCTCCTTGACTGCCTGGCGAACCAGTTCCGCAGTACCGACCGGCACGGTGGATTTATCGACAAGGATGATCGGCCTGCCGATCCGCTGGCCGATCTGGCGCGCGGCATTGAGGATGTGGGTCAAGTCCGCGCTGCCGTCCTCGCCTGGCGGGGTGCCGACGGCCAGGAAGACGACATCGGCATGCGCCACCGCCTCGTCGTAGCTGGTCGAAAACTGCAGGCGCCCCGCATCGACATTGGCCTTGACCATGGCGCCCAGTCCCGGCTCGTGAATCGGAAGCCGGCCTTCCCTGAGCATCTGTACCTTGCTTTCGTCGATGTCCAGGCAAAGGACATGATTGCCGACGTCTGCAAAGCAGGCGCCCGTCACAAGACCGACATAACCGCTACCAATCACTGAAATGTTCATCAGTATTCCTGTCCAGGGGAGAGGGCAACCGTAAGTGCATTCATGAAACGCAAGTTTGACGTAAATTATACGGACAGTCTCTCCGACTCCCTTTTCTCATGCATTGGTGCCCTTGGGAGAGGAAACATCAGCTTCTTTCCGGTATTACATGGACGGAACTAATTGAAATGGAGCAGGAAAAGTGGCCGCTGCAGCACCCGAAGTTGCATCGAATGCAACACCTGAGTACACTGGGCCGTCAGGGCGGTCCGCAATCGACAGACGGTAAATGCATCTCGAAAACGACGCATCGCCGCCCTACGCTGTGCTGACTCCAGGCAACTTTGTGGCCGATCAAGGCTTACCGCAAGCCCTGCCGACATTCACGGCGGGGGGAGTCGAAGTGAACATTGATGAACCAGCGCCGGGCATGCAGACGGTAGACCGGCGACCTCTATGCGATCGAACAACATGGCTGACGAACCTAGCGACAAGCAAGCATTCCTCGTCTCGGTGCTGATTCCGGCAAAGGACGAGGCCGAGAACATCGGGCATCTGGTTGACGAGATTCATCGCGCCCTGGGCGGCCATTTTTCCCACGAGGTGGTGCTGGTCGACGACGGCAGCAGCGACGACACCGCCGCTGTATTCCTGCGGCATTGCCAGCAAACGGGCACGGCGGCGCGGCTGATCCGCCACGAGCGCAGTGCCGGACAAAGCACTGCCCTGTGGACCGCCGCGCGCCACGCCGCCGGGCGTTTCCTGGTCACCATCGACGGCGACCGCCAGAACGACCCGGCCGACATCCCGGCCCTGGTGGAACAGGGACTGGCCATGGAAGCGCAGCACCGGCATTTCTGCATCGCCGGCTTCCGCAAGAACCGGCGCGACACGCGCTGGAAGAAAATCCAGTCGCGCATCGCCAATGCGGTACGCCGCCGCATCCTGGACGACGGCGTGCCGGATACCGGCTGCGGCCTCAAGCTGCTGCCGCGCGAGACCTGGCTGTGTCTGCCTTACTTCGACCACATGCACCGCTTCGTGCCCGCCCTGGTCAAGCGCCTCGGGGGCGTGATCGCGGTCGTGCCGGTGCACCATCGGCACCGTCCCGCCGGCGTCTCGAAATACACGGCCTGGAACCGGCTGTGGGTCGGGATCGTCGACATGTGGGGGGTCAGCTGGCTGATCCGGCGCACCAAACTGCCGCAGATCGAACGGATGGAAGTGCGGCATTGAAAACCGAACTGAAACTGCTCGTCAAGCCGCTGCTGCTGACTACCCTGCTGGCCTTGGGCTTCGCTTCCCTGCATTTCAAATGGTGGGGATCCTATACCGAACTGGATCTGCTGAATCGCCTGTTCGAACAGCATTGGGCGATTGCCTGGCCCGTCTTCTTCATCGTCGGCGTCGTCTATACCGCCCTCGGCGGCCCGCGCCAGCTGCTCGCCTTCGCTTGCGGCTACCTGATGGGCGGCTTGGCGGGTGCATTGCTGAGCACCCTCCTCACCGGAGTCGGCGCCCTGCTGGTGATCTACTGCGTGCGCAATATCGCGACAGACTGGATGCTCAGGCGTCACGCCGAGCGCGTCGACTTCATCCGCCAATTGCTGGCGGACGACACCTGGCTGTGGATCTGCACGGTGCGGCTGATGCCGGTCGGCAGCAACCTGGCGACCAATATCGCTGTGGCGCTGGGCAGGCTGAACATCCCGGCCGTGTTCTGGGGCAGCCTGCTGGGCTACCTGCCGCAAATGCTGCTGTTCAGCTTTGCCGGCGCAGGCCTGGCCCTGCAGGACGAGCAGCAGATCTGGATCAGCCTGCTGATGCTGGCGCTGTCCACAGCGCTGGTGCTCTATCTCTACCATCACGGCTTCAAGCAGCGCCTGCAGAAAATCCGAGGACACATGCATGCAAACCCTGCACACCACGAGTCTTAGGCAGAACACGAACTGGTGGCCGTGGATCGCCGGCTTGATCGTCCTTACCCTGTTTTCCGGCATCGGACTGCGCGACCCCTGGCCCGCCGACGAACCACGCTTCGCCCAGGTCGCACGCGAAATGGTGGAATCCGGCCAATGGCTGTTCCCCACGCGGGGCGGCGAGTTCTATCCGGACAAGCCGCCGGTCTTCATGTGGCTGATCGCCCTCTTCTACCAGATCACCGGACACCTGCGGATCGCCTTCCTGCTGCCCAGTGCCCTGGCCGGGCTGGGCACGCTATGGCTGGTGTTCGACCTGGGCCGCCGCCTGTGGGGAGAGCAGACCGCGCGCGCGGCCGTGCTTGCCCTCGCGTTCACGCCGCAGTTCCTGCTGCAGGCCAAGGCCGCGCAAATCGATGCGGTAGTCTGCTTCTGGATCACGCTCGGCTGCTACGGATTCATCCGTCACTTCCTGCTCGGTCCGGCCTGGGGCTGGTATGCCGCGAGCTGGGTGGCGATGGCCGTGGGGGTGGTGACCAAGGGCGTCGGTTTTCTTCCCGTGCTGATGCTGATACCGCTGGCGATCTGGCGTCGCCAGACCGGCGCATCGGGGCAGCCGGTCTGGGGCAAGCGCGCATGGTGGGGACCGGCGCTGATGCTGGGCGCCCTGGCGCTCTGGCTGGTGCCGATGTGGGTGACGGTCGAACGGATCCACAGTCCGGAACTGCTGGCCTACCGCGACAACATCCTGCTCAGGCAAACCGCGGAACGCTATGCGAATGCCTGGCATCACATCAAGCCCTGGCACTACTACCTGACGACGGCGCTGCCCACCATGTGGTTTCCGCTGGTCCTGCTGTTCCTGCTCCAGCTGCGCAACATCAGGACGCTGTGGCGGTCCAGCCTGGCCTTGCGCGTACTGCTGAGCTGGGTTGTGCTGGTGCTGGTCTTCTTTTCGATCAGCCCCGGCAAGCGCGAGGTGTACATCTTCCCGGCGCTGCCGATGTTCGCGCTGGCGCTGGCCTATGTGTGGGAACAGGCGCCGGCGGAGGCGCGCCGCACCGCGTCGCGCCTGCTGCGCGCAGTGCTCGTGCTGATCGGCCTGGTGCTGGTCGCGCTGGCGGCGCTCACAATGCTGGCGCCGGATCGGCTGCCGTCCCGGGCCGACGACTACGCCGACGCCATCATGACACTGGCTCCGGGCGTGCTGGTGCTCGGGTTGACGCTGTGCGGCATCGTCCTGCTGCTGCGCAAACGCGCCTTGTTCGAGCAGCTCGCCCTGGCCGGCGTGCTGGCCTGGCTGTTCGTCTCGATCTGGATGTGGCCCATCCTCAACCTCCATCGGACGCCGCGTGCAATCATGCAGGAGCTCGAACACAGCATCGCCCCGGACGCGCAAGTCGGCATGCTCGAGTTCAAGGAACAGTTCCTGCTGTTCTCGGACCGTCCCCTGGTCCATTTCAGCTACCTGGCGCCGCTGGCCCAGCAGGAATGGAATGCCTGGCGCTGGATGCGCGCGGACCGGTCGCGCGTGCTGCTGTTGCCCGATGGCCTGGCGCTGCGCTGCTTCGATCTGTCGCGCAAACGGCTGCTTGGCAACGCTCACCGCCGCGACTGGATCCTGCTCGATGCCTCGGCCGTGCGTGACAGCTGCGAAGGATCTGCCGACCGTGCCCCCTACCGCTACCTGCCCGTCAAGAAGGATATCCTGTCGTGATCGGCACGTGGCGACCGGGGCGACATGCCGGTCGCGACCCCGGTCCCGGTTACGGTCACGGTCCCGGCTACGGTTCCGGTCACGGTCCTGGCGCCGGCGGTCCTGGATCGCGCGCATGAAAAAAGGGCGGCTCGCGCCGCCCTTTTCGCTAGCTGCGCTTAGCAGCAGTCGGCCAGCATCCTGAGGCAGCAGTCGATGCCGGTGCAGCAGTCGATGCCGGTGCAGCAGTCGCTGCTTGCGGCAAATGCGGCGAAGGAAGTGACCGCCAGTGCGGCGGCGATGGCGGTTTTGACGAGTTTGGATTTCATTGGATGCTCCGTATTAAGTTCAAAGAAAGTGGGATGTAGAAAGCGGCATCCCTCAATCGGGCGGAGTCCAGATGTCGTCGACGATCTCGGGCAAGAGAAACGCCGGCGCAGCGGCGAAGGCGTCCGCCGCAGGCAGGGCCCCGACGAGCACCTGCGCCGCTGGCGGCGCGAGCGGCGGCACCGCGCTGGCGCAGCCCATGTCCACGCACTGCACGATGCAGTCCTGTCCCGGGCAGCAGGCGTGCGCGCTGCGCTGGGCAGCGGCGGCCTGCGCCATCAGCGCAATGCTCAGTAACAGGACAAGAATGATTCGCATGCGACGATCATAGTGCATGTCAAAAGATGAAGGCTTAGGCCGGGCTGAATCTCCGTCCGGCATCGGCTTCGACCTTAGCGGCTCGCCGCCACCTTGCCCGCCCCCGCGCTGCGGTTCACGTAGGCGCGCTCGATGCGCCGCCCGGTGCCGTCGCGCGCGATCTCGGCGAAGGCTGCATTCAGGCGGTTCACCACCTCGTCCGGCACGCCCCGGTTGCAGGCGAGGTAGACCTCGATCCTGTTGAAGACGTAGACCGGCACGATCTGCTTGTCCCAGCCATGCTGTTCCAGCACCTTGCTGCCGCTGCGCAGGCTGGCGGCCCACAGGTCGATGCGGCCCAGCAGCAGCTTGCGCGGGTTGATCAGGTCGTTGGGAGCGGCGTCCACCTGGAGCCCGCGCTCGCGCAGGAAGTGGTCGCGCGCGTCGCCGTTGTAGGTGCCGATGCGCAGGCCGCGCGCCTCGTCCAGGCTGCCGATGCGCCACTGGCGGTCGGCGCGGCCCATCAGCACCCACTGGGCGCCGTCGGTCGGGCCCACCCACTTGAACAGCGGCTCGCGCTCGGGAGTGCGGGTGGTGGAGTAGACGCAGGTGTCGGAGCGCTGCAGCGCCGCCGTATAGGCGCGCTTCCAGGGCAGCAGCTCGATGCTGTAGGTGACGCCGGCGCGCAGCATGGCTTCGCGCACCTTGTCGGTGGCGATGCCGACCACGCGCCCCTTGTCGAGCATGCTGGACGGGGCCGAGGTTTCGGTGGTGATGTACAGGCGCGTTCCGGCATGGGCCGGTGCCGCAGCCGCAGCCTGCCGCGCGGTCTCTGGCGCAGCCTGCGGCGCCGCCTGGGCGATCGCCGCCATGACGCCAAAACTTGCCAGACAGACAGCAATGAAGTTCTTGTTCAGCATGCAATCCTGTCCGCTCGCCGCCCCTGCGGCGCTGAAACTAGCATAACAGCAAGGTGAAATTTCCCGCAACGCAGGCAGAAACGGTGGCGCGCCTGCGACAGTCCCGCCTTTGTAACGCACAGATTCCCAGTTTCAACAACAATTTCTGAAACGAAAATGCGATACTGCCGAGACCTCCCCCTGGACGGCGCAGCCGTCATTGCGCCCCATGTTGCAACTATTCTCAGTTCCCGCAGATCCTTCGCTGCTGACCTACGGCATGTACGAACCCAGTTTGGTCGTGCTGTCCGTGCTGGTCGCCATCTTTTCGTCCTGGATGGGCCTGCAGATCGCCGGCCAGGCTTCCAGCAGCCGGACCCACCGCACCATCGTGCTGGGCACCGGCAGCCTGGCGCTCGGCGCCGGGGTCTGGGCCATGCACTTCATCGGCATGCTGGCATTTAACCTGTGCACGCCGGTCGATTACGACGAACTGACCACCATCCTGTCCGCCCTGCCCAGTGTGGCGGCCTCCTTCGTCGCCCTGTCGCTGATCTCGCGCAAGCGCATCGGCCGCGGCACCCTGCTGGCCGGCGGCGTGCTGGTGGGCGCCGGCATCGGCGCCATGCATTATTCCGGCATGGCCGGCATGCGCATGAGCCTGAGCCTGCACTACGACCCGCTGATGTTCGGCCTGTCGATCGTGGTGGCGGTGGTGCTGGCCACGCTCGCCCTCGGGGTGCGCTTCGGCCTGTCGCGCTTCCAGTCGATGACGCAGGCGCGCCGCCTCCTGATCGCGGCCGTGGTGATGGGCTGCGCCATCGCCGGCATGCACTACACCGGCATGGCGGCGGCGCGCTTCGTCGGCAACGTCGATCCGAACGGCCAAGGCGGCAGCAACAGCACCTTCCTGGCACTGGCGATCTCGGTGATCACCGTCGCCTTCACCCTGTTCGTGCTGGCCGCCAACGGCCTGCTGCGCTACCGCCAGATGTTCCTCGACCTGTCGCGCAGCGAAGCCTGGATGCGCGCCCTGCTCACCACCACCGTCGACGGCGTGGTCACCATCGAGCGCGACGGCACCATCACCGAATTCAACGCCTCGGCCGAGCGCATCTTCGGCTGGCGCCGCGAAGAGATCGTGGGCCGCAACATCACCGCCCTGATCGCCGACACCGAGGCATCGGCCAGCGACGGCCTGCTCGGCATCCTGCGCCAGGGCAGCCTCGACAACTTCGAGCGCAGCAGCGAGGTGCTCGGGGTGCGCAAGGACGGCTCCCAGGTGCCGCTGCGGCGCGCGCTCGGCCACGCGCGCCTGGGCCATCAGGAGCTGTTCGTCTGCTTCATCACCGACATCAGCGAGCGCCGCGCGATGGAGCAGGCGCTGCGCGCCAGCGAGCAGCAGTTCCGCTCCCTGATCGGCAACATCCCGGGCATCTCCTTCCGCTGCACCGTCGAGGAAGGCTGGCCCATGGTCTTCATCAGCGACGCGGTCGAGCGCATCGTCGGCTATCCGGCGCGCGACTTCACGGGCGAGTCCCCGCGCCGCACCTTCGGACAGCTGATCCATGCGGCCGACCGCCTGCGCGTGAGCCAGGAGATCGACAGCGCGCTGGCCAGCAACCTGCACTACCTGATCGAATACCGCGTGCTGCACGCCGACGGCAGCGTGCGCTGGCTGTGGGAAAACGGCACCGCGGTGCGCGACGACGACGGCGTGATCCGCTGGCTGGACGGCGTGATCCTGGACATCACCGAGCGCCGCCAGATGGAAGAGGCGCTGCGCGAAGCCAAGGAGAAGGCCGAGCAGGCCGCCGCCGCGCGCGCCACCTTCGTGGCCAACATGAGCCACGAGATCCGCACCCCGATGAACTCGATCCTGGGCTTCACCGACGTGCTGCTGGACGGCCAGCTGAACGTCGAGCAGCGGCGTCACCTCGACACCATCCGCAGCGCCGGCAAGGCCCTGCTGCGCCTGCTGAACGAGATCCTCGACACCGCCAAGCTGGAGAAAGGCGCGGTCGAGCTGGAACAGAACGACTACAACCTGCTGTCGCTGATCGACGAGCTGTCCTCGACCCTGGCGGCGAACGCGCGCGCCAAGGGCCTGCACCTGGACATCCAGTACGACCCAGCCCTGCCGACCGGCCTGCGCGGCGACGAGCTGCGCATGCGCCAGGTGCTCACCAACCTGCTCGACAACGCGATCAAGTTCACCACCGAAGGCACGGTGGGCCTGAGCGTGCGCGCCGAGGGCGACCAGTTGTGCATCGCCGTGAGCGACACCGGCATCGGCATCGCCCCCGAGCGCCTGGACGCGATCTTCGATCCCTTCACCCAGGCCGACGCTTCGATGACGCGGCGCTTTGGCGGCACCGGCCTGGGCACCACCATCTGCAAGCAGCTGGTCGAGCTGATGGGCGGGCGCATCTGGGCGGAGAGCGAAGTCGGCAAGGGCACCACCTTCCACGTGCGGGTGCCGCTGGTGCTGGCGCGCTTTGCCCAGCAGGCGCCGCGCGTGCGCAGCGCCGCCGTGCTGCCGCCGCTGCGCGTGCTGGTGGCCGACGACGTGCCCCAGAACCTGGAGCTGATGCAGCTCCTGATGGCGCGCCGCGGCCACACCATGACGGCGGTCGGCGACGGCGCCGCCGTGGTCGAGCTGGCCAAGACCCACGACTTCGACCTGATCCTGATGGACTTCCAGATGCCCCAGATGGACGGCCTCTCGGCCACGCGCGCGATCCGCGCCCACGAGGCCGAGACCGGCCGGGCGCGGGTGCCGGTGATCGCGATGACGGCCAGCGTGCTGGCCGAGCACCGCAAGGCCAGCGTCGAGGCCGGGATGGATGGTTTCGCCAGCAAGCCGGTGGACTGGTTCGCGCTGTCGCACGAGATAGCGCGCGTGCTGGGCCTGGCCGCCCAGGCGCCCGACTCGCCCGCCGCCGGCATCCCGGTGCCGGCGCGCGAGGTGCTGAACCGGCGCTCCGGCCTGCATCGCTGGGGCGGCCAGGAAGACGCCTATCTCGAGGCGCTCGAACACTTCGCACGCCAGTACGCCCAGCTCGACCAGGCGCTGCGCCTGCACGCGGCTGGCGGCGAACACCCGGAGCTGCGCATGCTGGCGCACAAGGCGCGCGGCGTGGCCGCCAACGTCGGCCTGGAGCAGCTGGCCGACGCCCTCGGCCTGCTGGAGGGAGCGGCGAACGCGGTGCCGACCGACGAACGCAAGGCCGCCGAGGCACTCGAGGCCTCGGGCCAGGCCTTGCTGGCGGCGCTCGACGCGATCCGCGCCAGCGGCGTCCAGCCGGCCGCGCCGGCGCAGGCGCCGGCGGTGGACCTGGCGCGCGCGCGCCGCGCCGGCGGCGTGCTGCTGGCGGCCCTGCGCCGCGGCGCCCTCGACGACGGCGCCCTGGCCAGCCTGGCGTCGGCCCTGGCCGGCCACCCCCTCGCACCGCGCGTGGCCCAGGTGCGCACCGCCATCGGCGACTTCGATTTCGACCTCGCCCTCGAGCAGCTGGAAGCCGTGCTGGCCGCGCTCGGGGAATAGCCCTTCAGGACTACAGGCATGACCCAACCCAACACCCGGCCACTGATCCTGGCCGTCGACGACGAAGCCAGCAACCTGGCGCTGCTGCGCCAGATCCTGCAGGACCACTACCGCCTGCTGTTCGCCAAGGATGGCGCGCGCGCGCTCGAGCTGGCGCGCCAGGAGCAGCCCGACCTGATCCTGCTGGACGTGATGATGCCCGGGATGTCGGGCTACGAGACCTGCGCCGCGCTCAAGGCGCATCCGGCCACGGCCATGATTCCGGTGATCTTCGTGACCGCGCTGACCGAGACCGAGGACGAGCTGGAGGGCTTCGAAGCTGGCGCCGTGGACTACATCACCAAGCCGGTCAGCCCGCCGATCGTGCGCGCGCGGGTGCGCACCCATTTGTCGCTGGTGCGCACCGAGGAGCTGCGCGCCAGCCGCCTGGAGATCGTGCAGCGCCTCGGCCTGGCGGCAGAGTACAAGGACAACGAGACCGGCCTGCACGTGATCCGCATGAGCCACTTCTCTCGCGTGCTGGGCATCGCGGCAGGCATGACGGAAGATGAGGCGGACGACCTGCTGCACGCCGCGCCCATGCACGACGTGGGCAAGATCGGCATCCCCGACCGCGTGCTGCAGAAGCCGGGGCCGCTCGATCCGGACGAGTGGAAGATCATGCAGAGCCACGTGACGATCGGCGCCGAGATCATCGGCGAGCACGTCGGCGGCATGCTCGGGCTGGCGCGCAACATCGCCCTGACCCACCACGAGAAGTTCGACGGCAGCGGCTATCCGAACGGCCTGAAAGGGGAAGCGATCCCGCTCGAAGGCCGGATCTGCGCGATCGCCGACGTGTTCGACGCCCTGACCTCGGTGCGTCCCTACAAGAAGGCCTGGACCGAGAGCGACGCCATCGGTTTCCTGCGCGAGCAGCGCGGCAAGCACTTCGATCCGGTGCTGGTGGACCTGTTCATCGAGCAGATGCCGGCAATCCGGGAGATCCGTACGCGCTGGGCGGAGCAGGAATAAGCCCTCATGCCATTGCGTTAGCCGAAAGACCGTCGTTCCGGCGAAGGCCGGAACCTAAGTTCCTTTGCGCTGCCACGCACGCAAACTTGGGTTCCGGCCTTCGCCGGAACGACGTTGTTTGATGTCGCCGAGCGTTTCAGCATCTACGTTCCTGCTTCGCCGCCGCACACCAAACGTACTTCCCGAACGTTCTTCCTCAAACGTTCTTCTTAAACGTTCTTCCTCAAACGTTTTATTCCCAAACGTTCTTCTCAACGTTCGTCTCAAACGTCCGTCTCAAACGTTTGTCGCAAACGTTCTTCCCAAACGTTCTTCCCAATCGTTCTTCCCAAACGTTCTTCCCGAACGTTGTTCCCAAACGTAGTTCGCAACCCGGCACCCCTCGGCGCCGAGGCCTCAAGCCTGGGCGCGCGCCAGCTTCGGCGCGGCCGCCTGCGGCGCGAGTTCCTCGTACAGCGACAGATAGCTCGCCGCCATGGTCTCGGAGGTGAACAGCTCCTGATAGCGCATCTCGGCGCGCCGTCCCATCTGGCGCGCCAGCTCGGGGTTCTCCCACAGCGTGCGCATCGCGCCGCGCAGGGCCACCGGGTCGGACGGCGGCACCACCAGCCCGGTCTCGCCGTCGACGTTGATGTAGGTGGTGCCGGTGCCGATCTCGCAGGAGATCATGGGCTTGCCGTACATCGCCCCTTCCAGCAGCGAAATGCCGAAGGCTTCCGAGCGCAGGTGCGAGGGGAAGGCCAGCGCATAGCTGAGGGTGAGCAGGGCCACCTTGTCGGCGTCGTCCAGCGCGCCCAGGAACACCACGTTGTTCAGGCCCAGGCGCTGGGCCTGCTGCTTGAGCTCGGTCTCGATCGGGCCGGCGCCCACCACCACCACCGGATAGTCGGTGCCGGCCGCGGCTTCGAGCAGCACGTGCAGGCCCTTGTAGTAGCGCAGCACGCCCACGAACAGGAAGAAGCGCGGCCCGAGACGCGCGCGCCAGTGCGCGAGCCGTGCGGGCTCGGGCTGGGGATAGGTGCTCTTGTCCAGGCCGTAGGTGATGACGCGGGTCTTGTCCGGGTAGCGCGCCAGCACCGGCGACGAGGCCAGGTAGTTGGGCGAGGCGGCGACGATGGCGTCCACGCTGCGCAGGAAGCGGTGCTTGAGCGGCTGGTACAGGCGCAGCAGGTGGCGCTGGCGCACGATGTCGGAGTGGTAGCTGACCACGGTCGGCTTGTCCACGCGCGCCACGAAATGCGCCAGGTCCATGAAGGGCCAGGGGAAGTGGTAGTGCACCACGTCGGCCTCGCGCGCCATGCGCGTGAGCGCCCCCAGCGATTGCAGCGAGATGGCGTTGGAGGCGATCTCGGCGTTGAGCGGCACGCGGTGCACCATGTGGCCTTCGAACTCGAACGGCACCAGCTTGTCATGACGCGACAGCGACAGCACGGTGTTGGACACGCCCAGGCGGCCCGTGCCGACGCACAGCTGGCGGATCACCTGTTCGATGCCCCCCATCGAGTCGGGGTAGTACGTTTTGTAGAAGTGAAGGACACGCATGTTCAAAAGCTTACTGCGAAAGGACCGCACGGTACACCTGAGCGGTCAAGCGTGCGGTGGCTTGCCAGGTCAGTTGCCTGGCGCGCGCGCGGCCGAGGGCGATGCGGCGCGCACGTTCCTGGCCATCCTGGGCCAGGGTGCGCATCGCTTCCATGATCTGCCCGGCGTCGAGCGGGTCGGTTTCCAGCGCCGCCCCGCCCGCCACTTCGGGCAGGGAGCTGGCGTTCGAGGCCACCACCGGCACGCCGGCTGCGAAGGCTTCCACCACCGGGATTCCGAAGCCCTCGTACAGGGACGGAAAGACGAACACGCCGGCCCCGGCGTACACGTGGCGCAGGTCTTCCGGGTCGGCCAGGCCGTGCAGCCAGACGAGGTTCTCGCCGGCCGCCCGGGCCGCCTCGATGCGCGCCACCAGTTCCTCGCAGCGCCAGCCGGGGGCGCCCACGATCACCAGGGCGCGCTCGGCGCGCAGGTCGGCGGGCAGCATCAGCCAGGCGTCCAGCAGGCGCGCGATGTTCTTACGCGGCTGCAAGGTGCCGACGGTCAGGAAGTAGCCGGGCGCGAGGCCGTGGCGCGCCAGCGTCGCCGCCACCGCCTGGGCGTCGGGCGCCTCCAGCCACTCCTCGTCGACGCCGTTGGGCACCACCGAGATGCGGCGCGGGTCGACCCCGAAATGCTGCACCAGTTCGTCGATCGCGAAGTGCGAGACCGCGATCACGTGGTCGGCCTTGGCGATGGCCTTGCGCTGCAGCCAGTTCTTGGTGCGGCGCAGGCGCGGGCTGCACCACTCGGGATACTTGACCGGCAGCGCGTCGTGCAGGGTCGCCACCACCGGGCAGTCCATGCGCACGATGCGGTAGTCGGTCACGTGGAACAGGTCGGCCGGCATGTGGACCCGGTGCTGGACGGGCGTGAGCAGGTCGACCAGCGAGGCGTGTTCGAAGGATTGCGGCAGCGGCGTGCCGATGCTGATGCCGTCCGCGCCCTTGCGCGGGCGCGGCCAGGCGTAGGGTTGCACCTGGCAGCCGGCCTGCGGCAGGCGCCGCAGCAGTGCGCGGGTGTAGACGCCGATGCCGTCGAGGCGGCCGCCGGTCAGGCCGGGTTCGATCATGTTCGTTCCCAGTCCGACGGTGAGACCGCCCGCGTTCACGCCTCGTACATCCAGCGCAGCGTGTCGGACAGCGGCGTCGGATCGAGCTGGCCGATGGCGGCGGTCAGCTTGCTGTTGCTGCCGGAGAGCTGGAGCACGTCGTTGGCGCGCACGAAGGCCGGATTGACCTGCACGTCGATGTGGTAGCCGGCGATCTCGCTCATCATGTCGATCAGGTTGGCCAGCGAGTGCGAGGTGCCCGAGCAGACGTTGAAGGCTTCGCCGGCCGGCGCCACCGCCAGCAGGCGTCGGTAGCTGCGCGCCACCATGCGCACGTCGGAGAAGTCGCGCGCGATCGCCAGGTTGCCCAGCTCGATGCGCTTTTCGTGGCGGCGGAAGTGGGAGACGATCTTGGGCAGCAGAAAGTTCTCGGCCTGGCCCACGCCGCTGTAGTTGAACGGGCGCGCGATGGTGATCGGCAGCTTGTCCATCCAGAGGCGCGCCATGTATTCCATGGCCAGCTTGCTGACGGCGTAGTCGTTGGCCGGCGCCGGCGCCACGTTCTCGTCGATGACGGGCACGCTGGCGTTGCCGTAGATGTTGGCCGAGGACGCCAGCAGCACGCTGGTGGGACGGTGGCCGCCCGCGCTGAGCGCTTCGAGCAGGTTGCGGGTGCCGACCACGTTGACGCGGTAGATCATCTCGGCGTTGGCATGCGCCACGAAGGCGATGCCGGCCAGGTGGGCCACCACGTCGGGACGCACGCGCTCGACCATCTCGGCCACGGCGGCGCGGTCGAGCAGGTCGACCGCGTGGATGTCCGGGCCGAGCGGCTCGCCCGGCATCACGGTGCCGAACACACGGTAGCCGGCGGCGCTCAGCTCCTGCGCCAGGTAGTGGCCGGTGAAGCCGCGCAGGCCCGTGATGAGCGCGCGCCGGCCTTCGCCTTCCCGTCCCCCGATGAATGCGGGGATGTCGTCCGTGGCCATGCGTTCCATGTCAGAACGAGAAGCCCAGCTCGTTGCGACGCAGGTCGGCGTCGACCATCATCTGGCACAGCTCTTCGAGCGTGGTGGTCGGTTCCCAGCCCAGGTCGGCCTTGGCCTTGGACGGGTCGCCGATCAGCAGGTCGACTTCGGCCGGACGGTAGAACTTGGGCGAGATGCGCACCAGCTGCTTGCCGCTGCGGGCGCAGTGGCCGACTTCGTTTTCGCCGGTGCCGCTCCACTCGATCGCGATGTTGGCGCCCTTGAAGGCCATGGTCACGAAATCGCGCACGGTCTCGGTGCGGTTGGTCGCCAGCACGTAGGTGTCGGGATTGTCGGCCTGCAGGATGCGCCACATGCCTTCGACGTATTCCTTGGCATAGCCCCAGTCGCGCTTGGCGTCCAGGTTGCCCAGTTCCAGCACGTCCAGCTTGTTCAGCACGATCTTGGCCACCGAATCGGTGATCTTGCGGGTGACGAACTCGCGGCCGCGCAGCGGCGACTCGTGGTTGAACAGGATGCCCGAGGAGCCGAAGATGCCGTAGGACTCGCGGTAGTTGACCGTCATCCAGTGGGCGTAGAGCTTGGCCACGCCATACGGGCTGCGCGGGTAGAAGGGGGTGTCTTCCTTCTGCGGAATGGCCTGCACCTTGCCGAACATCTCGGAGGTCGAGGCCTGGTAGAAGCGGATCTTCGGGTTGACGATGCGGATGGCTTCCAGCAGGTTCACCGCGCCGATGCCGGTGATCGACGCGGTCGTCACCGGTTGTTCGAAGGAGACGCCGACGAAGCTCTGGGCGGCCAGGTTGTAGACCTCGTCCGGGCGCGCGCTCTCGATCAGGCGCAGGCTCGAGGACAGGTCGGTAAGGTCATATTCGACCAGCGCCAGGTTCGGGTGCGCGGCGATGCCGAGCTCCTCGATGCGCCAGAAGTTGACGGAGCTGGAACGGCGGAAGGTACCGGTGACGTGATAGCCTTTTTCCAGCAGCAGCTGGGCGAGGTAGGCGCCGTCCTGACCGGTAATGCCGGTGATCAGAGCTCGTTTGTTTGTCTGCATAGTGGTGGATTCTTAATGGCAATCTTGCGGACGCAAGATTTTGTGACAAGAGCGGATTGTAACAGAGCAGGCAGCGTGTTCCCTTTGCACGGTAGAAAATCGTGCAATAAAAGCAACACTCGAACGTCGAATTATGCCTTGAAAACGCTAGGGTAACCCATGCGCTTACCGTTTGTTACGCGTGTATTTGTAATATGACAAACGGTGACGAGTGGTGACAAATTCGCCTGACGCCACGCAATACGGCGTCAGGCGGAATGTGTTAGCGCTGCGAAACGGCGTCGACCACGGCCAGCGCGGTCATGTTGACCACGCGGCGGACGGTCGCCGAGGGGGTCAGGATGTGCACCGGTCGGGCGCAGCCGAGCAGCACCGGGCCGATCGCGATGCCGTTACCGGCGGCGCTCTTGACCAGGTTGTACGAGATGTTGGCGGCGTCGATGTTCGGCATCACCAGCAGGTTGGCGTCGCCCTTGAGGTTCGAGTGCGGCATGATCTTGGCGCGCACCTTGGCTTCGATGGCGGTGTCGCCGTGCATCTCGCCGTCGATTTCCAGGCCGGGCTTCTTCTGCTGCACCAGCGGCAGGACGGCGCGCATCTTCTGGGCCGACTCGCTGTTGGCGGTGCCGAAGTTCGAGTGCGACAGCAGGGCCGCGCGCGGGTACATGCCGAAGCGCTCCATCTCCTCGGCCGCCATGACCGTGATCTCGGCCAGTTCGGCCGCGCTCGGGTTCTCGTTGACGTGGGTGTCGACGATGGCCAGCTGGCGCTCCGGGGTGATCAGGAAGTTCATCGCCGCGTACACATTGCTGCCGGCGCGCTTGCCCAGCACCTGGTCGATGTAGTGCAGGTGCATCTGGGTGGTGCCGTAGGTGCCGCAGATCAGGCCGTCGGCATCGCCCTTGTGCACCATCATCGCGCCGATCAGGGTGTGGCGGCGGCGCATCTCGAGCTTGGCCATGTCGATGGTCACGCCCTTGCGCATGCCCATCTCGTAATAGGTCTGCCAGTAGTCGCGGTAGCGCTCGTCGAAGTCGGGGTTGATGACGTCGACGTTCTGGCCCAGCTTCAGGCGCAGGCCGAATTTCTCGATGCGCTTTTCCAGCACCGCCGGGCGGCCGACCAGGATCGGGTGGGCCAGCTTCTCGTCGATCACCACCTGCACCGCGCGCAGCACGCGCTCGTCCTCGCCCTCGGCGTAGACGATGCGCTTGAGTTCCGGCGGGGCGCTCTTGGCGATCTGGAACAGCGGCTTCATGAAGGTGCCGCTGCGGTAGACGAACTGCTGCAGGCTCTCGGCGTAGGCGGACAGGTCCTCGATCGGACGGCTGGCGACGCCGCCGTCCATCGCGGCCTTGGCCACGGCCGGGGCGATGTGGGTCAGCAGGCGCGGATCGAAAGGCATCGGGATCAGGTATTCCGGGCCGAAGGACAGGTTGCTGATGCCGTAGGCCGAGGCCACGATGTCCGACTGCTCGGCGTGGGCCAGGTCGGCGATCGCGTGCACCACCGCGATTTCCATTTCACGGGTGATGGTGGTCGCGCCGCAGTCCAGGGCGCCGCGGAACATGTAGGGGAAGCACAGGACGTTGTTGACCTGGTTCGGATAATCCGAACGACCGGTGGCGATGATGGCGTCGCTGCGCACCGCCTTGACCTCTTCCGGCAGGATCTCCGGGGTCGGGTTGGCCAGGGCCAGGATCAGCGGGTTCTTGGCCATCCTGGCCACCATGTCGGGCTTCAGGACGCCGCCGGCCGACAGGCCGAGGAAGATGTCGGCGTCGGGAATCACCTCGGCCAGCGAGCGGTGCGGGGTGTCCTGGGCGAAGCGCTCCTTGTCCGGATCCATCAGCTCGACGCGGCCCTTGTAGACCACGCCGGCCAGGTCGGTGACGTAGATGTTCTCGATCGGGAAGCCGAGGTCGACGATCAGGTCGAGGCAGGCCAGGGCGGCGGCGCCGGCGCCCGAGACCACCAGCTTGCACTCCTTGATGCTCTTGCCCACCACCTTGAGGCCGTTCAGGATGGCGGCGCCGACGATGATGGCGGTGCCGTGCTGGTCGTCGTGGAAGACCGGGATCTTCATGCGCTCGCGCAGCTTGCGCTCGATATAGAAGCACTCGGGAGCCTTGATGTCCTCGAGGTTCACGCCGCCGAAGGTCGGCTCGAGCGAGGCGATGATGTCGACCAGCTTGTCCGGGTCATTCTCGTTGATCTCGATGTCGAAGACGTCGATCGCGGCGAACTTCTTGAAGAGCACGCCCTTGCCTTCCATCACCGGCTTGGATGCCAGCGGGCCGATGTTGCCCAGGCCGAGCACGGCGGTGCCGTTCGAGATCACGGCGACCAGGTTGCCGCGCGCCGTGTATTTGAAGGAGTTGTTCGGGTCCTTGACGATTTCCTCGCAGGGAGCGGCGACGCCCGGCGAATACGCCAGGGCCAGGTCGCGCTGGTTCAGCAGGCCCTTGGTCGGGGTCACGCTGATCTTGCCGGGGCGGGGAATCTGGTGATATTCGAGCGCTGCAGCACGCAGTTGTTGACGCAATTCTTCTTTCTTGTCCGATGACGAGTCCATGCTGGGCAGCCTTCCTGATACTAGAGGGGAACCTCGAATTTTAGCAGACGAGATGTTGTCAAGGGCTACGTATTTTCAACAAGCCAATGCCTCATTTATAAGCAAGGCGAATAACTGTTGAGTATTTATTAGCAAAAGCGATTGAACGATCCTGTTTTGTGGATCGTTCGGTATCACATCAAGGATCGCAGCCCATCCCTTGGTCCAGGGTGCGGCTGTACAATCCGGGCCATGCTTTCCGAATTCGACCTCATCAAGCAGTACTTCCGGCGCGCCCGGCCCGGCCGCGCGGTGCTCGGCATCGGCGACGACTGCGCCCTGCTGGCGCCCACCCCGGGCATGCAGCTCGCGGTGTCGACCGACATGCTGGTCGAAGACCGCCATTTCTTCGCTGGCGCCGACCCGCGCATGCTGGGGCACAAGAGCCTGGCCGTGAACCTGTCCGACCTGGCGGCCATGGGCGCGCGGCCGCTCGGCTTCACCCTGGCGCTGGCCCTGCCTCAGGCCGATCCGGCCTGGCTGGAAGGCTTTTCCAGCGGCCTGTTCGCGCTGGCCGACGCCTGGGACTGCGAGCTGATCGGCGGGGACACGACCAAGGGCCCGCTCAACATCTGCATCACCGTGTTCGGCGAGCTGGCGCCGGGGCGCGCGCTGCGGCGCGACGCGGCGCGCGCCGGCGACGACATCTGGATCTCGGGCACGCTGGGCGATGCGCGGCTGGCCCTGGCCGGCTACTGGAAGGAAGTCGAACTCGACGCCGAGGCGCATGCGCAGGCGGCGCAGCGCATGCACCTGCCCTCCCCGCGCGTGGCGCTGGGGCTGGCCCTGGCGAAGCTGCCGGTGGCGCCCGCCGCGCTCGACATCTCGGACGGACTGGTGGGGGACCTGGGCCACATCCTGGCCGCTTCAAACGTGGGGGCGAGGCTGGACGTGGACGCGCTGCCGGCCGGGCCGGTGCTGGCGCGCCAGCCGCTCGCACTGCGGCGCCGCTTCACGGCGGCGGGCGGCGACGATTACGAGCTGTGCTTCACGGCGCCCGCGCTGTTGCGCGAGGCGGTGCTGGCGGCCGGGCGCGAGAGCGGGACGCCGGTCACGCGGGTCGGCAGGATCGAGGCCGAACCCGGCCTGCGCCTGGTGGACGCCGACGGCGCCGCGCTCGAGCTCGGGCTGCAGGGGTGGGACCACTTCGCCGGCGCGTAGAAGCTCCTAGGCCTGTTTCGCGTCGTCTTCGCGCGGCAGCTTGCGGTCGTCGTAGGGCCCATAGGTCAGCCAGTAATGGCGGAAGGCCTGCCGGATATTGTCGCGCAACTGGGCGTCGTTCCAGGGCTTGGTATAGAAACGGTAGATCGCCCCGCGGTTGATCGAATCGAGCACCGAATCCACCCCGGTGTAGCCCGACAGCATGATGCGCACCGTCTCGGGATACATCTCCTTCACCCGGCTCAGGAATTCCGTCCCGCTCATCACCGGCATGCGCTGGTCGCACACGATCACCTGCACCCGGTACAGGGCCAGCAGCTCGAAGCCCTCGGTCGGCGAAGCCGCCGTCAGCACCCGGTAGCCGTCGCGCCGGAACAGGCGGTGCAGCGCGGTCAGCACGTTGACGTCGTCGTCCACCACCAGCAGGGTCTGGACATTGTCCTCGGCCGCCGTCGGCTGCCCGCCGGGCTGGGCGCGGTTGTCGGTCACCAGCTCGGCCAGCTGCTCCGGCGGCAGCGCGCGCGAGAAGTGGAAGCCCTGGATCTCGTCGCAATGGTGACGCCGCAGGTAGGCCATCTGGGCCCGCGTCTCGACCCCTTCGGCGATCACCTGCATGTGCAGGCTGTGCGCCATGCTGATGATGGCCAGCGCGATCGCCGCGTCGTCGGGGCTGTGGATGATGTCGCGCACGAAGGCGATGTCGATCTTGAGCTTGTCGATCGGGAAGCGCTTCAGGTAGGCCAGCGAGGAATAGCCGGTGCCGAAATCGTCGATCGCGACCCGGATCCCGAGCTGCTTGAGGCGGGTCAGCACTTCGGTGGTGTGCTCGGCGTTGACCATCAGCGCGCTCTCGGTCAGCTCCAGCTCGAGCTGGCTCGGCTCCACCCCGTGGCGCTCCAGCGCGGCGCGCACCACGCCCTCCAGGTCGCCCTCGGCGAACTGGCGGCTCGACACGTTCACGCCCACCCGCACGTCGCGCACCCCGGCCGCGTTCCAGGCCGCCATCTGGCGGCAGGCCTCGTCGATGATCCACTCGCCCACCCGCACCACCAGCCCGGTCTCTTCCATCACCGGCACGAACTCGGCCGGGTAGACCAGGCCATAGCCCGGCCGGTGCCAGCGCAGCAGCGCCTCCACGCCCGAGATGCGGCCGGTGTTCAGCTCCAGCTTGGGCTGGTAATGCAGCACGAACTGCCGGCCTTCGAGGGCGCCGCGCAGCGCCAGCTCGAGGTCGAGGCGCGCCAGCACCTGGACGTTCATGCCGGCGGTGAAGAAGCGGTAGCCATCGCGTCCCGCCTCCTTGGCGCGCACCATGGCGGCGTCGGCGTACTTGACCAGCGCGCCGGGATCGGTGGTGTCGTCCGGGTACATGGCGATGCCGATACTGGCCGTGAGCGCCGCCTGCTGGCCGTGCAGGTCGAAGGGCGCGCGCAGGGTCTCGCGGATCTCGTTGGCCACGTTCACCGCTTCCTGCTGGTCGCGCTGCATGGTCAGGATCAGCGCGAACTCGTCGCCGCCCAGGCGCCCCACCAGCTCGCGCATCTTGACGCTGCGCACCAGGCGGGTCGAGAACTGGCGCAGCAGCTCGTCGCCGCGCGCCGTGCCGAGCGAATCGTTGATTACCTTGAAGCGGTCGAGCGTGATGCACATGACCGCCACCCGCCAGTTCTTGTCCTGGGCCAGCTCGATCGCCGAGCGCAGGTTCTCGAAGAACAGGGTGCGGTTCGGCAGGCCGGTCAGGGCGTCGTAGCTGGCCGCGTGACGCAGGCGCTCGGCCGCGTGCACGCGCTCGGTGATGTCGCGCACCACCGCGATCAGGAAGCGGCTGTTGCCCAGCTCCTGCAGCTTCCAGCTGATCTCGACCGGCACCGAGCCTTCGCCGCCGGCGCGCAGCAGTTCGGTCTCGACGATGTCGCCCTCGCGCCCGCCGTGCTCGCCCTTGCCCTCGCCCTCCCCCAGCATGCGCTCGAGCTGCTCGCGGCTGGCCAGGCCCAGCGCCACCGGATCGATCCGCATCAGGGCGTCGCGCGAGAAGCCCAGCATGCGGCAGGCGCCGTCCGAGACGTCGACCATCGCCATGCCGGCGGTGTCGATCAGGAAGATCGCGTCCGGCGTGGCGTCCATCGCGCCGCGAAAGCGCGCCAGCTCGGCGGTGCGCTCGCGCACCTCGCGCTCGAGCTGCGTGCCGTAGTCGCGCGACTCGCGGTGCAGCAGGCGCACTTCCAGCAGGTTGCGGATGCGGGTCATCACCTCCACGGTGTCGAAGGGCTTGCCGATGAAGTCGCGCGCCCCCGCTTCCAGCGCCGCCAGCTTCTTGTCCGGCTCGGCCGTCACCACCAGCACCGGCAGCCAGGAGTCGCTCTCCAGCGGCTTGAGCGCTTCCATCACGTCGAAGCCGTCCATGCCGGGCATGTGCAGGTCGAGGATGATGAGGTCGAAGCGGTGCTTCAGGTGCAGCGACACCACCTGGCGCGGGTCGTTGGTGCTGAACACGTTTTCGTAGCCGGTGGTCTTGAGCAGGTACTCGAGCAGCTGCACGTTCACCGGCTCGTCGTCGACGACCAGGATGCGCGCGCGCCGGATATCAAGCAGGGAGATCATCCATCTTTCCTTTCGGCCGCCGCCCCGCTTCTCTGCAGGCGCGCCAGCGTACTGTCGATCGCTTCGGTGAACTTGTCGATCTCGATCGGTTTGGTGAGATAGCGGTGGAAGCCCGCGGCCCGCCCGCGCTCGATGTCGCGCGGCATGGCGTTGGCGGTCAGGGCGATGACGGGGATGGCCGCGGTTTCGGGGTCGGCGCGCAGCTGGCGCAGGACTTCGATCCCGCTCATGCCGGGCAGGTTCAGGTCCATCAGGATGACCTCGGGGCGGTGCGCGCGCGCCAGCTGCAGGCCGAGGTGGCCGTCGGGCGCCGACAGCATGCGCAGGTCGGGCCGGAAGCGCACGATCTCTTCCACCAGGCGCAGGTTGGCCGGGTTGTCCTCGACGTAGAGCAGCAGGTGGGGCTCGCCCTCGCGCGCGGCGGGCGGGGCGGCGTGCGGCTGGTCCTCGACGCGCTCGGGCAGGGCCGACGCCAGCGGCGAGGTGGTGGCCAGCTCGATCCAGAACACGCTGCCCACGCCCGGGCTGCTGCTGACCCCGATGTCGCCGCCCATCAGCTCGACCAGGCGCTTGGTCACCACCAGGCCGATCCCGGTGCCCTCCTGGGCGCCGGCCTCCTGGCCCAGGCGGTTGAAGGGCTGAAACAGGCTGCCGACCTGCTCCGGGGTCAGGCCGTGCCCGGTGTCCTGCACCGACAGGCGCACCCGCGAGGGCGCGGTCTGCTCGCAGGTGACCACCACGGCGCCGGCCTCGCGGTTGTACTTGACGGCGTTGGACAGGAGGTTGAGCAGCACCTGCTTGAGGCGGGTGCGGTCGGCCAGCACCACCGCCCCGTCCACGTCAGGGAACAGCACCCTCACCCCGCGGCTGGCGGCGATCGGCTCGACCATCGAGCGGCACTCGGCCAGGGTGTCCCTGAGCGCCACCGGCTCCATCGACAGGGTCAGGGTGCCGGATTCCACCTTGGCCAGGTCGAGGATCTCGTTGATCAGGGTGAGCAGGTGGCGGCCGGCCTTGAGGATGTGGTTGGCGAATTCCTTCTTCTGCTCCAGGGTCGAAGGCAGGTTGTCGGAGGTCAGGATCTGGGCGAAGCCCAGGATCGCGTTGAGCGGGGTGCGCAGCTCGTGGCTCATCGACGACAGGAAGGCCGACTTGGCCTGGTTGGCGTTGCGCGCCGCTTCGATCGCGTTGGCCAGTTCGGCGTTGGCCAGGGCCAGCTGCAGGGTGCGCTCGTCGACACGGTGTTCGAGCTGCTCGTTCAGGCGCATCACTTCCTGCTGGGCGCGCGAGCGCTCCTGGGCTTCGCGCACGATGGCGCTGTTGGAATTCTCCAGCTCGCGGGTGCGCTGCTCGATCTCGGTCAGCATGGCGTTGAAGGAGTCGACCAGCTCGCCCGCCTCGTCCTCCGAGATGCGCGGCGCGCGGCGCGAATAGTCGCGCGTCTGGACCACTTCGTGGGCGGTCTCGGTGAGGGCCACCAGCGGCGCCGTCACCACCCGCCCGATGCGCTGCATCAGCAGCCAGACCACGGCCATGGCCAGCAGGGTCACCCCGACCCCGATCGCCAGGTAGTCGACGAAGCGGGTCAGCATGCCGCTCTCGGCGCGCAGCACCACGGTGCCCAGGGTGTCGCCGTTCTCGACGATGCGATGCTGGACCACCAGGTCGCCGTCGCCGCTGCGCACCGCGTCGAGGCTGAGACGGGTCGGGATCTGGCGCCCCTCCCCGGCCGCCGCGTAGGAGGCGAACAACTGGCCGCCGGCGTCGTAGATGGCGGCCGCGCGCACCAGCGGACGGGTGCGCAGCAGGGCCAGGTTCTCGTTGGCCAGGCGCGGGTCGTCGAAGGTCAGGGCGGCCGAGGTCATGTGCCCCACCAGCTCGGCCTGGGTGCTCATGTCGTTCACCAGCGTGCGGTGGTAGCTGCGCAGGTCATAGCCGATCACGATGGCGATCGAGACCAGGAGCGCGGCGAGGGTCGTCGCCATCACCACCGCCACCAGCTTTTTTCGGATCGAGCGCTGGCGGCTCATGCGTCCTCCACGGGGCGGCAAGGCACCGGCGCGTGCGGGCGGACGGCAGACGGCATCACGGCCGTGCCGGCCCCGGGTGGCGACGCGCGATCGATGCGTGCGGCATGTTCAGGTCCTACGGAAACGAAAAAAAGCGCCTTCCCAGGCACTCCAGGCAGGCGTTCCAGCATAGCAGCAGATTTAACAAACATGTCGCACGGAATATTTCTTCTATCTCAAGGGGCGCTGCACTGTAAACCGTCCAGCCCGCTTTGAGTAGCATATTATGAAATGTTGCCGTACCAAGAAGCCGCGGAGCGCGCTAGAATGAACCAACAGCGGACGCCCGTCCGCCGCCAGCACGCAAAGGAGCCTCACGTGACGAACGACATCATCGAACTTGCTACCCAGGTTGGACGCTCCCTCGAGGCCAAGCGGCTGCTGCTGGCCACGGCCGAATCGTGTACCGGCGGCGGGATCTCCTATGCCATCACCGAGATTCCCGGCTCGACCGGCTGGTTCGACTGCGGCTTCGTCACCTATTCCAACGCCTCCAAGACCGAGCTGCTGGAGGTGCCGGCGGCCCTGATCGCCCAGTTCGGCTCGGTCAGCGAGGAAGTGGCGGCGGCCATGGCCCAGGGCGCGGTCGCCAACAGCAATGCCGACGTGGCGGTGTCGACCACCGGCATCGCCGGCCCCACCGGCGCGGTGCCGGGCAAGCCGGTCGGCACGGTCTGCTTCGGCTGGTCGCGCGGCGCCACCACCTATACGGAGCGGCTGGTGTTCTCGGGCGACCGCCAGGCGGTGCGCGAACAGACCGTCGCGCACGCGCTGCGGGGGCTGCTGCGCTTCATCGAGTAATCCCAGACGGCGGATGGCGACGGCTACCCGGCCCCTGCCGCCCCTGCGGCGGCTCCGGCGCGCACTGGCCGCCCTGCCGCCTGTCATGACGCTCGCCCGGACGCCCGTCCCGGCTCTCGCGCTGGCGCTGATCCTGGTCTGTCTGGCGCCCGCCGCCACGGCGGCGGACCGCGGCCACACCGTCTATGCGGCCGGCGACATCGCCCGCTGCGCCCACCCCGACCCGCGCTGGTCGGGCGCGGCCGCCACCGCCGAGCTGGTCGAATGGGCGCTGCGCGCCGATCCCCGGGCCGTGGTGCTGACCCTGGGCGACCACACCTACCCGGTCGGCGCGGCGCGCGAGTTCGCGGAATGCTATGACCCCACCTGGGGCCGCTTTCGCGAGCGCACCTGGCCCAGCCCCGGCAACCACGAGTACGCCACGCCAGGGGCTGCCCCCTACTTCGCCTATTTCGGCGCGCGCGCCGGGCGCGGCTACTACAGCGTGCGCCTGGGCGGCTGGCTGCTGCTGTCCCTGAACAGCAACCTGCGCGGCGCCGAACACGCCGCCCAGCTGGACTGGCTGCGCGCCGAGCTGGCGGCCCAGCCGGCGCGCTGCACCCTGGCCTTCTGGCACCACCCGCTGTACACCTCCGGCGGCCACCGCGGGCCCGGGCGCATGCAGGATGCGTGGCGGATCCTGTATGATGCGGGCGCCGAACTGGTGCTGTCCGGGCACGACCACGACTACGAGCGCTTCGCGCCCCAGGACGCCGACGGCAGGCGCGATCCCGCGCGCGGCATCCGCCAGTTCGTGGTCGGCACCGGCGGCGCTTTCGCGACACCCTTCCTGAAACGGACCCCGCACAGCGAAGTACGCGACGCCAGCCATGACGGCGTGCTCGAGCTGCGCCTGCTCGACAACGGCTACGCCTGGCGCTTCCTGCCGGCCGACCCAGGCAAGCTGGCGCCCGGCGCGACGCCGGACCACGGACGCGCCGACTGCCATTAGAATCGATGCTTCACCCCGGAGAATTCATGAAATTGAGCAAGCTGCTGGCCCCCCTGCTGTGCGCCGGCCTGCACGCCGCCGCGCCCGATGGCGCCTGGGCCCAGCCGAGCAGCCCGGCCCCGCTGCCCGTGATCCAGTACGACAAATACACCCTGCCAAACGGCCTGCAGGTGATCCTGGTCGAGGACAAGCGCCTGCCGATCGCCGCGGTCAACCTGTGGTACCACGTCGGGCCGGCCAACGAGGCGCCCGGCCTGACCGGCTTCGCCCACCTGTTCGAGCACATGATGTTCGCGGCCACCCGGCACATTCCGCGCGGCCTGGCCGACCGCCTGCTGGAAGGCGCCGGCGCCACCGACAGCAACGGCAGCACCGACTACGACGCCACCAACTACTACGACACGGTGCCCTCCAACCAGCTCGAGCTGGCGCTGTGGGTGCATGCGGACCGCATGGGCTACCTGCTCGACGTGCTCGACCAGAAGGCCCTCAGCAACCAGCAGGACGTGGTGCGCAACGAGCGCCGCGAAAGCGTCGAGAACGAGCCCTATGGCGTGGTCGAGGAAGCCCTGGCCCACGCCCTCTTCCCCAAGGGCCACCCCTACTACGCCTCGATCATCGGTTCGCACGCCGACATCCAGAGCGCGCGCCTGGAAGACGTGCGCCAGTTCTTCATGCGCTACTACGGCCCGAACAACGCCAGCCTGGTGATCGCCGGCGACATCGACAAGGCGAAGACGCGGGCCCTGGTGGAGCGCTACTTCGGCAGCTTGCGCCCCAGCGAGCCGGTGGCGCGCCCGAAGGTGGTCACGCCGCCGATCACCAGCGAACGCCGGGTCGAGGTGGCAGACCGCATCGAGCTGCCGCGCGTGTACATGGGCTGGCTCACGCCCCCGGCCTACCAGGACGGCGACATCGAACTGGCGGTGGCGGCCCAGATCCTTGCGGGCGGCAAGTCGAGCCGCCTGTACAAGACCCTGGTCTACGAGCGCCAGATCGCCCAGGACGTGGACGCGGCCCAGAATTCCTACGCCCTCACCTCGACCTTCGAGATCGACGTCACCGCGCGCGCCGGCCACAGCGCGCGCGAGCTGGAGCAGGCGGTCGACGCCGAGCTGGCCCAGCTGCGCGAGCACGGCCCCTCTGAGCGCGAGGTGGAGCGCGCCCGCAACAGCATCGAGACCGCCCTGCTGTCTTCGATCGAAAAACTGGGCGGCGACGGACTGGCCGACCAGATCAACCACTACAACCAGTACACCGGCGACCCCGGCTACCTGCCCAAGGACATCGCGCGCCTGCGCCGGGTCGACGCGGCGGCCGTGCAGCGCGCGGTGCGCACCTGGCTGCAGCCGAACGCGCGCGCGGTGGTGACGGCGGTGCCGGGCGAGCCGGTCATCCAGGACCCGCCCGCGCCCAAGGCGTCCAAGGCGCCGAAGACCGCGAGCGCCAAGGCCGGCGCCGGCATCAATCCGGACGAAGCCTGGCGCGCGACGCCGCCCAAGGCCGGGCCGGCGCCCAGCTTCACCCTGCCGCAAGGGAAAAGCTTCAAGCTCGCGAACGGCCTCACCGTGATCCACCACTACAACCCGGCCCTGCCCATGGTCTCGGCCCAGCTGGTGGTGAAAAGCGGCAGCGCGGCCAACCCCGACCAGCTTCCCGGCCTGGCCGGATTCACCGCCCAGATGCTGGAAGAAGGCACCAGCACGCGCAGCTCCCTCCAGATCGCCGACGAACTGGCGCAACTGGGCGCCTACCTGGACGCCGGCAGCTATGCCGACGCCTCCAGCGTCTCGCTGGTGGCCCTGCGCTCGACCTTCGCGCAGGCGCTCGAGATCATGGCCGACGTAGTGCAGCGCCCTTCCTTCCCGGCCGCCGAGGTCGAGCGCCAGCGCGCCGACCGGCTGGGTGAATTGATCCAGCAGCGCGACGATCCCGAGACCGTGGCCGCTGTGGCCGCCGCCGGGGCCCTGTATGGCGCGCGCCATGCGAAAGGCTACGGCCAGCTCGGCACGGAGGCGGCGATCCGCGCCACCACGCGCGCCGACCTGGAGGCGTTCTGGCGCCGCCACTACCTGCCCGCAAACGCGGCGCTGGTGGTGACGGGCCATATCACCGAAGATGAGCTCAAGGCGCTGGCCGAAGCGCGCTTCGGCGCCTGGCAGGGCGGCCTGGCCCCGGCGCCCGCCGACCAGGCGCCGGCCGGCACGGGGGCGCGCCTGGTGCTGGTCGACCAGCCCGGCGCGGTGCAGACGGCGCTGCGCGTGACCCGCCTCGCGGTCGATCGCGCCACGCCCGACTATGCGGCCCTGCAGGTGCTGAACGGCGCGCTGGGCGGCATGTTCTCCAGCCGCCTCAACACCAACCTGCGCGAGACCAAGGGCTACACCTATGGCGTGTATTCGGGCTTCCGCTACGACCGCACGCCGGGTCCTTTCATCGTCGCCGGCAGCTTCCGGCGCGACGCCACCGGCGCCTCGGTGCGCGAGATCCTGCGCGAGCTCGAAGCGCTGCGCGCCCAGCCCCTGCCGCCGGACGAACTGGCGGCGGCGCGCGACGCCCAGGTGCTGTCCCTGCCCGGCCAGTTCGACACCAATGCCGACATCGGCGCCAGCCTGGCCGACCTGTTCGTCTATGGCCTGCCGCTCGACTGGTATGCCGGACTGCCGCAGCGCTTCGCCCAGGTGGACGCGGCCAGGGTGCAGGCGCTGGCCGGCAGCCTGCTCGACCCCGCGCGGATGCTGGTGGTGGCGGTGGGCGACAGGAAGCGCATCCTGCCCCAGCTCAAGCCGCTCGGGCTGGGCGAGCCGGAAGTGCGCGACAGCGACGGCCAGCTCAAGGCCAAGGCGGCTCCGCGCAAGCGGCGCTGAAGGCCGCTTCCGCGTCCACGTTCGCGTTCGCGTCCGCGTCCGCGTCAGGCGCAGGTGCGAAAGCCGACGAAGATGTCGCTGCGCTGCGGCGCGTAGAAGTTGCGGAAGGCCGGCGAGCGCAGGCGCGCCGGGGTGGCGAAGGACGCGCCCTTGAGGGTCTGGTGGCTGCCGAAGTAAGGCGCCGAATACTCGCGGTAAGGGTCGGCCATGAAACCCTCGAAGGGCAGGAAGGGCGAGGCGGTCCACTCCCACAACTGGCCCCAGCGGAAGTCCGGGTTGCCGGACTGCGCGGCCATCACCCATTCGGCTTCCAGCGGCAGCCGCCGGCCGGCCCAGGCGCAATAGGCCTGGGCCTGGGGCAGGCTGACGTGGCGCACCGGTTCGTCCGGGTCCAGCGCTTCCATCCGGCCGAAGCGCGGCGCCTGCCAGCCATGCGGGCCGCGCTCCCAGCCCTGCGGCGCCATGCCGCCTGACTCCACGAAGCGCAGGTACTGCGCATTCGTCACCAGCCCGGCGTCGATGCTGAAGGGCGCCAGCTTGCGCGCATGCGCCCATTTTTCGTTATCGAACACGAAACCGGCCTCCGGCCGGCTGCCCAGGATCACGCTGCAGCCGGAGAAGTGCAACTCGCCGCCAGGCGGCCGCGCTGGCGCGCGCGGACGGTTGGGCCAGTCGAGCCCCAGGGTTTGCAGGGTGTAGGCGAAAGCTTCGCCGTGCATGTCCTCGTGGGCCAGGCACAGGCGGTAGAAATACAGCGCCCCGTCCCCGGCCGGCTCGCGCGCCAGCCTGGCCAGCACGCCGTCCAGCACCGCCCTGGCGTAGGCCTTCACTTCCTGGGTGGGCGGCAGCGGCAGGCTCCAGCGCGTGTCGTGGTGAACCTGGTTGGAATCGAACCAGGCGTCGCTGCCTGCCAGCATGGAAGGCTGCTGCGCCGCGCCGGGCTCGCTCGAACGTGCGCCGCGCAGCAGGTACCACTCGGCGAACCAGGCAAGATGCCCCAGCTCCCACAGCGGCGGGTTCACGATCGGCAGCAGGGGCACGCGCGCAATGTCGTCCAGGCCGGCGGCCATGTAAAGATCGAACAGCGCCAGCGTGCGGGCGCGCGCATCTTCCAGCGCCGCCGCCAGGGCTTGCGGGCCGGCGCTGCGGAAGGACGCTTCGGTGGTGGCATCAATGGGATTCATACGGGGATTATCGAACCGCACCGGCGAAAAACCAACACGCTCTTCCTTTTGCCAGAGCCGGCGCTTGCCGAGCTCGCGTCTTTGATCTAACATGTGAACAAATCTTCATATGTTGAATACGACCATGCACCCCGAACCCGACAGCACCGGCCTGGCGGAAGCACCGTCTGCCGAAGCGATCGACCAGTTGGCCGACCTGTTCCACCTGCTGGGCGACCCGACCCGCCTGCGCATCGTGCTGGCTTGCCTCGCGCAGCCGACGGCGGTGGGCGACATCGCGGCTCTGCTCGACCTGTCCAGTTCCCTGGTCAGCCACCACCTGCGCCTGCTGCGCGCCGCCCGCATCGTGAAAGCCGAGCGCCAGGGCAAGCAGGTTTTCTATGCCGCCGCCGACGCCCACATCAGCGGCCTGCTCATCAATATGTTCGAGCACATCGCCGAACCCGCCACCGGACTCGAAGCATGACCCATCACCATCACGGGCACTCCCACCAGCACGGCCACGACCATCAGCACGATCATCATCACGATCACGGGCACGGGCATGGGCATGGGCATGGGCACGGACATCATCACGGCCTCGGCCATCACCACCACCACCTCCCGGCGCCGGGGACGAATGGCCGCGCCTTCGCGCTGGCGATCGCGGTCAACATCCTGTTCGTGGCGATCGAATTCGTCTACGGCTTCATCGCCCACTCGACCGCGCTGATGGCCGACGCCGGCCATAACCTGTCGGACGTGCTCGGCCTGATGCTGGCCTGGGGCGCGGCGGTACTGACCAAGAGCGCGCCCAAGGGCCGCTACACCTACGGCCTGCGCGGCTCGACCATCCTGGCGGCCCTGGGCAACGCCGTGCTGCTGCTGGTGGCCTGCGGCGCCATCGCCTGGGAGGCGGTGCAGCGCTTCACCGAGCCGGCCCCGGTGGTGGGCGCGACGGTGTCGATCGTCGCGGCGATCGGGGTGCTGATCAACGGCTTCTCGGCCTGGCTGTTCATGAAAGGCGCGAAGGACGACCTCAACGTGCGCGGGGCCTACCTGCACATGGCGGCCGACGCGGCGCTGTCGCTGGGCGTGGTGGTGTCGGGACTGGCGATCCTGGCCACCGGCTGGACCTGGATCGACCCGGCGGTGAGCCTGGTGATCGTGGTGGTCATCGTGGCGGGCACCTGGTCGCTGCTGCGCGAATCGGTGCAGCTGTCGATGGCGGCGGTGCCGCCGTCGGTGGACGCGGGCAAGGTGTCGGCCTTCCTGTCGGAGTGGGCCGGTGTGAACGAGGTGCATGACCTGCACATCTGGGCGCTGAGCACGACCGAGACGGCGCTGACCGCCCACCTGGTGATGCCGGAAGGGTATCCGGGGGATGCGGTGCTCGACGATATCGTGGCGCGATTGCGCGAGGACTTCGGGATCCATCACTGCACGCTGCAGGTGGAGGAAGGGACGACGCATCACCATTGCGCTTTGAAGGCGCATGCGCATTGAGGGTTGCGGGGTGAGGTGATGCTCTGGTGGTAGGTTGAGGCACTTGGGTCCCGGCCTGCGCCGGGACGACGTTGTTTCGATGTGCGGGTCAGGTAGCGGCCACTACTTCGGCCACGTCTCATGCATTTCGCCCTTGGCCTCGGCAACCGCATTGGCCCGGTTGGCTCGTTGGCCAGGGGCCAAAATCGCACGCGGAAGCTCGGCGCCTACCCTGCCAGGTTCGCGTACAGGGCCGTGCTCAAATACCGCTCGCCGAACGACGGGATGATCGTCACGATCATCTTCCCGGCATTCTCCGGCCGCCTGGCCACCTGCACCGCGGCCCATAGCGCCGCCCCCGACGAAATCCCGACCAGGAGCCCCTCCTCGCGCGCGGCCGCGCGCGCGGTCTCGAAGGCGTCCTCGTTCTTCACCGTGAGCACCTCGTCATAGGCCGAGGTATTGAGCACCTGCGGCACGAAGCCCGCGCCGATGCCCTGGATCGGGTGCGGCCCCTTGGTTCCTTTCGAGAGCATGGGCGAAGCCTCCGGCTCCACCGCGATGGCCTGGAAGGAGGGCTTGCGCGCCTGGATCACTTCGGTCACCCCGGTGATGGTGCCGCCGGTGCCCACGCCGGCCACCAGGATGTCGACCTTGCCGTCGGTGTCGCGCCAGATCTCCTCGGCGGTGGTGCGGCGGTGCACCTCGGGGTTGGCGGGATTGTTGAACTGCTGGGGCATGAAGCAGCGCGGGTCGGAGGCCACCAGCTCCTCGGCGCGGCGGATCGCGCCCAGCATGCCCTCGGCACCGGGCGTGAGCACCAGCTCGGCGCCATAGGCGCGCAGCAGCATGCGCCGCTCGTTGCTCATGGTCTCGGGCATCACCAGCTTGCAGCGGTAGCCGCGCGCGGCGCACACCATCGCGAGCGCGATGCCCGTGTTGCCGCTGGTGGGTTCGACGATGATGGTGTCAGGCTTGACCAGCCCGGCCGCCTCGGCGGCCTCGATCATGGCCAGGCCGATGCGGTCCTTGACGCTGTGCGCCGGATTGTGGAACTCGAGCTTGCCGAGGATCTCGGCCCCGCTCCCGGCGCCCAGCTTGCGGATCCTGACCAGGGGTGTGTTGCCGATCAGCTCAGTGACATCGTTCGCGATTCTCATGCCCGTCCTCCGCTTGTCGAGTCTATGGGATTTACTTCACTTCCATCAGTTCCACGTCGAAGATCAGGTCGGCGTCGGGCGGGATCACGCCACCGGCGCCGCGCTTGCCGTAGGCCAGCGCGCTGGGGATGATCAGGGTGCGCTTGCCGCCCACCTTCATGCCCGCCACGCCCTGCTCCCAGCCCTTGATGACGCGGCCGGCGCCGAGCTGGAAATCGATCGGGGTGCGCCCCGCGTCGAGCGAGGAATCGAACTTGCGGCCGCGCTGCTTGGGCGCGAGCGGCTTGTGCAGCCAGCCGGTGTAGTTGACGTAGACGTGGCTGCCGAGGGTCGCTTCCTTGCCCTTGCCCACCACGCGGTCGATGATCTCGACCTGGGGCGCCGGCGCGGCCGGCGGCTCAGGCTGGACCGGCGGGGCCTCGACCGGCGGCGTGGCCGGCGGGGTCGCGGGCGGCGTGGCGCTCTGCTGCGTCTCGGGCGGCGGCTGGGTGGTAGGCTTGCTGGCGTCCTGCTGGGTGCTGTCCTGCGCATGCACGCTCGCGGCGGCCAGCAGCAGGGCGAGGAAGGCGGATCGACGTATCATGGGGGTTCCGTGTGAAGGATTCAACGGAGCCTATGATAGCAAGGCCTCTACTCCTTGCACAGTTTGCACTGCCGCGTCCTCGCGCTCCTGGGTGGCGGCCGCGTTGGCGGCCTCGGCCAGCTTGCGCAGCACCTGGCCGGCCGCGACCATGCCGAAGGTGGCGGTCACCACCATGCTGGAGCCGAAGCCCGCGCAGTTCAGGCCGGTGACGCTGTTGGGATCGACCGCGCAGGCGTCGCCGCTCTCCGGATAGCGCAGCGGCTCCATCGAGAACACCGCGTCGATGTGGTACTTGTTCTTTTCGCCACGCGCGAAACCGTATTGGGCGCGCAGGATCTTGCGCACCTTCTTGAGCAGCGGTTCCTGCTCGGTGCGCGCGAGGTCGCGGATCTCGACCTTGGTCGGATCGGTCTGCCCGCCGGCCCCGCCCACCGTCACCAGCGGTATGCCGTTGGCGCGGCACCAGGCGATCAGGGCCGCCTTGGGCTTGACGCTGTCGATGGCGTCGATCACGTAGTCGAAGCCCTTGTCCGCCACCATCGCCGGGATGTTGTCCACGTCGATGAAGTCTTCGACCAGGGTGACCTTACAGAAGGGATTGATCTCGGCGATACGACGCTGCAGGGCTTCGATCTTCGGCAGGCCGATGGTCGAGCTGAGCGCCTGGATCTGGCGGTTGACGTTCGATTCGGCCACGTTGTCGAGGTCGATCAGGGTCAGGTGGCCGATGGCGCTGCGCGCCAGCGCCTCGACGACCCACGAGCCGACGCCGCCCACGCCGATGACGCAAACGTGCGCCGCGCGGAAACGTTCCAGTGCACGCTCGCCATACAGGCGAGCGATGCCCCCGAAGCGGCGCGCGAAGTCGACTTCCTCTTCCAATGCTGCCGCGAAGATATGCGTGTTGATGGTGTTCATCCCTATATTTTACCGGACGGAATTTTCGTGACTGCACTAAAATAACACCTAGTCAATCAAAAATTTTCGCGTGTCAACAATACGACAATGAACCAGGTCCTGCACGACGCCGCCCCCGATTTCGACCAGCCGATCGCCGTGCTCAAGCACTGCCACGGCCGGATCCGCAAGCAGCTTGGCACGCTGGAAAGATTGCTGTCCCACCTGCCCGAGCATGGCGCGGACGAGCAGGCGCGCCAGGCGGCCGAGGCCATCCTGCGCTACTTCGACAAGGCCGCCCACCTGCACCACGAGGACGAGGAGCAGGATCTGATACCGATGCTGCGCGCGGTCGCCCAGGGCGAGGACGCCGCCACCCTGCAGGCCCTGGTTCCGGTGATCCTGCAGGACCACAAGGACATGGACGCGCTGTGGCAAGACCTGCACGAGCAGCTCAGCCTGATCAAGGAAGGCGGCGCAGCCACGCTCTCGGCCAGCGCCGTGCAGCGCTTCGTGCAGCGCTACACCTCCCACATGGAACGCGAGGAAAGCGTGGTCGCGCCGATGGCGCTGCGCCTGTTCTCGCCGGAACAGATGGCCAGGCTGGGCGCCGCCATGCAGGCGCGCCGCGGCATCGGGGCCGCGCCCCAGGCCCAGTCCAAGGACACCTCGGCCATCGGCCAGGCGGTGGCCGACCTGCGCAAGGACTATGGCCAGGCCAGCCTGAGCGAGGACGACGTGCTGGACGACCCGATGCTCCAGTTCACCAAGTGGTTCGAGCAGGCGCTCAAGGCCGAGGTCAACGAGCCGAACGCGATGTCGCTGGCCACGGTCGCCCCGGACGGCCGCCCCAGCTCGCGCATCGTGCTGGTCAAGCAGTTCGACGAGCGCGGCTTCACCTGGTACACCAATTACGAGAGCAAGAAGTCGCAGGACCTGGCGGCCAACCCCCAGGCCGCCCTGCTCTTCTTCTGGAGCGAGCTGGAGCGCCAGGTGCGCATCGAGGGCCGGGTCGAGCGCACCTCGGCCGAGGAAAGCGACCGCTATTTCCGCAGCCGTCCGCTCAAGAGCCGCCTGTCGGCGATCGCCTCGCGCCAGAGCGCGCCGATCGAGAACCGCGCCGCCCTCGAAAGCAACTACGAGGCGGTGGCCCAGCAGGCCGGCGAGGATCCGGCGCGCCCCGACAACTGGGGCGGCTGGCGCCTGGTGCCGGAACGCCTCGAGTTCTGGCAGGGCCGCCGCTCGCGTTTCCACGACCGCATCGTCTACGAGCGCCAGGCCGACGGCAGCTGGACGCGCCAGCGCCTGCAGCCTTGACACCGCTTGAGCTCCCTCAAAATGGAGTGAGCTCAGCACGGCTTTGCGCAGCCTGCTATGCTTGATAGTGAACTGTTAAGCCAGATACTGGTCTCAGCTATTTCCCACTCTGGCTAGATGGCGCCCGGCCCCTGACGCGCAGCCCCCGACCGCAGGCAGGCGGCGACGGACGCCCCACCGTTGGCAATCGCAAGGCCGGCTGGCAGCCTCGGCCGGCCACCACTTCGGAGGTGACCGTGTTCGACCAGATCAAGCTCTCTGCTTGGAGCGCAGGCTTGCGCAAACAGTTGTCCATCCCGCTGCGCGTGGAACTCTGGAACGGAGAGCAGATCGAGCTCTCCTCCGAAACCCCGCGCGTCACCATCCGCGTGCCCGACAAATCCGCCTTGCGCTACCTGAAGGACCCGTCGCTGTACAACCTGGGCCGTGCCTACGTGGAGGGGGCGATCGAGGTCAAGGGCCGGGCGGCCGACATCATCGACGTCGGCAACGCGCTGGCCGCCTCCGGGGTCATGGACGACAAGCCGCGCGGCCTGCTCTCCGGGTTGCGGCTTGGTTCGGCGCACACGCGCGAGAAGGACGCCGAGGCGATCCGCTACCACTACGACGTCTCGAACGAGTTCTACGCCGCCTGGCTCGATCCGAACATGGTGTATTCCTGCGCCTATTTCGAGAACGGCGACGAAGACCTGGCCACGGCCCAGGTCAAGAAGATCGACCACATCCTCAAGAAAATCGACCTGCGGCCCGGCCAGACCCTGCTCGATATCGGCTGCGGCTGGGGCGCCCTGGTGCTGCGCGCGGCCGAACGCTTCGGCGCGCGCTGCGTGGGCGTCACCCTGTCGGAAAACCAGTTCCGGCTGGCGCGCGAGCGGGTCCTGATGGCTGGCCTGCAAGACCAGGTCGAGATCCGCCTGCAGGACTACCGCGACGTCGAGGGCAGCTTCGACCGCATCACCAGCGTGGGCATGTTCGAGCACGTGGGCGTGCAGCACCTGCCCGAGTATTTCTCGCGCGTGAACCAGCTGCTGGCGCCGGACGGGGTGGCCATGAACCACGGGATCACCACGACCGACGTCAACAACGGCTCGACGCCCTATGGCGGCGGGCAGTTCATCGACGAATACGTGTTCCCGGACGGCGAGCTGGCCCACCTGGCGACGGTGGTGCGGGCGATGCAGGAAGGCGGGCTGGAAGTGCGCGACGTGGAGAACCTGCGCAAGCACTACGCCCGCACCTGCGCGATCTGGACCGAGAACTTCGAGAGCAATGCGGAGCACATCCGCACCCTGACCGACGCCAAGCGCTTCCGCATCTGGCATGTCTACCTGGCCGGCTGCGCCTATGCCTTCGCACATGACCGGATCAGCCTGTATCAAATCGTGTGCGGGAAGGCGGGAGGCGACCCGGCTTCGATGCCGTGGTCGAGGAAGTACATGTACGGCTGAGTGCAGGGCCGGCGGCCTAGCTTCGGCCGCCGACCCTCGAGTCGTCATTCTCGGCACTGCCGAGAATGACTTCCCGCGCAGGCGGGAATCCAAGTTCGTCGAGCAGCCGATACGCACGCCTAAATTGAGTACCCGCGTCAGCAGTAAGCCATTTCGAGCAGTGCCGAAATGACGATCCGCAGCTGTCACTGCAAGGCTACACGGTGGCACGCCAGCGCCACCGAATCAGCCTTTACGCCTTCAAACGCTCCGCAAAAGTCTTCCGGAACTTCTGCACCTTTGGCGCCACCACGAATGCGCAATACCCCTGCAGCGGATGCTGCGCGAAATAGTTCTGGTGATAATCCTCCGCCTTGTACCAGGTCTCTTCCGGCACGATCTGGGTCACGATCGGCGCATCCCAGACCGCCGCCATCTCGGCCATCACCTTGTGCGCCGTCGCATCCTGTTCCGGCGAGGTAGTAAAGATCACCGAGCGGTACTGCGGCCCCACGTCGTTGCCCTGGCGGTCGGGCGTGGTCGGATCGTGGATCGTGAAGAAGATCTCGAGGATGTCGCGGTAGCTGATCACCGAAGGATCGAACTCCAGGCGCACCACCTCGGCATGGCCGGTGGTACCGGTGCAGACCTGCTCGTAGCTGGGATTCACCACCTGTCCGCCCATATAGCCCGATTCCACTTTCGTCACGCCCCTTGCCTCGAGGTACACCGCCTCGACGCACCAGAAGCAGCCGCCACCCAGGATGGCGACTTCGGTTCTCGCTTGCTCACTCATATTGACCCCGACATCTGTTTTCTATATTGACTAATGTAGCGCAAACGAGTCGTCCCTGCAGGATACCGGCCGCCCGGCCTCCGTTCTGTTGGCAGGATGGCACGCCATTTGGCATTTTGTTGTCTGGAAACGGGCGAGCCCGGCAAGGAATCGCGCGTCGGTGGCATAATGGCGCCAACATCCAGGGTCCCAATGAACACACGCTCTCCCCGCGCCACCGCGCGCGGTTTCGATTCGACGCATTTCCGCCTCGCGCTGTCGCAGTTCGCCACCGGCGTCACCGTCATCACGACGCGCCTGGAGGACGGCAGCTTCCGCGGCCTGACCGCCAGCTCCTTCAATTCGGTGTCGCTGGAGCCGCCGCTCGTCCTGTGGAGCCTGGGCGTGGGCGCCAACAGCCTGCCCATCTTCAGCGGCAATTCCCACTACGTGATCAACGTGCTGGCCGCCGGCCAGGAAGAACTGGCCCTGCGCTTCTCGCGCCGCCGCGACAATCCCTTCCAGGGCGTCGACTACGAACTGTCGCGCACCGGCCAGCCCATCCTGAAGGGCGTCTCGGCCTGGTTCGAGTGCCACAACCGCAGCCGCTACCCTGAAGGCGACCACGTCATCTTCGTGGGCGAAGTCGAGGATTGCCAGGTGCATCCCCAGCCTTCGCTGATCTTCCATAACGGCAAGTTCGGCAGCACCCCGACGCCCTGATCCCGCCGGGGGCCGGTCTTGCCCTCACACCAAATCTGAAAAATCCTGTCGCTGTTTCAAAAGATGCAGCCGGGCCGGCTTCCTATAATGATCAGGCTAGGCTGGCTGCGCCCGCCGTCTTACAAGAACCCAGAGACAGGATTTCCGATGACCCCTTCCGATTCGCCCCGCAAGACCAGCCGCACACAATTTCACTGGGATGACCCGCTGCTCCTGAACAGCCAGCTGAGCGACGACGAGCGCATGGTGCGCGACGCCGCCGCCGCGTATTGCCAGGACAAGCTGCAGCCGCGCATCCTGGAAGCCTTCCGCCACGAGCAGATGGACAATTCGATCTTCCGCGAGATGGGCGAACTGGGCCTGCTGGGCCCGACCATTCCCGAGGAATACGGCGGCCCGGGCCTGAACTACGTGGCCTACGGCCTGATCGCGCGCGAAGTCGAGCGCGTCGACTCCGGCTACCGCTCGATGATGAGCGTGCAGTCCTCGCTGGTCATGGTCCCGATCTATGAGTTCGGCAACGAGGCGACCAAGCAGAAATACCTGCCCAAGCTGGCCACCGGCGAATGGATCGGCTGCTTCGGCCTGACCGAGCCGAACCACGGTTCCGACCCGGCCTCGATGGTCACCCGCGCCCGCAAGGTCGAGGGCGGCTACTCGCTGACCGGTTCCAAGATGTGGATCACCAACTCGCCGGTCGCCGACGTGTTCGTGGTCTGGGCAAAGGACGACGAAGGCGCGATCCGCGGCTTCGTGCTGGAAAAAGGCTGGAAAGGCCTGTCGGCCCCGGCCATCCACGGCAAATTCGGCCTGCGCGCCTCGATCACCGGCGAAATCGTCATGGACAATGTGTTCGTGCCTGAAGAAAACGCCTTCCCGGAAGTGCGCGGCCTCAAGGGTCCGTTCACCTGCCTGAACTCGGCGCGCTACGGCATCGCCTGGGGCGCACTGGGCGCGGCCGAAGCCTGCTGGCACACCGCGCGCCAGTACGTGATGGACCGCCAGCAGTTCGGCAAGCCGCTCGCGGCCAACCAGCTGGTGCAGAAGAAGCTGGCCGACATGCAGACCGAGATCACCCTCGGCCTGCAGGGCTGCCTGCGCCTGGGCCGCATGAAGGACGAAGGCACGGCCGCCGTCGAGATCACCTCGATCATGAAGCGCAACTCCTGCGGCAAGGCGCTGGACATCGCCCGCGTCGCGCGCGACATGCTGGGCGGTAACGGCATCTCCGACGAGTTCGGCATCATCCGTCACATGGTCAACCTCGAGGTGGTCAACACCTACGAAGGCACCCACGACATCCACGCGCTGATCCTGGGTCGCGCGCAGACCGGCATCGCCGCGTTCTGATGCTTCCAGCGCGGGCGGCCTACGCCGCCCGCCGCTTCCTTCAGCTCGACGAGAGCTTCATCAAGACCAGCCCCGCCACGATCAGCACCGCGGCCAGCACGCGCAATGGCGTCAAGACCTCGCCCAGCACCGCCACCCCGACCACGAAGGCCCCGACCGCGCCGATGCCGGTCCAGATGGTATAGGCGGTGCCGAGCGGGATGCTGCGCATCGCCAGGGACAGCAATACGAAACTGGCCACCATCGTGACCGCCATGACGAGCGTGGGAATGACTTGCGTGAAGCCGTCCGAGCGCTTCATGGCGAAGGCCCACACGACTTCGAAGACACCGGCGACGAACAACATGATCCAGGCCATGACCGGCCCTCCTCACAGGAAAGCCGGGCCGTCCCGGAACGGATACCCTCGACGAGGGGAAGGTCGTCCTTCTGCAGAAGGGGCGCAGCGCCCCGATGCCGGAATTCTACCCTGTCCGCGCCATCCTGGCAGCGGCCCGCCTTCCCCGGCTCAGACTTCCCACTGCATCTGCACGGTCAGCGCGCGCCGCTTGCTGCCTTGCACGGGCTGGCGGTCGTCGACATAGCCGGTCGAGACCGAGCGCCCGTGGCGCCAGCGGTAGCGATACAGCAGGGAGCGGTGGATCTGGCGTTCGTTCCAGGCCGGCAGCTGGGTGATGCCGTCGTCGCGCCGCGCGGCCCAGGTGTTCTGGGCCAGCAGGCGCAATGAATCGCGCGGACTGAAATGCAGCATGGCCAGCCAGCGCCAGGCATTGTCGGCGAAGGCCGGATGGCCCAGCGTACCCTGGACCCAGGCCCGGTTGACATGGTGGTCGGCTTCCAGCGCCCAGCCGCGCGGCAGCTTGAAACGCAGGTTGGCGTCGATGGTGACGTTGCCGCCGGGTCCCACGCGGTCGGCGTCGACGTCGAGCTGGCGGCCGAGCGTGACCTCGGCCGCGATCTTGGCCACCCAGGGCGCGGGCACCGTCTCCAGGCCGAAGTGCAGGGCCGGCGTATGGTGCAGCTTGCCGAACTGGCGCGCGCGCTGGCGGTCAAAGCCGAGCTGGGTCCACATGCGGGTCTGGTAAGGCGCCGAGAACCAGAAGCCGGGCCGGATCTTGCGCTCCACCACCTCGTTGCCGCGCTGCTCGCCGTGGCGGTCGCGCAGGGTGCGGATCTCGTGCAGCCCCAGGTGGGCCTCGAACTCGTAGAAGTTCACCGGCAGCGGCCCCAGGCGGCTCTGCTGGCCGAGGATGCGGTTGATGTCAAGATTGAGCTTGACCACGCCGGCTTGGGGCACGAAGCCGTTGTCGTTCACGAAGCCGGGCGCGATCGCCTCCACCTCGGCCTCGTTCCACCAGGCGCTCGAACTGTGGATGGCCTTGGCGCGCAGGTAGCCGCCGCCGCGGCGCGCCGTGCGCACCAGGGCCAGCGCCTGGTCGAAGCCGGCGTCGGTGCGCGCATGCATCGCGCTCAGCACGAACTGGCGCTGCACGCCGTCGGCGCCGGTCGCGCGCCACTGGCCGTCCAGGCCCAGCACCTGGTTGGCGCCGAAGGCGCCGTAGTCGCGCCGCGAGGCGAAGGCGCCCAGCAGCAGGCCGTCGCCATGCCAGCGGGTACGCACCAGGGTGGCGGTGGATTGCCGCGCCTGCTGGTATTCCTGGGTCTCGTAGGGCCGCCCGCGCAGCACCAGCCCGCCCGGGTCGTCGCCCAGGCGCATCGCGGTGGCGTCCATCTGCGCGGAGCGCCAAGTGGCGCGCGCGCCCCACTGCGGGTCGAACACGGTGCGCGAATAGAAGGCGGGAAGGCCCAGGCCCAGCACGTCGGAACTCTCGAGGAAGAAGCCGCGCTTCTCGGGCAGGCTGAGGGCGATGTTGCTGGCCCCGCTCGAGACCGGCTGGTCAACCTCGATCTGCGAATAGTCGGGATTCAGGATGCCGTTGAAGACCCAGTCGGCGCGCGGCCGGACATTGACTTCGAGGCCGGCCTCGACGGCCGAATCGCGCCCGCGCAGCCCCTCGTGGCGGTTGCGTTCGGCGCGCAGGGTGAGTTCGGGACGCAGCTCGATGAAGCGGCGGTCGCGCACCGTTTCCACGGTCGTGCCCATGCCCTCGATCCCGCGCAGGAAGACCAGGTAGTTCAGGGCGTCGGTCTCGAGCGGCGCGCTGACCAGGAGCATGCCGTCGGCGTGCGGCACGCTGCGCTCGACCATGACCTGCCAGTTGCGTCCGCCCGCATAGGGGAAGCGCAGGCTGGCCAGCGGCCAGCGCACTTCCATGCTGTAGCCGTCGGGGAGGATCTTGACGGCGGCGTCGATCGGGAAGTCGGGGCCGAGGTCGGATTCGTCGTCGTCGGCGCGGTGCACGCCGTCGCTCACCACGCCGGCGGTGTTGATGCGCACGAACTGGGCGGCGCGGCCATGGCCCACCGGGTCGACCCACAGGCCGATGAAGTCCTGGTCGAGGTCGACCTTGTCGCGCCGCGCCAGGGTGCCGCGCAAGGCGCCGGGCAGCGTGTCCCAGGCACGGATCGCGAACACCAGCGCCTGGCCGTCGACCAGCAGCTGCACGCTGGTGCGCAGCGCCGCCGGCACCGCGACGCCGTCGCGTGGATCGTGCTTGTGGAAGTCCTCGTAGACCGGCACGTTGCGCCATGCCGGGTCGTCCAGCACGCCGTCGATGCGCGGCGTCTCGGCGTCGGCGATGCGGGTGGCGTGCAGGCCGCGGCGGGTCTCCGACTCGCCTGGACGCGGTTCGGCGCCGGCTTCGCCGGCCAGCAGGGCCGTGGACAGGAACAGGTGGTGAAGAGGTCGCAACACGGGCAGGAAGGCAAAGGGTCGGGTCTTCGGCAACGACGAATCGAGGTCGGCGGCAGACGAAAAGTGTATCACGGCAATTGTATTTTATGAAACCTTTTTGCCCGAAGTGATGCTGCGTGCATCGGCGTGAAAACTGATGCATTCCGTACACATACTTGCCCTTTTTTCAATCGAGCGACCCTGCATCGAACCGCTTTTGCGCTACCATCGGTTATCCTTGCTGCCTAAGCTGGCCGTCTCACTTACCAACCGTCCGCGAGATGCATACCCCGCCCTCCGCTCAGGATACCCCCTCATCGGAACCCGCTTCCGACGATAGCGTGCGCTCACTATCACTTGAGCTACTGCTGAGCAATTTACCGGGCGCGGCCTACCGCTGTCTCAACGATCGCGAGTGGACCATGGAGTTCGTCAGCGACGGCATCGAACAGCTCACCGGCTATACCGCTTCCGCCTTCGTTGCCCAGCCTGGGCTGTCCTACGCCAGCCTGGTCCATCCCGACGACCGCGCCCTGGTCTCGCGCGCGATCACCGCCGCACTGGAGGAAGGGCGCCAGTTCCAGGTGACCTACCGCATCCGCTGCGCCTACGGCAAGGAAAAATGGATCTACGAACAGGGCGCGGCGCGCGAGGACGTCGACGGCACGACGGTGGTGGAGGGCTTCCTGTCCGACTACACCCGCATCCGCCAGGCCGACCTGCTGGTGCTGGAGCAGGCCTCCTTCCTGCAGCGGGCGCGCGACGCCATCGTCGCCATGGACATGCAGTCGCGCATCACCTACTGGAACCTGGGCGCGGAACGCATGTACGGCTGGAGCGCCCAGGAGGCGCGCGGAAAGAAGTTCAGCGAGCTGCTGTGTGACGATCTGGCGGCCTACCAGTCGGCCTTCGAGACCACGCTGTCCGATGGCGAATGGACGGGCGAAGTGATCCATGTGCGGCGCGACGGCACGGCGGTCGAGATCGATACCCGCTGGACCCTCTTGCAGCCCGACCAGACGCTCGGGGCCTGCCAGAAGATACTGATGATCGGCACCGACATCAGCGAGCGCAAGCACAACGAAGCCAAGATCTTCCGCCTCGCCTTCTTCGACCCGCTGACCGACCTGCCCAACCGCGCCAACCTGCTCGACCACCTGCGCCGCGCCCTCCTCGGCAGCGCGCGCACGCGCAAGTGCGGGGCCCTGATGTTCTGCGACCTCGACAACTTCAAGTTCCTCAACGACAGCCAGGGCCATGCGGCCGGCGACATGCTGCTGCAGGCCGTGGCCCGGCGCCTCGAGCATTGCGTGCGCGAGGCCGACATGGTGGCGCGCTTGGGCGGGGACGAGTTCGTGATCCTGATCCACCCGGTCGAGGACACGCGCGAGTCCGCCGCGGCACAGGCCGAGACCGTGGCGGCCAAGGTGGTGGCGGCGATGACCGCGCCCTTCCAGCTCGGGCAGATCAGCTACACGCTCTCGGTCAGCGTGGGCGTGGCGACCCTGTGCGGCACCAGCGACACGGTGGAATCGACGCTGCGCCAGGCCGACGCGGCGATGTACCAGGCCAAGGCGGCGGGGCGCAACACCTTCCGCTTCCACGATCCGGCCGCGCAGGCGGCGTGGTCGGCGCGGGCCGAGCTGGAAAACGGCCTGCGGCGCGCGTTGCGCCACGACGAGTTCATGCTGCACTACCAGCCCCAGCTCGACCGCGGCGGCCACGTGATCGGGGCCGAGGCCCTGCTGCGCTGGCGCCTGCCGAACGGGCGGGTGCTCTACCCGGCCGAATTCATCCGCGCCGCCGAGGAAAGCGGCCTGATCGTCGATATCGGCAACTGGGTGCTGGGCACCGCCTGCGCCGAGCTGGCGCGCTGGCAGGCCCATCCGGATACGGCCGGCCTGACCCTGTCGGTCAACGTCAGCGCGCGCCAGTTCACCGAACCGCATTTCGTGGCCACGCTGCAGCGCATCTTCGAGCACACCGGGGTCGACCCCAGCGGCCTGAAGCTGGAGCTGACCGAGAGCCTGGTGGTGACGGATTTCAGCCAGACGGCGCACACCATGGCCATGCTCAAGCGACGCGGGCTGTCGTTCTCGCTGGACGACTTCGGGACGGGGTATTCCTCGCTGGCCTACCTGCGCAAGCTGCCGCTGGACCAGCTCAAGATCGACCACAGCTTCATGCGCGACGTGCTGACCGACCAGAACGACGCTTCGATCGTGCGGTCCATCATCGCGCTGGGGGACAGCCTGGGGTTGCAGGTGATTGCGGAAGGGGTGGAGACGCCCGGGCAGCGACAGTTCCTGCTGGATGCGGGGTGTCACATCTACCAGGGCTTCCTGTACCAGCGGGCGCTGAGTGCGGAGCATTTCACGCAGTATGCGCGGGCTTTGCATTGAGTGCTTTCTCAGTGCGGAGCATTTCACGCAGCATGCGCGGGCGTTGCAGTGAGTGCGTGGCGAGCGCGGGCGATGGCGGTGTGCTGGCAAACTTGGATTCCCGCCTGCGCGGGAATGACGTGCTGAGAGAGTTGGCCGGAAAGTTGGTAGTGGCCTGCTGCCCTTGAACGTCGTTCCGGCGAAGGCCGGAACCCAAGTTTGCGTGCAGACCACGAAATAAAAAGGCCCGCCAAAGCGGGCCTCCAACAGCGCTAACTCACGCTCAGAACTTATACCCCACCGCCAGCACCACCGACACCGGATCCAGCTTCATGTGCTGACGCTGACCAGTCGAGAAGTTGACGTCGGTACGCAGACGGGTCTTGTTGACGGTCAGGTCGCCGAACCAGCGCTGGTTGAAGTTCACCGCCATGCCGGCCTGCACCGTGTAGGTGAACTTGTTGTCGATGCTGAAGGTCGTCGGCACGTTGCTGCCCGGGTTGGTCACCGCGGTCATCTTGAACGAACCACGCTCCTTCATGAAGTAGGCGTAGGTCGCGCCCAGGCCCACGAAGGGACGGAAGGTCGCGGTCGGCTCGAAGAAGCGGTACTGCAGGAAGGCGGTCGGCGGCAGGGCCTCGACGGTGCCCAGCTGGCCGGTGCCCTCGATCGCGCCGGCGCCGTAGATCTTGTGCTTGTACGGGGTGCCCAGCGCCACCTCGGTCGAGATGTTGTCGGTCAGGCCGTAGGCGAAGATCAGCACCGGCTGGATGTCGCGGCCCACCGAGGCCTTGGTGCCCGGCAGGGCCGGCGCGCTGATGTCGCCGCTCTCGACCTTCGGGGTCAGCTGGTTGAGGCCGAACTTGGCGGTCAGCTGGCCTTTCGACTGGGCCGACGCGGTCGACGCGCAGGCCAGCGCCGCGGCCACACCCAGCATCTTGACGACGCTATTGAAACGAACTTTCATGTTTTCTCCTGATTCTCGTGTGATGGGCCCGCCCTCTCGCGGGGCGGGCCTGCCGCAGCCTTACAGCCAGCCCTTGATCGCCATGTCCTTCAGGACGTAGCGGGCGATGAGGTTGTTCTCGAACGGGGTCGGGTGGACGTCGTCGGCGAACATGTAATGGCTCACGTCACCTGCCACCGTGTTGCTGTTGGTGCAGATCAGGGAGGTGGTGCCCAGCGGGTTCGGGCCGCAGGCCGGGGTGCTGGTGTTGGTCAGGCCGTAAGGCGCCGGATTCTTCACCTGGTCATTGCTGACGCTGTACAGGTCGACGTACAGGATGCGCGCATCGTTGACGTCGATGTTGGCTTTCAGCTGGGTGTTGAAGGCGTTGACCATGGCGGTGACCAGCTGCTGGATGGCGGCCGGACGCGACTTGGCGGCCGGGGTGCTGGCCACGTCGGGCAGGTTGGCGACCACCACGTACCTGGCGCCGCGGCCCACCAGTTCATTGCGCACCAGGGCGGCCATTTGCGCGCCGGCCTGGCCGACTTCGGTCACCATGCGGGTGGCGTTGGCGGTGGCGTAATCACCGGCGGCCTTCAGGCCCGCGGCGCTGCCGTCGGCCTGGGCCTTGGTCACCATCGGACCGTACACGGCCGGCGAAGCGACGGCCTGGTTGCCCGGCTGGGTGGCGGCGGCGGTCACGGCCGCCTGCACCACGCTGGCGTCGGTCTTGCCCGGACGCGCGTTCTCGGTGGCGATCGCCAGGCCGATGGCTTGCGCCGCGGCTTGCGGGTTGGTGGCGCCGGCCGCCAGCTGCATGGTCAGCGAGGTGGCGAAGGCCTGGGCGCCGGCGGCGGTGCCGGCGGCCTGGATCGCGGCCATCTGCATCAGCACGTCGTTGCCGCCCGACAGGACGGTCACCAGCTCGGTGCCGGTGAACTTGCCGTTCACCTTGGCCACGTGGTTCGCGATCTGCGACACCAGCGGCAGGGTCATCTCGCCGATCGGCGAGCCGGTGGCCTTGTTGCCCGGGCCGACAGGGTTGGTCACGCGCGAACCGCCCTGGGCGTAGTTGAAGCAGTTCGGATGGTTGGTGATCGGAACGTTCAGGCCGCGCGATGCGTCGCCTTCCAGGCCGGTCTGGGCGGCGCACGGCGCCGGCAGGCCCAGCTGGGCAGCCATGAAATCGAGCCAGATCTTGCCGTTCAGTTCAGGATTCTTTGCGGTACCGTCACCGTTGATGGTGAACTTGCCGCCGCCTGCGGCCTTCACCGCGCCCACCGAATACGTGCCGACGTCCGAGAGGCTGTCACCGAAGGACACCTGATTGGTGAATTTGGTCTTGGGGGTCTGGTCGCCGCCTTTCGGGCTGGTGCCGCCGCCGCACGCCGCCAGGACCGCTGCCGTCAACAGGGCAAGCGCGAGTTTGGTTTGACGCATTGTGTCTCCTAACATGAATATTTTGTGAAACGAACGCCCGTGCTATTCGTATCCTGATTAATATGCCAGTGTTCAATTCGCTTGTATAGCGAATTCGGTTGCTCGGCCGTACTTTTCATGCCACATGAGTAACACTGGCGAATCGGCCAAAAGGTGGGGGATTATAGCGCCGGGCTTGTTTGCCCAGAAGGACTATTTGGCTTGTGCGCAACACAAAGACGGGGCGCTTTGCGCCCCGTCAATATCAGGTGCGGAGAATGCTCAAGCCGCCGGCTGCTGGTTCAGCAAGCCGTGCACGATGCCGGTCGAACCGTGGGCTGCGCGCCGCAGGCGGTCGTTGACGCCGAGCCAGGGGCCGTCCTTCGGCGGTGCCTCGACCAGGATCAGGTCGGCGCCCTGCCCGTCCATCGCGCGCAGCGCCGCATACAGGGCGTGGGCGAAGCCGTCGGGGGTGGCCGGCAGGCGCAGGGCCGCGTGGGTGGGCGGCATGTCGGTGTAATGGATCAGCGCCACCTTGCGGCCGGCCTTGGCCATCGCGGCCAGGGTGGCGGACAGCATCGCGCTGTCCTGCATCGCCACCGGGGTGTGGGGCGCGTAATGCGATTCCAGGGTGCCGGAAGCGCGCGGCGCGGCGGCGTCGGGTGCGGCCGGCATGCGGTCGATCACGGCGGCGATCGCCTCGGCGCTGATGTGCCCGGGGCGCAGCAGCACCGGGCCGTGGCTGGCCAGGCGCGACAGGTCGACGATGGTCGATTCGATGCCCACCTGCGAGGCGCCGCCGTCCAGCACCATGGCCACCGAAGCGTCGGCGCCGAACTCGTCGCGCACATGCTGGGCCAGGGTTGGGCTGACGTGGCCGAACTTGTTGGCCGAGGGCGCGGCCACGCCGCCGCGGCCGTCCTTGAAGGCGCGCAGCAGCGCGATCGCCACCGGGTGCGAGGGGCAGCGCAGGCCCACCGTGTCCTGGCCGCCGCTGACGGCGTCCGGAATGTTGGCGGCGCGCTTGAGGATCATGGTGAGCGGGCCGGGCCAGAAGGCTTCGGCCAGCGCGTGGGCTTCCTGCGGGATGTCGGCGGCCCAGTAGTCGAGCGGCGCCTCGGGCGCCAGGTGCACGATCACCGGGTGGTCCTGGGGACGGCCCTTGGCGGCGTAGATGGCCGCCACCGCCGCCGGGTTCTCGGCGTCGGCGCCGAGGCCGTATACGGTCTCGGTCGGGAAGGCGACCAGCTGGCCCGCCTCGAGGGCGCGCGCGGCCGCCGCGATGGCGGCCGCATCCAGTTCCTGCGCCGCGCTGGTCACGGCGCGATCCCCAGGATGGCGCAGGCCTGGGCCAGGCTGGCCTGGGCCTGCTCCAGGGTCGGCGCGACGAAAGTCACGTGGCCCATCTTGCGGCCGCGGCGCGGATCGTCCTTGCCGTACAGGTGCAGGTTGGCGCCCGGCAGGGCCAGCACGCGGTCCCAGGCCGGCTCGCGCGGGGTGTCGCTGCCCGCCTCGAACCAGACGTCGCCCAGGATGTTGAGCATCACGGCCGGTGAATGCTGGCGCACCTCGCCCAGCGGCAGGCGCGCCATCGCCCTCACCTGCTGGGCGAACTGGCTGGTGACGCAGGCGTCGATGGTGTAGTGGCCGCTGTTGTGCGGACGCGGGGCCATCTCGTTGACCACCAGGCTGCCGTCCTGCAGCACGAAGAACTCGATGCATAGCACCCCCACGTAGCCGAGTTCGGCGACGATGGCGCGCGCCGCGTCCTGGGCCTGCCTGGCGCAGGCCTCGGAGACGTTGGGGCCGGGCACGGTGGTGGTGAACAGGATGCCGTCGCGGTGCACGTTCTCGGCGATCGGGTAGACCACGGAGGCGCCGTCGGCGCCGCGGGCGGTGAGCACCGACACCTCGTAGGCCAGCGGCAGCATCTTCTCGAGCAGGCAGGTGACCCCTTTCAGCTCGTCGAAGGCCGCGCGCACGTCCTCGCGCGAGCGCACCCGCACCTGGCCCTTGCCGTCGTAGCCCATGCGCACGGTCTTGAGGATGCCGGGCAGCAGCTCGTCGCCGATGGCGTCGATGTCGGCATGCGAGGCGATGGTCTTGTGCGGGGCCGGCATCACGCCCGAGCGCGGCGCGCACTCGACGAAGAAACGTTTCTCGGCGATGCGGTCCTGGGCGATCGACACGCAGGCGGCGTTGGGCGCCACGAAACTGCGCTCGCCCAGCCAGGCCATGCTGTCGGCCGGGACGTTCTCGAACTCGGTGGTGATGGCGCCGCACAGCTTGGCCAGCTGCTCGAGTCCTTGCGGGTCGTCGTAGCCGGCCGTGATCAGGCGCTCGGCGACCTGTCCTGCCGGGCAGTCGGCGCTCGGTTCCAGCACGGCCACCTTGTAGCCCATGGCCTGGGCGGCGTGGGCGAACATGCGGCCGAGCTGGCCGCCGCCCATCACGCCCAGCCAGGTCGAGGGCGACGCGGCGGGCAACAGGGGAGTTTGCGGATTGCTGCTCATCGGATTACAGGGGGAGGGTCATGGCCTGGGCGGCGGCGGTCTGCTCGCTGCGGAACTGCTGCAGCTTGACGGCCAGCGCATCGTCCGTGGCGGCCAGCATGGCCACCGCGGTCAGGGCCGCGTTGGCGGCGCCGGCTTCGCCGATGGCGAAGGTCGACACCGGCACGCCTTTCGGCATCTGCACGATCGACAGCAGCGAATCCTCGCCGCGCAGGTATTTCGAGGGCACGGGCACGCCCAGCACCGGCACGATGGTCTTGGCGGCCACCATGCCCGGCAGGTGGGCCGCGCCGCCGGCGCCGGCGATGATGGCGCGCAGGCCGCGCTCGCGCGCGGTTTCGGCGTAGGTGAACATCTCGTCCGGCATGCGGTGGGCCGAGATCACCTGCGCCTCGAAAGGCACCCCGAACTGCTTCAGGACCGCCACCGCGTGCTGCATCACGTCCCAGTCGGACGAGGAACCCATGATCACGCCGACCAGCGGCTTGTTCTGCTCGCTCATCGTTCAGGCCTTCAGCTTCTCGCCGGTGAGGCGCTCGATGGCTTCGAAATACTTGGCCTGGGTTTTCTCGATCACTTCCGGCGGCAGGCTAGGCGCGGGCGCGGTCTTGTTCCAGTCCTTCAGGGTTTCCAGGTAGTCGCGCACGAATTGCTTGTCGAAGGACGGCGGCGACATGTCCGGGGCGTAGGAGTCGGCCGGCCAGAAGCGCGAGGAATCGGCGGTCAGCACTTCGTCCATCAGGTGCAGCACGCCATTGTCGTCGAGGCCGAACTCGAACTTGGTGTCGGCGATGATGATGCCCTTGGTCGCGGCGTACTCGGCGGCGGCGGTGTAGAGCTGGATGCTGACGTCGCGCATCTTGGCGGCCAGTTCCTTGCCGATGCGGTTTTCCATCTCTTCGAAGGAGATGTTCTCGTCGTGTTCGCCGATGTCGGCCTTGGCGGCCGGGGTGAACAGCGGCTGGGGCAGCTTGTCGGCCTGGCGCAGGCCGGCCGGCAGCTGGATGCCGCAGATGGCGCCGCTTGCCTGATAGTCCTTCCAGCCCGAACCGATGATGTAGCCGCGCACGACGGCCTCGACCAGGATCGGCTTGAGGCGCTTGGCCACGACGGCGCGGCCGCGCACCTGCTCCACTTCGTTCGGTGCGACCACGGATTCCGGCGCCACGCCGGTCAGGTGGTTGGGGACGATGTGGCCGAGCTTCTCGAACCAGAAGTCGCTCATCTGGTTCAGCACCATGCCCTTGCCGGGGATCGGCTCGTTCATGACCACGTCGAACGCCGACAGGCGGTCGGTGGTGACGATCAGGATCTTGTCGTCGCCGACAGCATAGTTGTCGCGCACCTTGCCGCGGCCCAGCAGTGGCAGGGACTGGATAGTGGATTGGTAGAGGCTGTTCATAGAAGGGATATCAGGAAAGCGGAACCGGCGGCTAGGGCCGCCGGTTGGGAAAGTCAGGCCTTGGGGGCCTGTCCAATGCATCATTTTACGTCAATTTGTATGCCGCTACCGGTGTTGAGGGCTGCGGCTGCCGCCTTCCGCCGGCCTTGGGGCCCGCGGCAGGCGCCTCTCGCCGTCATCCCGGCGAAGGCCGGGATCCAAGTTTGCTGGCGCTGCGACGACGCTTGAAGTTGTCGACTGCGGTGAGAAACTTGGATCCCGGCCTGCGCCGGGATGACGTTGGCGGGCGGTAGCGTGACGATCACTGCGCGGTTTCTGCAAAGTGATCGTCGCACCTGTTTGCTGGGCTTACTGCACGATCTGCGCCAGCTCGCCGGCCTTGTAGCGCTCGGCCATCTTGTCCAGCGGGATCGGCTTGATCTTGGACGCCTGGCCTTCGCAGCCGAACGCCAGGTAGCGCGCCTTGCACACTTCCATCGCCGCTTCGCGCGCCGGCTTCAGGTAGTCGCGCGGGTCGAACTTGGACGGGTTCTGGAACAGGTACTTGCGGATCGCGGCCGTCATCGCCAGGCGGATGTCGGTGTCGATGTTGATCTTGCGGACACCGTGCTTGATGCCCTCCTGGATCTCCTCGACCGGCACGCCATAGGTTTCCTTCATGTCGCCGCCGAACTCGCGGATGATGGCCAGCAGCTCCTGCGGCACCGAGGATGAACCGTGCATCACCAGGTGGGTATTGGGGATGCGTGCGTGGATTTCCTTGATGCGGTCGATCGCCAGGATGTCGCCGGTCGGCTTGCGGGTGAACTTGTAGGCGCCGTGCGAGGTGCCGATGGCGATCGCCAGAGCGTCGCACTGGGTACGCGCCACGAAGTCGGCAGCCTGCGCCACGTCGGTCAGCAGTTGTTCGCGGGTCATGGTGCCGTCCGCGCCGTGGCCGTCTTCCTTGTCGCCCTTCATGGTCTCGAGCGAGCCCAGCACGCCCAGCTCGGCTTCGACGGTGACGCCGATCGAGTGCGAGAACTTGACCACTTCCTTCGAGACTTCCACGTTGTACTCGTAGCTGGCGACGGACTTGCCGTCGGCTTCGAGCGAACCGTCCATCATCACCGAGGTGAAGCCGGAACGGATCGCGGCCATGCACACCGCCGGCGACTGCCCGTGATCCTGGTGCATGACCACCGGGATGTGCGGGTAGGCTTCGACGGCGGCGTCGATCAGGTGGCGCAGGAAAGCTTCGCCGGCGTACTTGCGCGCGCCTGCGGAGGCCTGCATGATCACCGGCGCGTTGACCGCGTCGGCGGCAGCCATGATGGCCTGCACCTGCTCCAGGTTGTTGACGTTAAATGCGGGAAGGCCATAACCGTTTTCGGCGGCATGGTCCAGCAGTTGACGCATTGATACGAGTGCCATGGGTTGTCTCCCAAACAATTAAGAAACTATTTCATCCAGCTCGCCCACGCGTACGATCTTCATGGCGTTGGTGCCGCCGGCCTGGCCCATCGGGGAACCCCAGGTCACGACGATCAGGTCGCCCTTGCGCACCATGCCTTCGCGGATCAGGACTTCTTCGGCCTTGCGCAGCACCGCGTGCGAACCCCCTTCTTGGAGCAGGTGGAATGCTCGCACGTTCCGGTAGAGCGAGGCCTTGCGTTGCGTCGTCTGCAGCGGGGTGAGAGCAAAGATCGGCGTGTCGATCGAGTGGCGGCTCATCCACAGTGCGGTCGAGCCCGACTCGGTCAGCGCCACGATGGCCTTCACGCGCAGGTGGTGCGCGGTGAACAGGGTGCCGTAGGCGATCGACTGGTCGATGCGGGTGAACTGGACGTTGAGGAAATCAGCGTCGCGCTTGTTGTATTCGGATTGTTCGGCTTCGAGGCAGATGGCGGCCATCATCTCGACGGTCTCGACCGGGTACTTGCCCGATGCGGTCTCGGCCGAGGTCATCACGGCGTCGGTGCCGTCCAGCACGGCGTTGGCCACGTCGGACACTTCGGCGCGGGTCGGGACGGCGTTGAAGATCATCGATTCCATCATCTGGGTCGCGGTGATCGCCAGCTTGTTGGAGGCGCGCGCCATCTGGATCATGCGCTTTTGCAGCGCCGGCACGGCGGCGTTGCCGACTTCGACCGCCAGGTCGCCGCGCGCCACCATGATGCCGTCCGAGGCGTCCAGGATCTCCTGCAGCACCGGAATCGCTTCGGCGCGCTCGATCTTGGCGATCATCATCGGCTTGTGGCCATAGGGCTCGCCGGCGATGTTGGCCAGCTGGCGCGCCATTTCCATGTCGGTCGCGTTCTTGGGGAAGGAAATCGCCAGGTAGTCGGCCTGGAAGCTCATCGCGGTCTTGATGTCTTCCATGTCCTTCGAGGTCAGGGCCGGCGCGGTCAGGCCGCCGCCCATGCGGTTGATGCCCTTGTTGTTGGACAGCTCGCCGCCGACCTTGGTGGTGGTATAGATCTCGTGGCCGATCACCTTGTCGACCACCAGCACGATCAGGCCGTCGTTGAGCAGCAGCTTGTCGCCCGGCTTGACGTCGCGCGGCAGGGCCTTGTAGTCGAGGCCCACGCGCTCCTGGTTGCCCAGCTCGCCGTTCTCGCCCCAGCGCGCGTCGAGGATGAAGGGATCGCCGTTGTTCAGGAAGATCTTGCCTTCTTCAAACTTACCCACGCGAATTTTCGGACCCTGCATGTCCGCCATGATCGCCACCTCGACGCCGCATTCGGCGGCGGCGCGGCGCACCAGCGCTGCGCGGTCGATGTGGTCCTGGGCCTTGCCATGCGAGAAGTTCAGGCGCACGACGTCGACGCCGGCCCGAATCATTTTGACGAGGGTATCGAAGTCGCTCGATGCAGGGCCGATGGTGGAAACGATCTTGGTGGCGTTGTACAGGGGTCGCGCAGCTTGCATGGGTTTGGAATCCTTGGTTCTGAAAAGAGAAGCGCAGCCTTGGGGCTGCGCTGGGGTATCACTTGTCCTTACGCTGGAGCAGGATCTCGACTGCCGGCAGGGTCTTCCCTTCGAGGAACTCGAGGAAGGCGCCGCCGCCGGTCGAGATATAGCCGATCTGGTCGGCAATCTGGTACTTGGCGATCGCCGCCAGGGTATCGCCGCCGCCGGCGATCGAGAAGCCCCGGGACTTGGCGATGGCCAGGGCCAGGGTCTTGGTGCCTTCGGCGAACTGGTCGAACTCGAACACGCCGACCGGACCGTTCCAGACGATGGTGCCGGCGGTGGCCACCTGTTCGGCCAGCTGGGCCGCGGTCCTGGGGCCGATGTCGAGGATCATGTCGTCGTCCGCCACGTCGGCCACGTCCTTGACGGTGGCGGCGGCGGTCGGCGCGAACTCCTTGGCGCACACCACGTCCACGGGGATCGGCACCTGGGCGCCGCGCGCGGCCATCATGTCGATGATGGCCTTGGCTTCGTTCACCAGGTCGTTCTCGGCGAGTGACTTGCCGATGTTCAGGCCGACGGCCTTCATGAAGGTGTTGGCGATGCCGCCGCCGACGATCAGGTTATCGACCTTGCCCGCCAGGCTTTGCAGGATCGAGAGCTTGGTCGAGACCTTGGAGCCGGCCACGATGGCCAGCAGCGGACGCTGGGGCTGGCCCAGGGCCTTGCCCAGGGCGTCCAGCTCGGCGGCCAGCAGCGGGCCGGCGGCCACCACGGGCGCGAACTTGGCGATGCCGTGGGTGGTGGCTTCGGCGCGGTGGGCGGTGCCGAAGGCGTCGTTCACGTACACGTCGCACAGCCTGGCCATCTTCTGGGCCAGTTCGTCGCTGTTCTTCTTCTCGCCCTTGTTGACGCGGCAGTTCTCCAGCAGCACCACCTGGCCCGGCGCGACATCCACGCCGTCGACCCAGTCCTGCTTCAGTTCCACCGGCTGGCCGAGCAGCTCGGACAGGCGCGCGGCGACCGGCGCCAGGCTGTCCTCGGGCTTGAACTCGCCTTCGGTCGGGCGGCCCAGGTGGGAAGTCACCATCACTGCCGCGCCCGCCTTCAGGGCGTCGCGGATCGCCGGCACCGAGGCGCGGATGCGCGTGTCTTCGGTGATGTTGCCGGCGTCATCCTGCGGCACGTTCAGGTCGGCGCGGATGAAGACGCGCTTGTTCTTGAGCGCGTCGCTGTCGATCAGGTCTTGCAGACGGGTGAAACGGAGTACGGCGTCCATTGGTCAGCAGTGAAATAGTGAAAAAACGTCATTGTACATTAGGCAGTGCCGCCAAAAACGTGCAGTACGCGCAACAGCGTAAAGACGAGCATGCCGAACACGATGGTGAGCAGCATGTTTCGTTTCCACAGGTAGAAACCGAGCGCGGCCAGCCCGGCCAAGAGCTTCGGATTGGTCAGCATCAGTTGGGTCTGGCCTTGCCCGTCGATCAGGATGTCGGGCGCGATGATGGCGGCCAGCGCGCAGGCCGGCGCATAGCGCAGCACTTCCTGCACCCGCGGCGGGATGCTGACGCGGTGGCCGATCAGCCAGAAGGAGCTGCGGGTGGCGGCGGTGGCCACGCATAGGACGCCGATCACGGCCCAGATTTCCCAGTCAGCCATGGAGCGCCTTTCTCTTGGCGAAGGTTTCTTCGATAAACATGGAGACCAGCATGCCGACCACGACCGCCAGCAGCAGCCCCAGCTTGTAAGGCAGTTCGTAGGCCAGCACGGCGATGGCGCCGGCCACGATCACCCCGCACAGCGCGGCCTTGTTGATGATCAGCGGCACCATGATGCAGAGGATGGCCAGGGTGCCGGCGAAGCCCAGCCCCCATTCGGTGGGCACGGCGCTGCCGAGGAAGATGCCGACCAGCGAACCGATCTGCCAGGCGAACCAGTTCGGATACATCAGCCCCTTCAAATAGGCCAGCTTGCCCGGCACCGGCTCGGCGGTCGGGTAGCGCTGCAGGAACATGGCCACCGTCAGGTCGCCCGAGATATAGCCGAGATAGAAACGCTGGTGCCAGGGCAGGTGAGAAAAGTGCGGGCCCAGCAGGGCCGCGAAGATCACGAAGCGCAGGTTGACCACCAGCGCGGTGGCGAAGATCACCCAGATCGGCGCCTGGGCCACGATCAGGGGCAAGGAAGCGAGCTGGGCGGAACCGGCGAAGACCAGCACGGTCATGCCGATGGCCTGGGCGACGCTCAGGCCGCTCTTGACCATGGCCACCCCGACCACCATGCCCCAGGCGCCGATGCCGAACAGGGTCGGCAGGCCGGCCTTGACGCCCTCGCGCCAGGCGGCGCGCTCGGCCTCCGGATCGCTGCTCAGGGGACCGCCGCCCGGCGGCTGTCCCGGCATATTGCCGGCATTCATGTGGTAATCCTGCAACGGCCCGCGCTCAACACAGCGGCAACAAGCATGAAACGGTCGGGCATGAAACGCATCTGGAGGTTGGCGCCGGGCAAGGAACACCGTGTACCCGGATTGGATAGTGATCAGATTGGTATTTTACCGATCATTTCGGCAAGCAGGGCGAATCCGTTAGAATCCTGTCTTTGTCCCAATCCCTAACGGAGAGAACCAGATGAACCAAAAGACGATGCCTGTGGTGGAGCTGGAGGCCAAAGACCTGCCGGCCTATTGCCCGAACCCGGCAATGCCGCTGTGGTCCTCGCACCCGCGCGTCTTCCTCGACTTCGACCACCACGGCGACGCCAAATGCCCTTACTGCGGCACCCAATACCGCCTGGCGCCGGGCACCGTGCTGAAGCACCACTGATCCTGCCGGCGGCGCGTACCGCTCCCCCTGCGCCGCTGCCCCCTGCACGCCCCGCCATGCACTACCGCGCCCCCGCCTGGCTTCCGGGCGGACACCTGCAGACCATCTACCCGGCCACCTGCGTGGCCAAGCCGCCGGTCGCCTACCGGCGCGAGCGCTGGCACAGCGCCGATGGCGACTTCATCGACATCGACCTGGTCGACGGCGAAGCCGGCAAGCCGCTGGTGGTGCTGTTCCACGGCCTCGAAGGTTCCTCGCACAGCCATTACGCGCGTGCGCTGATGGCGGCGCTGGCGGCGCGCGGCTGGTCGGGCGCGGTGCCGCACTTCCGCGGCTGCTCGGGCGAGCCGAACCTCGCGCCGCGCTTCTACCACTCGGGCGACGCCCAGGAAGTCGACTGGATCGTCCGCACCCTGCGCGCGCGCCACCAGGGACGCTTCTACGCGGCCGGCGTGTCGCTGGGCGGGAACGCCCTGCTGCGCTGGCTGGGCGAATCCGGCCACGGCGCCGGGATCGTCGACGCCGCCTGCGCCATCTCGGCCCCGCTCGACCTGGCGCGCGGCGGCGCGGCCCTGTCCTCGGGCTTCAATATGCTCTATACCCGGATGTTCCTGCAGACGCTCAAGCCCAAGTGCCTGGCAAAGCTGGAGCAGTTCCCCGGCCTGTTCGACCGCGAGGCCCTGCTGCGGGCGCGCGACCTGTACGCCTTCGACAACGTGGTCACCGCGCCCCTGCACGGCTACAAGGACACCGACGACTACTGGCACCGCGCCAGCGCGCGCCACGTGCTGGATGCGATCACGGTGCCGACCCTGGTGCTGAACGCGCGCAACGACCCTTTCCTGCCGGGCGAGCACTTGCCGGACCGCGCCGCGGCGGCGGTGACGCTCGAGTATCCCGAGGAAGGCGGGCACGTCGGCTTCGCCACCAGGCCCTTCCCGGGCCGCATCGACTGGCTGCCGCACCGCATCCTGCATTTCTTCGACGGCAGGGCCTCGACGCGCGCGCCGGGGGCCTGCGAACTGTGCGATGCTGGATAAGCCATGGACGACATCGTAAGACAGGCAATGGCCAAGTGGCCGAACGTGCCGCACTGCTACGGCTGGCTGGCGCTCGACGCGCGCGGCGGCTGGCGCATGCGCGACGAGGCGGCCCAGCGCGCCAATGCGCCGGGCGACCGGCTGACCAATCCTGCCCTGGTGGGCTTCATCAACCGCAATTACCTGCACGACGAGCGCGGCAACTGGTATTTCCAGAACGGGCCGCAGCGCGTCTACGTGAACCTCGAGGCGACGCCCTTCATCGCGCGCACCGATCCGGCGCAGGGACTGGTGCTCCAGACCGGTCAGGCCCTGGCGCGCATCGAGCAGGTGTTCATGAGCGAGACCGGCGCCCTGGTGTTCAGGGACGGCGAGGTGGTGGCGCAGCTGGACGACCGCGATGTGGCCCAGGTGCTGGGCCTGCTGGAGCTGGACGGCTCCCCCGCCACGGACGAGGCGGTGATGGGCTGGCTGGAGGGCGGCGCGGGCGAGCTGGTGCTGCCCTGGCAAGGGCAGGCATTGCGGGTCGAGCGCCTGGGCGCGGACGAAGCGCCGCGCCGCTTCGGCTTCCAGCGCGTGCCCAACCCCGCGCCCTGAATCAGCGTTCCTTCTCTTCTTCCAGTTCCGCCTTCTGGCGCGCCTGCAGCTCGCGTTCGCGCGCATCGATCACGGCCTGGTCGTAGAAGGACACGTCGCCGGCCTTGCGCGCCAGGTTGAGCTGGGCCACGGCGGCCGGCAGCGCGCCGGCCAGCACATAGGATTCGGCCAGCGCCATGTGCTGCAGCGCGATCTTGCCCTGCTTGGCATAGGCCTTGGCCAGCAGGTCGTGCAGCTTGGGCTCTTCGCGGTACTGCTGCACCTGGTCGCGCAGGTAGCGCGCGGCCTCGTCCAGCTTGTTGTTGGCGATCAGGACCTCGGCATATTGGAGCGCGATGGCGCGCGACAGCGGGAAGCGCTGGCGCGCCTGCTCGGCCTCGGCGATCGCCGCCTGCAGCACCGCGGGCGGCTGGCCGGCGGCCATCTTGATCTCGAGCGACAGGCCGGTGAACATGACTTCGCCGTCGCCGCCGCTGGCGGCGGTGGAGAACACGCCTTCGCGCGGCTTCATGGTGGCGCGCGCCTTGTCCAGCCAGCTCTGGGCGCCGGCCAGGTCGCCTCCCTTGAGCGCCAGGTAGGCCAGGCCGTACTGGGCGCCGGCCTGCTGGTGGCGGTGGGGTTCCTTGAGCTGGGTCTGGAACGCGGTCCGGGTGTCGCGCCGTCCCTGCTCGCTCTGGTCCTGCAGCACGCGGGTACGCGCTCGCACCAGCTGGAAGTCGACGTTGTCGACCCGCTGCTTCTTGGGCATTTCGCGGATGCGCGCCTGCATGTCGGTGATGCGCTCCTGGGTCAGCGGGTGGCTGCTCAAGTTGCTCAGGCCGGCCGGCAGCTCGCCATACAGCTTGCTGGCGCTTTGCAGGCGGCGGAAGAAGGCGACGATGCCGGTGGTGTCGTAGCCGCCCGCCTCCATGATCTGGAAGCCGACCCGGTCGGCCTCGCGCTCGGCCTCGCGGCTGAAGTTCAGCTGGCGCTGGATGGCCAGGCCCTGCCCGCCCATCAGCACGCCCATCGCGGCGTCCGAGCTCGACTTGGCGGCCAGCGCCGCCAGGATCATCGCCGCCAGCGGCAGCAGCACGTCCTGCTTCTGCTGCCCGATCATGCGCGCGATGTGGCGCTGCGACACGTGGCCGATCTCGTGCGACATCACGCCGGCCAGTTCGGACTCGGTCTGGGCGGCGATGATCAGGCCCGAGTGGGCGCCGATGAAACCGCCGGGCAGCGCGAAGGCGTTCAGGGCCGGGTCGCGCACGGCGAAGAAATAAAAGTCGGCATTGGTTTCGCCGCGCGAACCGGGAGCGGCGCTGACCAGGGCGTTGCCGAAGTTGTTCAGGTATTCGGCGATCGGTTCGTCGTCGAGGAAATCGCGGTCGCGCCGGATGTCGCGCATGATCTCCTCGCCCAGCTTGCGCTCGACCACGGGCGAGAGGTCGCCGCGCGCGGTGTCGCCGAGCGTGGGCAGGCGCGTGCTGTCGGGTTTCGAGAGCGGCTTCTGGAGCGGGTCGCTGGGCGCGGCAAAGGCGAACGCGGCCGACGTCAGGAAGGCCAGGACAGTCAATGCGGGGCGCCAGCGGCGCGCCTTGGCTGGACAGGAGCGTAGTTTCACGGTGCTATGATACCTCCATCCACGCGCATCCTGCTGCTGGGCGCAACACTTTGTTACCTCACATTATCGACCTTGCAATGACCACCGAGACCCCGACTTCCGACCAGCTCACCCACTTCGACGCCACCGGCCAGGCCCACATGGTGGACGTCGGCGCCAAGCAGGACACCCACCGCGTGGCGGTGGCGGCCGGCACCATCCGGATGAAGCCGGAAACCCTGGCCCTGGTCACCTCGGGCACGGCCAAGAAGGGTGACGTGATCGGCATCGCGCGCATCGCCGCCATCATGGCGTCCAAGCGCACCAGCGACCTGGTGCCGCTGTGCCATCCGCTGCCGATCACGCGGGTGGCGGTGGACTTCGAGATCGACACGGCTGCCAGCAGCGTGCATTGCCGGGCGCAGGTGGAGACCATCGGCAAGACCGGGGTCGAGATGGAGGCCCTGACCGCCGTGCAGGTGGGACTGCTGACGGTCTACGACATGTGCAAGGCGGTCGATCGCGGGATGGTGATGACCAATGTGCGCGTGCTGGAAAAGCACGGCGGCAAGAGCGGGGACTGGACGGCGGACCTGTAAAAAGCCCAGGTTTTTTTGGGAAGCGGATATCCGGATCAGGTGAAGTATTGATCCGTGCCTCGTGTGAACCGACGACAAGCTACCAATCCATGAGCGACATGCATACCGTGGGAGCAAGCTTCTGGGATGAGTCGAGAGGCTGTTGCGATTGCTGTGGCAATCAAACCGTAACGATCTGGGGCGACCTCTCCGACGCAAGCGGTGCGAAAGCTGTGTATTACGTACATTGGACATACGACAAGCCTGAACACTTTCCCAACTTCGACCTGATCATCGGCCCCTGGGGCGACGGAACGCTCCCGGAAGGGCGCGTGCTCGTCTCCCTGGTGTACCGGCCGCAAGCCGGCGGGGGATCGTTCATGGTCATCAATGCACATGGCAGGCGCGCCAGCGGCAGCCTGTATGGCCGGGCGCTCGATCGAGCGGAGGTCATCGGCACCCCGCTGGCTGGCGACGTCTTCGCGCTGCTCGACGCGCTTTGGCTGACCGAGCCTCGCCTCGGAGAAGTGCGCGCCCTGGACAATCTCGCCTAACTGGGGCCTCCGAACCGGGATGCGCCCCCCCTGACTACAAATATCAGCCTTCGATCGGCGTATAGGTGAATCCGTTCCCCATCACCCCGATCAGTCCGACCTTGTTCTCGCCGCTCTCGCTGATTCCCGCCAGCACGGCGGCCCTCGCCACGCCTTTGTCGAGCTGCTCCACCCAGTACGACAGGCCCGCCGCTTCCGGCGCGCGGTGCAGGATGTTTTCGTAGAAGCGCGTCACCAGCTCCTGGTTACTCGGATTGACGCCGTATGCATCGCGGAACTCCTTGGAGTCCATGACGCTGGCGGCCACGCTGGTCAGGCTCGTGCCCTTGTCCATCGCATTGATCCAGAACCCCAGGCCTCCCTGGTCCGGCGCGCGGTTCAAGGCGGCCTGGTACAAGCGATAGGCCTGGCCGGCCACGCCGTCGATGTCCAGCGCCACGGCGGCGTCCGACAGCAGCAGGCGCTCGACGCCGACCAGCTGGCTGACCGCGCCCGTGGCGTCCTTGACGCTGAAGCCGCCCTGCTGGCCGGTGGCGCTCACCGTCACGCCGGCGCGGGCGCCGCCGAACTTCACGACGTCGAAGCCGGCGCCGCCGTTGACCTGGTGGCCGCCGTCCTGCAGCACGACCACGTCGTTGCCCGCGCCGCCGTCCACGTGCAGCAGGCCGCCGCCGCCCTTCAGGCTCACCAGGTCGCTGCCTGCGCCAGCTTCCACCACGATCTCCTGGTACAGCCGCCCCGGCAGCTCGATGCCGATGTCGTCGTTGCCGCTGGACGCCACCATGCGGTTCTCGTCCAGCGGGTTGCTGGTCGATACCGCGACCGAGGCGTTGCTGACCCTGAAGTAGCTGCCGTCACGGAAGCTGGTGTCGAAAGCGTTGAGCGTGCCTTGCACGCTGCTCTGCGACCGGCCCGACGCCACGGCGTCGAGATTGCTCACCACGTCGAACATGCCGTCGATGGTGCTCGACGCGATATAGTTCTCGGCGGCCGCCTTCACCCGGGTCAGCGTGCCGCGCAGGTCGCCGTTGGCGCTGAACTTCATGGCGCCGTTCATCACCAGGTCGATGTTGCCGAAATCGGTTGGGTACTCCGGGCTGTTGCGCGGCAGGTGGGTGAGGATGCGGATGCCGTCGATCGAGTAGCCCAGCGCCGAGGGGGACAGCGACAGCGATGGACCGGTCGGCGTGGGAACCATCGCATACTCGTAGTTGAGCTGGCCGAAGACGCCCAGGGTGACCACGCCCGGCGCATAAAACTCGGTGCCGGTGGCGAAGGCCGCGCTCTGGGCCGACGCGGGATTCGCGATCTGGAAGCCCGTGTAGGTGCGCGTCGCATTCTCGTCGAAGTTCAGGCGCAGGGTGGAGCCGCTCAGATTGTAGGTGTTGTAGTAGGGGAAGTTCTCACCGATGGCCCCGCTCACCATCGCGAAGGCATCGATCACGGCGCCGAGGTCGCCGGCAACCTCGGTGAATGCGCGGTCGTTCCGGTATTCCTGATCGATGACGGCTTGGGAGAGTTTGATGCGGGTAGTGGTCACGGTGTTTCCTTGAGTGAGCGTGCGAGATGCACGATTCCGGCAGCGGGAGCGACGAACCCGAAAGTGTAATCAATTGTACCCACGGGAAATCTCGCACATAGTCACGGCCCCTGCCCTTCCTGCATGAGCCGCCCGCGCAGGAAGTCGACGAAGCACCTGACCTTGCGCGGCAGGTGCTGGCGCGAGGGATAGACGGCGTACAGTGTGCGCGGCTCGGGCCGAAAGCCGGGGAGCGCCGCTTCGAGCCTGCCCTCGCGCAGATAATCCGCAACCAGCACGCGGGGCACCAGGCCGACGCCGGCGCCGCGCAGCATGGCGTCCACCAGGAACAGGCTGTTGTTGGCGCGCAGGTCGCCGCGCACGACGACGGTGTGCACCTCGCCCTCGGCGTCGCTGAAGCTCCAGCGCGTCAGTTCGGCGCCCAGCAAATAGACCAGACAATTGTGCCGTGTCAGCTCGACGGGCGCGGCCGGCTTGCCGTGGCGCGCCCAATAGCCGGGCGCCGCGCACAGGCTGCGCTCGATGGTCGTGAGGGGCGTGGCGACCAGCGAGGAATCGTCGAGCTGGGCGCGCGAACGCAAGGCCACGTCCACGCCTTCGCGCACCAGGTCGACGGGAATGTCGCTCATCCACAGTTCGAGTTCGAGCTTGGGATACGCGGCGCGGAAAGCATGCAGGTGTTCGTTGAGCGAGGCCAGGGTCAGCGAGGCCGGCAGCGCGACCACGAGCCTCCCTGACAGTTCGCTGCCGTCGCCGCGGATCTCGCCGAGCGTCTGCTCGGTGTCGGCGGCGACCCGCTTGCAATAGGCGTAGAACCGTTCGCCCGGTTCGGTCGCGCGCACGCGGCGCGTGGTGCGCGCCAGCAGGCGGCTGCCGGTCCAGGCTTCGAGCTGCTGCACGTATTTGCTGACGACCGAGCGCGAGCAGTCGAGATCGCGCGCGGCGGCCGCCAGACTGCCGGTTTCGACGACGCGGCAAAAACAGCGCATGGCCAGGTAATGGTCCACTTCCTCACCTCATGCTCCGGACTTTGTCGCCGGATCGTGAACATTCTAATCGCAGCGCGACAGTTTCTCGCCGGGAAGGCCCGGACTAGCATGGCGCCGTCCCCAACGAAACAATTAGGAGCGTGAACAATGAATACAGCACACAAGCTAGTCGCAGGCCTGCTGGCAGGCGTGGCGCTGGCGGCGCAAGCCGCGGCGCCGGTGGTCGGTGTCAGCCCCTGGGGGCCGAACGACGAGATCGGCCGTTTGAACATGATGACGCCGGAGAGCCGCGCGGCGGTGCTGGCGCGGGTGGACGCGCGCCGCATCTACGACTTGGGCACCGACTATTTCATCGGCATGCCGAGCTGGCAGGGCGCGGGCGATCCGCACTACCAGATCTGGATGACCCACACGCCGCACGGCACCGTGGTCGACGATCCGATGAAGGTCGGCAAGGCCATGAACGAGCACGTGAGCTACAGCGGCGCGGCGGTGTCGATGTACACCCACATGGGCACGCATATCGACGCGCTCAACCATTTCGGCCTGGGCGGCAAGATCTGGAACGGCTTCGATGCGCGCGAGCACCTGGGCGACCGCGGCTGGCGCAAGGCCGGCGTCGAGAAGCTGCCGCCGATCGTGGCGCGCGGCGTGCTGATCGACGTCGCCCGCGCACGCGGTCTGGATGCGCTGCCGCCGGGCTACCGGGTGCGCAAGAAGGACTTGATGGACGCGCTCGCGGCCCAGAAGGTGGCGCTGCGCAAGGGCGACGTGGTGCTGGTGCGCACCGGACGCATGCAAATGTTCGAGAAGGCCAGGGACTACATGGACAATCCGCCGGGCCTCGCGATGGACGGCGCGCGCTACCTGATGGAAGCGGGGGCGATGTCGGTCGGCGCGGACAACCTGAGCCTGGAGACCTTCCCCTCCGAGGTGGAGGGCGACTACATACCGGTCCACACCTATCTGCTGGCCCAGCAGGGCGCGACCATCATCGAGCTGGTGAACCTGGAAGAGCTCGCCCGCGACCGGGTCTACGAGTTCGCCTTCATCAGCGCGCCGCTGAAGTTCCGCGGCGCGGATGCCTCGCCGATCCGCCCGATCGCGATTCCGCTGTCGAAGTAAGCACGCCGGCCGCGGCTTTTAGGGCCGGCGGCCAGGCAGGGGCAGCCCTTCCGCGATGGCCAGGCGCTCCATCGCATCCTCGAGCAGGACGCGCGCCTGGCCCGATGCGCGGCCCAGCAAGGCGTGCAGCTCGGCGTCCTCCGGGTTACGCGAGGCGCACTGCAAACTGTAGCGCTCGAAGCTGCCGATCATCATCAGGAGGTCCGAGAGGTGGCGCGGGCACTCGCACACCAGGCGATCGCTGGCGTTGGCGATCGTGACCAGCGTGTCCTCGTCGAAGCGGCGCGGCAGCACCGCGGTGTCCGGCTCGGGCAGCGGCAGGCGCTGCCCGGACAACGCCGAGCGGCACAGCACCGCCAGTTCGCTCAGGTCGGCCGGCACGCGCGCCACCAGGCAACCCTGGGCGCGCAGCGCGCGGATGGTGGCGCTGGGACAGAAGCGGTACAGCACCACCACGGCGCCGACTTCGACCCGCTCGCGCGCGGCGGCCACCCTGGGCAGCACGCCGTCGTCGAGTTCGGACATTTCGATGATGAGCACGTCGGCGCTGCTCTGCGGGGGCAGCTCGTCCACCTGCTCCAGGCTGGCGCAATGGGCGCGCACATCGATGCCGGTCGCCTCGCGCCCCATCGCCGCCAGCCGCCGCGTCAGGGTATTGCTGATCATGATCGCGCGCACCGGCGCCGCCGATTGCGTCTGCGCCTGTCCGCTCAGTCCAAGCATGGACTGCAGCTGCTCCCGCGTCAGCCCGGCCAGCACGCCGATCGCGTGACCCTGGTCGACCAGCTGCTTGAGCAGGCTGAGGCGGGCGACCTGTTCCGCCGAATACAGACGCTGTCCGCGCTCGGAGCGCTGGGCGTCCGACAGTCCGTAGCGCCTTTCCCACACGCGCAGGGTTTCGACCGGCAAGCCGGCCAGGCGGGCAGCTGCGCCCGTGCGATACATGATTCTGTCCTGTCCCGTTTTTAAAGGAGTGTCCATTTCCTATGTCCCGTTAATGAACCATAAAGTGGCCTAAGTATAGCGTCAAACGTTAGACAATGTCGCGCAATCTTCTTATATTGGCAATCAACCGGTTCACCGGCGTCTATCCACCCTTACCCCAGGAGTCAAGGATGAAAAAGTTTCTGATTGCCCTCCCCGTCGCCCTCGCCTTCGGCAGCGCCCAGGCGGCCGACATCGTCGACACCGCCAAGTCGGCCGGGTCGTTCAACACCCTCGTCACCGCCGTCCAGGCCGCCGGCCTGGTCGACACCCTGAAGGGCCCCGGCCCGTTCACGGTGTTCGCGCCGACCGATGCAGCCTTCGCCAAGATTCCCAAAGCCAAGCTCGACGCCCTGCTCAAGGACAAGGCCGCGCTCACCAAGGTCCTCACCTACCACGTGGTGCCGGGCTCGGTGAAGGCCGCCGACGTCAAGCCGGGCAACGTCAAGACCGTCGAAGGCAGCTCGGTCAAGGTCAGCGCCAGCGGCGGCAAGGTCATGGTCGACAATGCCAATGTCACCAAGACCGACATCGTCGCCGATAACGGGGTGATCCACGTCATCGACACCGTGATCATGCCGAAGTAAGTTTCTGCCGCTTGCCGCCGCCAGGCCCCCTCCTCAGCGGCCGCGCGGCGGTTTTTTATTGCCCATATTGCCATCCTGCCTTGCCGTGCGGATTTATGTCGCGTGGTACATTGATGGGCTACATATACGGCACAGTGCCGCGTATGGACATCATCAAGAGGATGGAATGAACTATCGTTTGCTGACGATGGCAGCCGCTATGCTGGCGGCCACCACCGCAATGGCCGCGCCGCGCGGCTTTACCGTCGAAGACCTGGTCAACATGGAACGGCTCGGCAGTCCGGCGCTGTCGCCGGACGCCTCGCGCGTGGTCTATACCGTGCGCAGCACGGACATGGCCAAGAACCGCGGCCACACCGAACTGTGGCTGGTCGACCTGCGCGCCGACAAGCCCACCCCGCAACGCCTGACACAGCACGCCTCGAGCAGCACGGATCCGGAGTGGTCGCCCTCGGGCGACGCCGTGTATTTCCTGTCGACCCGCTCGGGTTCCTCGCAGGTCTGGCGCCAGAGCGCCGCCGGCGGCGAGCCGGTGCAGGTGACCGACCTGCCGCTGGACGTGGACGCCTTCCGCGTGGCCCCGACGGGCGACCGCCTGGCTTTCAGCATGGCCGTGTTCCGCGATTGCGCCGACCTGACCTGCACCAAGGCGCGCCTCGAGGCGAAGGAAAAGGACAAGGCGACCGGCAAGGTCTACGACCGCCTGTTCGTGCGCCACTGGGACACCTGGTCGGACCACCGCAACGCGGTCCTGTTCTCGGCCCCGCTCGGCGCCAACGGCAAGCTCGGCGGCGCACCGGTCAGCCTCTCGGGCTCGCTCGACGGCGACGTGCCCTCCAAGCCCTTCGGCGACCGCGAGGAATTCCGCTTCAGCCCGGATGGCAAGACCATCGTGTTCGCGGCGCGCATCGCCGGCAAGACCGAGGCCTGGTCGACCAACTTCGACCTGTACACCGTGCCCGCAGCAGGTGGCGGCGCGCCTCGCAACCTGACCGCGGACAACCCGGCCTGGGACACCAAGGGCGTGTTCTCGCCGGACGGCCGCACCCTGGCCTACCTGGCGATGGCGCGTCCTGGCTTCGAGGCCGACCGCTTCCAGGTGATGCTGCTGGACCTGACCAGCGGCAAGAAGCGCGCGCTGGCGGCCGACTGGGACCGTTCGGTCGGCAGCATGCAGTGGCGCGCCGACGGCAAGGCCCTGATCGTGGACGCCGAGGACATCGGCCAGCACCGCCTCTTCTCGATCGATGTGGGCAGCGGAAAGGTGACGCCGCTGACCGACAAGGGGGCCATCGGCGCCTTCGACGTGCGCCGCGACACGGTGGCCTATACCCATGCCAACCTTGCCTCGGGTGCGCAGCTGTACAGCATGAAGCTGGGCGGCAAGGGAAAGCAGCTTACCGATCTGAACACCGAGCGCCTGAAGGACGTGCGCTGGGGCGAGTACGAGCAGTTCTCCTTCGCCGGCGCCAACGGCGAGACCGTGTACGGCCACGTGATGAAGCCGTGGAACGCGGAGCCCGGCAAGAAGTATCCGATCGCCTTCCTGGTTCACGGCGGCCCGCAGGGCAGTTTCGGAAATGGCTGGAGCTACCGCTGGAATCCGCAGGTGTATGCGGGCGCGGGCTATGCGACCGTGTTCATCGACTTCCACGGTTCGACCGGCTACGGCCAGAAGTTCACCGACTCGATCAGCAACGACTGGGGCGGCAAGCCGCTGGTCGACCTGCAGAAGGGCCTGGACGCGGCGGTGAAGAAGTTCCCCTGGCTGGACCGCGAGCGCAGCTGCGCGCTGGGCGCTTCCTACGGCGGCTACATGATGAACTGGATCGCGGGGAACTGGTCGGATGGCTTCCGCTGCATCGTCAACCACGACGGCGTGTTCGACACGCGCGGCATGGCGTATTCGACCGAGGAGCAGTGGTTCACGGACTGGGAGAACGGCGGGCCCTACTTCCAGGTGCCGGAGAATCATGAGCGCTTCAACCCGGTTCACCACGTGAACAAGTGGAAGACGCCGATGCTGGTGATTCAGGGGGACCTGGATTTCCGTATCCCGACGGCGCAGGCCTTGAGCACCTTCACGGCGCTGCAGCGCAAGGGGATCGAGAGCAAGCTGCTGGTGTTCCCGGATGAGAACCACTGGGTGCTGAAGCCGGCGAACTCGGTGCAGTGGCATCACACCGTGATCGGGTGGCTGGACCAGTACCTGAAAAAGTAAATGGCTGTAAACGACACAAGCCGCCCGAAGGCGGCTTGTGTCGAAGTCAATGCTGCCTAATTACGGTGCATTGTTCTTGGTGATGGCGTCAATCGCCGCGGTGTTGTCCGTGATGGAAGTGGTGTTTTCCCAAGCGACAGTCGCGTCGTTCACGGTCGGCGTCATGGTGATGGTCTGGCCATCGACGTCCGTCGCGATGCCGTCACCCAGAGTGACGGTCAGAACGCCGTTTTCCACGTTGATGCCCGCAACTTCCTTGGTGGCAACGAAATCCGCTGCTGCAACGATACCGCTGGCGCCGGCATCGCAGTTTTCCAGGCCACCGCCGTTCTCTTGAGCGCAAACGCCGACTGCGGTCTTGATCGAGGACACGGAACCCAGTGCCGCGCCGATCTTGGCCTTCACGGTGTAGCTCTGGTAAGCCGGGATCGCCACAGCAGCCAGGATGCCGATGATCGCAACGACGATCATCAGTTCGATCAGGGTGAAGCCGCCTTCGGCCTTCTTGGTTTGCATTTGTTTGAAGTTCATTTTCATCTCTCCGGTTGTGTGGTCAGGTGTCTTGTGCCGCTTTGTTGCCGCACTCATCTATATGCAACTGGTATGCCAGCCCAAAAAACGCTAATTTTATTAGCTCGGCTATAACAAAATCCTGTGCCAGAACAAAAATTGTCGGGTGGCGTGACAAAAATTGTCAGTTCCACAGGGCAATTTTTGTCAGTCGGACAGTTTTCGTCATGCCAAGCCGGAGAGATCAATAAAAAACGGGGAGCCGCAGCTCCCCGTTCTTATTGGCGATCAAAAGATCGTCGGATTACAGCATGGCCTTCAGCAGGCGAGCCATTTCCGACGGGTTCTTGGTGACCTTGATGCCGCAGGCTTCCATGATCTCCAGCTTGGCTTGCGCGGTGTCGGCGCCGCCCGAGATCAGCGCGCCGGCGTGGCCCATGCGCTTGCCCGGAGGCGCGGTGACGCCAGCGATGAAGCCGACGACCGGCTTCTTCATGTTGTCCTTGATCCAGTAAGCGGCGTTCGCCTCGTCCGGGCCGCCGATCTCGCCGATCATGATGACTGCGTCGGTGTCAGGATCGTCGTTGAACATGCGCATCACGTCGATGTGCTTCAGACCGTTGATCGGGTCGCCGCCGATGCCGACTGCCGACGACTGGCCCAGACCCAGGGCGGTCAGCTGGCCGACTGCTTCATAGGTCAGGGTGCCCGAACGCGACACGACGCCGATACGGCCCTTCTTGTGGATGTGACCCGGCATGATGCCGATCTTGATCTCGTCCGGGGTGATCAGGCCAGGGCAGTTCGGGCCCAGCAGCAGGGTCTTGGAACCGGCTTTGGCCATGCGATCCTTGACTTCCATCATGTCGCGGACAGGGATGCCTTCGGTGATGCAGATTGCCAGGTCCAGCTCGGCTTCCACTGCTTCCCAGATCGCGGCGGCAGCGCCTGCCGGCGGAACGTAGATCACCGACACGGTGGCGCCGGTTTCGGCCTTGGCTTCCTTGACCGATGCGTAGATCGGGATGCCTTCGAAGTCTTCGCCGGCTTTCTTCGGGTTCACGCCTGCCACGAAGGCTTCACGGCCGTTCGCGTAGTCGCGGCACATGCGGGTGTGGAACTGGCCGGTCTTGCCGGTGATACCTTGGGTAATGACTTTGGTGTCTTTGTTAATCAGAATCGACATTTTGTTTTCCTTCGCGAATTAGGCTTGGCCAGCGGCAGCGGCAACGACCTGCTTCGCTGCATCTTCCATGGTGTCTGCGGAAATGATCGGCAGGCCCGAATCAGCCAGCATCTTCTTGCCCAGGTCTTCGTTGGTGCCCTTCATGCGGACGACCAGCGGCACCTGCAGCGACACGGCCTTGGATGCGGTGATGACGCCTTCGGCGATCACGTCGCAGCGCATGATGCCGCCGAAGATGTTGACCAGGATGGCCTTCAGGCCAGGGTTCTTCAGCATGATCTTGAATGCTTCGGTCACTTTCTCGGCCGTCGCGCCACCGCCGACGTCGAGGAAGTTGGCCGGCTCGCCGCCGAACAGCTTGATGGTGTCCATGGTTGCCATGGCCAGGCCGGCGCCGTTCACGAGGCAGCCGATGTTACCGTCGAGCGAGATGTAAGCCAGGTCGAACTTCGATGCTTCGACTTCGGCCGGATCTTCTTCGTCCAGGTCGCGGTAGGCGACGATTTCCGGATGACGGAACAGGGCGTTGGAGTCGAAGTTGAACTTGGCGTCCAGGGCGATGACCTTGCCCGAGCCGGTCAGGATCAGCGGGTTGATTTCGGCCAGCGAGGCGTCGGTTTCCCAGTAGGCTTTGTACAGGCCTTGCAGGTTGGCGCGCGCGTCGGCGATCGAGCCTTCCGGCACGCCGATCTTGCGGGCGATGTCGTCGGCTTCAGCGTCGGTCAGGCCGATCTTCGGATCGATCACGACGTTGTGGATCTTTTCCGGGTTGCTGTGGGCGACTTCTTCGATGTCCATGCCGCCTTCCGACGAGGCCATCAGGACGACCTTCTGGCTCACGCGGTCGGTGACCAGCGAGACGTACAGTTCTTTCTTGATGTCGGCGCCTTCTTCGATCAGCAGGCGGCGGACTTTCTGGCCTTCCGGGCCGGTCTGGTGGGTCACCAGTTGCATGCCCATGATCTGGTCGGCGTATTCCTTGACCTGTTCCAGCGATTTGGCGACTTTCACGCCACCGCCTTTGCCGCGGCCGCCAGCGTGGATCTGGGCCTTGACGACCCAGACCGGGCCGCCCAGTTCCTCAGCAGCCTTGACCGCCTCTTCCACCGACATGCACGGAATGCCGCGCGGAACCGTCACTCCGAACTTTCGGAGGATCTCTTTGCCCTGATACTCATGGATTTTCATGCTGGCTTCCCTTCTTCTATTACTGATTGTGTAGAAATACGGTTGGAATTACGAAATTGAACAACGAATGCTAACCCGACACGGCTTTGATCGCCCAGCGTGGATAGTACTTGGCCACGGCCGGGCCGTCGCTGCGCAGGGCATGGCAACGGTCGAGCTCGAAGGGCCGTTCGGCCGAGTTGTCGTCGGCGCCGCCGCGGGTCGTAAAGACGTCGTCGGCGTAGGCCTGCAGCGCTGCGGTGGGCAGCACCTGGGCCAATTCGGTCAGATGGGTGCAACCGAGCACGCCAGCAAGGCGGTCTTTCAGGTGCAGCCGGAAGTGGTTCAGGAGCGACAGACCGACCAGCTTCTTGTAGGCGGGGCCGATGGTGTCGCAGAAACCGGGATAGGGGACCGCATCGGACGCGGCTTCGGCGTCGACGATGGTCAGGTCGCGGTCGATGGTGACGCGCAGCTTCAGGTCATGCACCGGGACGCCGCCGGGACGCTCGCCGGACGCGAGCGTGATGTCGCGCGTCTTGACGTCGCGGATGGTGGCGTCGAGATCCCACAGGCCATCGTCGCGCGCATAGGCTTCGACGGTGATGGCGCGCGTATGCCGGAGCGAGCGCGATACGGGAGGAGACAGGGGCATAAAAACCAATGCCGTCAGAGCGGCGGTTAGTGGTGCAGCAAGTGTGCTTCATGCACGTCGCCGCAGCTTCTACGGCAACAACCGCTCATGCGGCGCTGCTTAAACCACAAAAGTTTATCACACCAAGTTCAGCGTTGCACTGCAACAGGAGGCTTTTGGGGGAATGGGAGAGACGGCGGCGCGAGGTTATTGCTGAGTGGGCAATATTGCACTTGCGTGGTCGTCTGTGCGAAGGCGGGCAACGGGGTTTATGCGAGTGGCGACGGGCTAAGCTGACAAAATTGCAAGGAAACTTGGGTCCCCGCCTACGCGGGACGACGTGCTTGTGACCGTGGCCGGATGGTGCGTGGCGAGGGTGCCGTGGCCGGGATTGCGCGGTTTTTTGTGATCGGCTACGAAAGCCGCTGACGGGCGGTCGATGGAACTTGGGTCCCCGCCTTCGCGGGGACGACGTGCTTGTGACCGTGGCCGGATGGTGCGAGGCGAGCGTGCCGTGGCCGGGATTGCGCGGTTTCTTGTGATCGGCTACGAAGGTTGCTAACGGACAGTCGGTGAAACTTGGGTCCCCGCCTACGCGGGGACGACGTTCATGTGTCCGTGGCCGAGATGGTGCGAGGCGAGCGTGCCATGGCCGGGATTGCGCGGTTTTTTGTGATCGGCTACAAAGGCCTAGCGGACGGTCGATGGAACTTGGGTCCCCGCCTACGCGGGGACGACGTTCATGGGTCCGTGGCCGAGATGGTGCGAAGTGAGCGTGCCGGGACCGGGATCACGAGGGGGTTGGGTTGGCAAAGAAAAGCGCCAGCATGCAGCGCCATCACCCGTTGAGGAATATGCCGAAACATATCGGGGATGACGCTCCATGCTGGCGCCTCGTCGGTGCTCATTTCAGCCACAGGCTTCCAGCCAGCGCAGCCAGACGCTTCCAGTCAGCGCGGACCGGCAACCGGCAACCGGCAATCGCCAGGGCTCAGATCTCGTCCTCGTCCGGACTGCCCTGCATCGCTGCACGCGCCGCGCGCTGGGAAAAGCCGCGCTGCAGCAGGAAACGCATCTGCTTGGCCCGCTCCGCCGCATCTTCCGCGACCCGGCCGAACTTGCGCTGCCAGACCTCGCGCGCACGCGCGGTCTCGCTACCGGCCAGTTCGGCCTTGATCTCGGCAAGCGCTTCGCCGTTGACTCCGTGACTTTGTAGTTCGGCCATGACGCGACTATTGCCGAAGCGGCCCGCCTTCCGGTAAATCAGAGATTCGGCGAAACGCTCCTGCGACAGCCAGTTGTTCTTTTCTAGGAAATCGAGCAGGGCTTCGACATCGTCGCCCTCCTCGGCATAGCGGGCCAGCTTGCGGCCCAGCTCGAGCCGGCTATGCTCGCGCAGCGACAGGTAGCGCAGCGCGCGCGCTTTCAGGCTCAGTGGAGGTGCTGGCATAAGACCGTGGCGGCGCGGACCGGCGATGGACTGCCGGAGCGCGCCGCCAGCGCATTACTCGCCGACGGCCTTCAGGTTCGGACGAACGTCGTCCTCGCCGGCGACCGGCGGCAGCTCGCGCACGCCCAGGGCGGCGCGGACCTTGTTCTCGATTTCGCGTGCCAGTGCCGGACGCTCTTTCAGGAACAGGCGGGCATTGTCCTTGCCCTGGCCGATACGCTCGCCGTTGTAGCTGTACCAGGAACCCGACTTCTCGACGATCTTGTTGTCGGCGCCCAGGTCCAGGATCTCGCCTTCGCGCGAAGTGCCTTCTCCGTACAGGATGTCGAAGTGGGCTTCCTTGAACGGCGGCGCGATCTTGTTCTTGACGACCTTGACCTTGGTTTCGTTACCGATCACCTCGTCGCCCGACTTGATCGAACCGGTACGGCGGATGTCCATACGCACCGAGGCGTAGAACTTCAGCGCGTTACCGCCGGTGGTGGTTTCCGGGCTGCCGAACATCACGCCGATCTTCATGCGGATCTGGTTGATGAAGATGACCAGGGTGTTGGTGCGGTTGATCGAGGCGGTCAGCTTGCGCAGTGCCTGCGACATCAGTCGCGCCTGCAGGCCCGGCAGCGAATCGCCCATGTCGCCTTCGATCTCGGCGCGCGGAGTCAGCGCCGCCACCGAGTCGATGACCACCAGGTCGACCGAACCCGAACGCACCAGGGCGTCGGTGATTTCCAGAGCCTGTTCACCGGTGTCCGGCTGCGAGATCAGCAGTTCGCTCAGATTGATGCCCAGCTTTTGCGCGTAGGTCACGTCGAGCGCGTGCTCGGCGTCGATGAAGGCGCAAGTGCCACCCAGCTTTTGCATCTGGGCGATGGTTTGCAGGGTCAGGGTGGTTTTACCCGAGGATTCCGGACCGTAGATTTCGACGATACGGCCGCGCGGCAGGCCACCGACGCCGAGCGCGATATCCAGGCCCAGCGAGCCGGTGGAAACAGTCTGCACCTCCTCGACCGGCGTATTGGCGTCCATACGCATGACCGAGCCCTTGCCGAACTGCTTTTCGATTTGCGCCAGGGCGGCTGCCAGTGCTTTGCCCTTTTCAGCGGCGTTTACTGCAATTTTTTTGTCGTCCATGGTGTACTTTCAATCGTGGAGTAGGCAAGGTAGGGGCAGAACCGCCCGTATCAAGAGCTACTACTGTATAAAAATCCAGTGGTTTTGGCAAGCACAAAATGCGTGCTGTGGTGGTGGAGACTCGCATTGTTGCGGTAAATCAAACACAATACGAATCTGTATAGAATTGAACGGTTTTACGAGGTGTCCCATGCGAATTCTGCTCGCCGAAGATGATAGCGTACTTGCCGACGGGTTGACGCGTTCCCTGCGCCAGTCCGGCTACGCCATCGATTGTGTCAAAAATGGCCAGGACGCCGACACCGCCCTGTCGACCCAGGAGTTCGATCTCCTGATCCTCGACCTCGGCCTGCCCAAGATGTCCGGCCTCGAAGTCCTGCGCCGCCTGCGCGCGCGTTCGTCCCACCTGCCGGTCCTGATCCTCACCGCCGCCGACTCGGTCGAGCAGCGCGTCGAGGGCCTGGACCTGGGCGCCGACGACTACATGGCCAAGCCCTTCGCCCTGTCCGAGCTGGAGGCGCGGGTGCGCGCCCTGACCCGGCGCGGCGCCGGCGGCGGCCCGACCGTGGTGCGCCACGGCCCGCTGGTCTACGACCAGGTCGGCCGCAGCGCCTACATCAACGACCAGATGCTCGACCTGTCGGCGCGCGAGCTGGGCCTGCTCGAAGTGCTGCTGGCGCGCAGCGGCCGCCTGGTGTCGAAGGAACAGCTGGTCGACCACCTGTGCGAGTGGGGCGAGGAAGTCTCGAACAACGCGATCGAGGTCTACGTGCACCGCCTGCGCAAGAAGATCGAGGTCGGCGGGGTGCGCATCGCCACCGTGCGCGGGCTCGGCTACTGCCTCGAGAAGTTCAGCGAGGCGCCGAAGTCTGCTCCCTCTTCCGCTCCCTCCTCCACGCCCGACAGCAAGTGAACGACCGCGAAGCCGGGCTCGCGCCCGTGCCCGAGCCCGAGCCCCAGCCCTTCGTTCCGGGGCTGGCCGAGCCGCTCTACGTGCCGCCCAATCCGGAACCCGACGAGAACATCCGCCACTCGCTGTTCGGCGAGATCCTCGACTGGATGCTAGCCCCGCTGCTGCTGCTGTGGCCGATGAGCATCGCGATCACCTACCTGGTCGCCAAGTCGATCGCCAACGAGCCCTTCGACGATGCGCTCGAGGACCGGGTCACGGTGCTGAGCCAGCAGGTGCGCCCGATCGGCAGCGGCATCGCGGCCAGGCTGGCCCCGGGCGCGCGCGACATCCTGCGCGCCGACGACGTCGACAGCGTCTACTACCAGATCAGCGGCCCCGAGGGCGACCACCTGGACGGCGACCGCGACCTGCCGCGCCCGAAGGCCGGCAACGGCGACGACGAGGCGCGCGCCGGCAAGGTGGCCTTCCGCAACGACAGCCTGCACGGCACGCCCCTGCGCATCGCCTACACCTACGTCAGCCTCGACCCGCTGCGCCAGCGCGAGGACGCGCGCGACGCGCCCGGCCTGGCCCTGGTGCAGGTGGCCGAGACCCTGGACAAGCGCGCCCACCTGGCCAACGAGATCATCAAGGGCGTGATCCTGCCCCAGTTCATCATCCTGCCGGTGATCCTGGCCCTGGTCTGGTTCGCCCTGTCGCGCGGCCTGACCCCGCTGGCCGTGCTGCAGGAAAGGATCCGCGCGCGGCCCCAGGACGACCTGTCGCCGATCGACCCGCGCCAGGTGCCGGAAGAGATCTCGCCCCTGGTCGGCTCCTTCAACGACATGCTCGAGCGCCTGGCCCAGACCATCGAGATGCAGAAGCGCTTCATCGCCGACGCCGCGCACCAGATGAAGACCCCGCTGGCCGGCATGCGCATGCAGTCCGAGCTGGCCCTGCGCCAGGTCGACCCGGACGAGGTGCGCCGCTCGCTCGAGCAGGTGGCCAAGAGCTCGGAATCGGCCACCCGCCTGGTCAATCAGCTGCTGGCGCTGGCGCGCGCCGAGAACCAGCCGTCCGGCGGCCTCACCTTCGGCGCCCTCGACCTGTCGCGCCTGGCGCGCGAGACGGTGCAGGACTGGGTCCAGGCCTCGTTCGCGCACCAGATCGACCTCGGCTACGAGCCGCCCGACGAGCACGTGACCATCGCGGCCAATCCGATGATGCTGCGCGAGCTGCTCTCGAACCTGATCGACAACGCGCTGCGCTACACCCCCGCCGGCGGCAGCGTCACCGTGCGCGTGCGGCGCGACGGCGAGAACGCCCTGCTCGAAGTCGAGGACACCGGGCCCGGCATCGCGCCGGCCGAGCGCGCGCGCGTGTTCGAGCGCTTCTACCGCATCCTGGGCAGCAATACCCAGGGCAGCGGCCTGGGGCTGGCGATCGTGCGCGAGATCGCCCAGCAGCACGGGGCCGAGATCGACATCTTCAACAACCCGCGCAGCCACTCGACCAAATACCCGGGCAGCCTGTTCCGCCTGACCTTCCCGCCTCCCGTCCAGGACGCCGACGATGCCATCTGACCTGCCACCCTCTCCTGACGCCGAGCTGGCCGCGCGGCGCCGCCTGCTGGCCGCGCGCGAGGCCCACTGGCGCCGCACCCGGCGCCTGACGGCCTTCCTGCTGGCCCTGTGGATGGTGGCCGGCTTCGGCACCGTGTTCTTCGCGCGCGAGCTGGCGCGCGTCAGCCTGTTCGGCTGGCCGCTGTCCTTCTACATGGCGGCCCAGGGCGCTTCGCTGGTCTCGCTGGCCACCATCGCGCTGTACGCCTGGCGCATGCGGCGCCTGGAGCGCCGCTACTTCGACGAGGCCGTCCCCGGCGTGGAGCGCGGCGCATGAGCGCGAAGCCCACCTACTTCAGCAAGCTGTCGCGCTACTACCTCTGGTACAGCGGCTGCTTCGGGCTGTTCCTGGTGGCGGTCGCCCTGCTCGAGCAGGAAGGCATGCCGCGCCTGTGGATCGGCTACCTGTTCATGTTCGCCACCATCGCGCTGTACGCGATCATCGGCGTGATCTGCCGCACCTCCAACGTCACCGAGTACTACGTGGCGGGGCGGCGCGTGCCGGCCCTGTTCAACGGCATGGCCACCGCCGCCGACTGGATCTCGGCGGCCAGCTTCATCTCGCTGGCGGGCGGCCTCTATCTGCAAGGCTTCGACGGCCTGGCCTACATCATGGGCTGGACCGGCGGCTTCTGCCTGGTGGCGCTGCTGATCGCGCCCTACCTGCGGCGCTTCGGCCAATACACCATCCCCGACTTCCTGGCGGCGCGCTACGGCGGCGGCGCGGGCGGGCGCGGCGGGCCGGTGCGGGCGATGGCGGTGGGCGCCACCATCGTGGTCTCCTTCACCTACGTGGTGGCCCAGATCTACGCGGTGGGCCTGATCGCCTCGCGCTTCACCGGGGTCGACTTCTCGGTCGGCATCTTCCTCGGCCTGGCCAGCATCCTGGTGTGCTCCTTCCTGGGCGGCATGCGCGCCATCACCTGGACCCAGGTGGCCCAGTACATCATCCTGCTGGTGGCCTTCCTGATCCCGAGCATCTGGCTGTCGGCCAAGCACGCCGACAATCCGGTGCCGCAGCTGGCCTACGGTTCGGTCCTGCCCAAGCTCAGCGCGCGCGAGGAACAGCTGGCGCGCGACCCGCGCGAGGAGCAGGTGCGCGCCGAGTTCCGCCGCCGCGCCGACGAATACAGCGCGCGCCTGCGCGCCCTGCCGGAATCCTGGGAGGCGGGCAAGCTGGAAGCCCAGCGCCGCCTGGTGGCCACGCGCGCGCGCAACGCGTCGCTCAACGAGGTGCGCCAGGCCGAACGCGCGCTCAGCGCCTACCCGAATTCGGCGGACGAGGCGCGCGCGCTGTGGACCGAGCTGCGCGACGCTAACCTGGCGCGCGCCCGCCCGCCGGAGCCGCACGCCACGCCCTTCCCCGGCGCCACCGAGGAGGAATCGGACAAGCGCCGCAACAACTTCCTGGCGGTGGTGTTCTGCCTGGTATTTGGCACCGCGGCCCTGCCCCACATCCTGATGCGCGCCTACACCACGCCCTCGGTGCACGAGACCCGGGTGGGGGTGTTCTGGACCCTGTTCTTCATCCTGCTGGTCTACCTGACGATTCCCGCGCTGGCGGTGCTGGCCAAGTACGACATCTACACCTCGCTAGTGGGCAGCGACTTTTCCTCGCTGCCGACCTGGATCTCCTACTGGGCCAACGTGGACAAGACCAGCCCCCTGGTGGCGGTGGCCGACATCAACGGCGACGGCATCGTGCAGCTGGCGGAGTTCGCGATCGACGCCGACGTGCTGGTGCTGGCCACGCCCGAGATCGGCGGCCTGCCCTATGTGATCTCGGGCCTGGTGGCGGCCGGCGGCCTGGCGGCGGCCCTGTCGACCGCCGACGGCCTGCTGCTGGCGATCTCCAACGCGCTGTCGCACGACGTGTACTACAAGATCGTCGACCCGGGCGCCTCGACCCAGAAGCGGGTCACGATCTCCAAGCTGCTGCTGCTCGCGGTGGCCTTCATCGCGGCCTATGCGGCCTCGCAGAAGCCGGCCGACATCCTGTCGCTGGTGGGGGCGGCCTTCTCGCTGGCCGGCTCGACCCTGTTCCCGGTGCTGGTGCTGGGCGTGTTCTGGAAGCGCGCCAACCATACCGGGGCGATCGCCGGCATGGTGGTCGGCTTCGCGGTCTGCCTGTTCTACATGTTCCGCGCCAGTCCCTCGCTGGGCGGCAGCGTGGACGCGGCCTGGCTCGGCATCGCGCCGCTGGCGGCCGGGGTGTTCGGGGTGCCGGCCGGGCTGCTCACCATCGTCGCGGTCAGCCTGGCCACCGCGCCGCCCAGCCGCAGCAGCGAAGGCATGGTCGACTACATCCGCGCCCCCGAGGAGACGCGCGCGCCGCAGGAGACGCGCCGCCCCTGAGGCGCCGCCAGCGCGGCCGGGCTAGACGATGAAGTCCCAGTCCGGCGCCGCGATGCGCTGGCCGATCATCTCGGCCGATTCCACGAAGGCGGTCGCCACCTGCTCCAAGCTGGTGCCCTGGGCCAGCACGGCCTGCCAGTAGGCCAGGCCGCCGGCGTCGGCCTGGCGACCGAACAAGGCCGCATACAACAGCGCCAGGTCGTGGCCGGACTGGCCGTTGAAGCCGCCGTGGCTGGCCGCATGCTCCGACGAGCCCACCAGCTCCACCGCGATCGCGCCCCAGCTCATGCCCGCCTCGTGAGCTTGCGCCCAGTACTCGAAGCCGTACAGGTCGGCCTGGCGGTCCAGCACCGCGGCGTACATGCCGGCCAGGGCATCCAGGCCGGGGGCCTGCTCGATCGCGATGGCGGCGTCGGCGAACTTGAGCTGCTCGGCATTGACCACCAGCGCGCGCTGCTCCGGCGCCGCCTTGCTGGCGACCACCACGTAGCCCTTGTGCCATTCCACGCTGTATTCATCGTAGGCGCCGGCGAAGCTGGCCGTGTCATTGCCCTGGCCGCCGTGCAGGGTGGTCATGGCGGCCGTTTCGGACGCCGACAGCGCGCGCTGCTGGGCGGCGGGGACGGGCGCGGCGCCGAAGCCCAGGATGTCGTCGCCGCCGCCGGCGAACACCGCGCCGGCGCCGCCGGGCTGGATCGTGAACTGCTGGCTGGCGCCGTCGCCGCTCAGGATGGTGTCGCCGCTCGCGGCCACCACCTGGGCGCTGCCGATCACGGCGGCGAAACCGACTTCCCGCAGTTCGATCACGCCGCCGCCGGCCATGCGCGCGGTGTCGATCACCAGCGCCACCTGTTGCCCCGGCGCGGCGGACGGGCCGCTGAGCGTGAGGGACCCGGCGGGCGCCGCGTTGCTGACCGGCCGCAGGGTCTGCACCAGCAGCGCGTTGTCCGCTCCCAGCCCGGCCAGGAAGTCCTGGCCGTTGCCGGTCAGGTGGCCCTGGTCCTGGGGCGCGTGGCCGGGAGTGGCGGCGCGGATCGAGGCCAGCAGCAGCGCCAGCGCGTCGCGCGCTTGCACGTTGGCGCCGCTGGCCGACAGGCCGAAGCCGGCCGGCAGCTGCGCCAGCAGGACCGGACTGCCGCCCGCCGTCGCCAGCGGAATGTCGGCAACCTCCACGTTGCCGCTGGTTTCGGTGCGGCTGCCGGTGACGACCGGGATCGACACCGCGCTGCCCTGCACGCCGCCGGGCAGCACGACCGGCCGCACCGTGACCGGCACCCCATCCACCAGCGGGGCGGAGGGCGCGGAAGGCGCGTCGATGCGCAGATTGAAGGCAGCGCCCGTGGCCGACTCGTTGCCGGCGGCATCGAGCTGGGTGGCGCGCAGCACGTGGTTGCCGTCGCCCAGGCTGGTGGCGATGCTCCAGCTGCCGCTGCCGTCCGCGGTGGCGCTGCCGACCAGCGCCGTCCCGTCGTAGAGGCGCACCACGCTGTTGGGCGCGGCGTCGCCGACGATCAGCGGGTCCTCGCGGTTGGTGAGGCCGTCGCCCGGGGCGCCGCTGTCGCTCTCGGGCGCCAGGCGCGGCGCGGGCGGCGCGGAGGGCGCGAGGGTGTCGAACTGCAGGACCGGCGTCGCGCCGGCGCCGCCGTTGTTGCCGGCCGCATCCTGATAACTGCCGGCGGCGACGGTGATCGAGGCCAGGCCCGCGTCCACGCCCGCGGTCGGGGTGAAGGTGGCGCTGCGCACCGTGCCGCTGCCGCCGAGCGGCCCCAGGGTGCCGCCGCTGACCACGATGTCCGCGGCGGTGAAGCCGGCGCCCGGATCCTCGCTGAAGCTGAAGGTGATGACGGCGCTCTGGCCGGCCCGGAGCTGGGCCGCGCTGCTGGTGATGGCCAGGGTCGGCGCGGCGGTGTCGACGGTGATGCCGGCGGCCGCGCTGGGAGCGCTCAGGTTGCCGGCGGCGTCGCGGGTTCGCGCCGTGAAGGCGTGCACGCCGTCGGCCAGGGCGCCCAAGCTGATCGTCCACGCGCCGGCGCCGTCGGCGCTGCCGCTGCCGACCTGGTGGCCGCCGGCGTCGAACAGCAGCACCGTGGCGCCCGCTTGGGCCGTGCCGCCCAGCGTCGGGGTGCTGTCCTTGGTGATGCCGTCGCCGTGCAGGCCGCTGTCGCTGGCGCTGTCGAGCGCCGGCGCGGAAGGGACTGATGGCGCCAGCGTGTCGTAGGCCAAGGTGAGCGAGCCGGCGCCGCCGCCATTGCCGGCCAGGTCCTGCCAGGCGCCGGCGGCGAGCGTGATCGAGGCGCTGCCGGCGTCCACGCCAGGGTTCGGCGTGAAGACCGCCGTGCGCACCGTGCCGGCGCCGGACAGCGCGCCCAGGGTGCCGCCGCTGACGACCAGGTCGCCGCTGCTGCCGTCCCAGGCGAAGCTGGCGCCGGGGTCTTCGCTGAAGCTGAAGGTGATGGTGGCGGTCTGCCCGGCCTTGAGGGTGGCCTGGTCGCTGGCGATGGTGAGGGTCGGCGCGACGGTGTCGAGCACGTAGCCGCGCGACAGCAGGGGGCCGGTGTTGTCGACCGCGTTCGCCACCCGCACCTGGACCGTGTTCGCGCCCGGCGCCAGGGTGGCCGCATACGACCAGGCCTTGCTGCCGGTGCTGGCGGTCGCGTCGTGCCAGCTGGCGCCGCCGTCGATCGAGATCTCGACCCGTTCGCCGGCCGCCAGGCCCGCGTCCAGCTCGCCCGAGATGGTCTGGGCGGCGGCGTTCGTCACCAGGTCGGTGGCCGAAGCGCCGCTGTCGCTCGAGAACGCAAGGCTGACCGCCGCGTTGTCGGGCGCGCTGGTATCGATGGTCACCGTCAGGCCGGCCGAGGCGACGCTCTGGTTGCCGGCGGCGTCCTGGGCGACCGCCACCAGGGTGTGGTCGCCATGGGCCAGCGCGCTGCTGGTGATGCTCCATGCGCTGCCGGTGGCGGTCGCCGTACCGACCACGCTCGCGCCGTCGTAGAGCGTGACCGTGGCCCCGGCCTCGGCCGTGCCGCTGAAGGTCGGGGTGGTGTCGCCAGTGACGTTGTCGCTGTCCGAGTTGCCGCTGTCGGAAGCGCTAACCAGGTCGGGCGCGGAGGGAGCGGCCGGCGCCCGGGTGTCGAAACTGAGCGCGGGCGTGATGCCCGCGACGCTCTGGTTGCCGGCGTCGTCGAGGTAGGCGCCGGCGCTGACCGTGATACTGGCTGCGCCGCCATTGGTGTTGGCGGTCGGCGTGAACACCGCGCTGCGGGTCAGGCCGCTGCCGTCGAGGGCGCCCAGGCTGCCGCCGCTGACGACGATGTCGGCGGCGGTGAAGGCCGCGCCCGGGTCTTCGCTGAAGATGAAGGTGATCAAGGCGGTCTCGCCGGCCTTGAAGCTGGAGCGGTCGCTGACGATGGCCACGGTCGGCGCCTTGGTGTCGTAGTTGAGCGACAGCGGCGCGCCCGCGCCGCCGCTGTTGCCGGCGGCGTCGGCGTAGTCGCCGGCGGCGACCGAGATGCTGGCGCTGCCGCCGTCGCGGTTGGGCAGCGGCGTGAAGACGGCGGTGAGCACCGGCCCGGCGCCGCTGAGCGGACCCAGGGTGCCGCCGCTGACGACGATGTCGTCATGCGTGAAGCCGGCCGGGGTCTCGCTGAAGGTGAAGCTGATGGTGGCGGTCTCGCCCGCCTTCAGGTCGTCCTTGCTGCTGGAGATGGTGAGCGTGGGCGCGGTGGTGTCGATGACGATGTTCTTGATGCCGTCGAGCGCGGTGAGCGTGCCCGGCTGCGGCAGCGCGGCGTTGACGTTGGCGCCGTCGTCCAGGGCGCGGATCTGCGCCCCGTTCAGCAGCAGGGAGCTGCTGGCCTTGTAGGCCAGGTCGGCGCTGGTATCGCCCGCCTGCACCGTGTAGCGGAAAGTCAGCGTGTTGGCGCTGGCGCTATGGAACACCGCTTCGCGGTCGGTCGCGCCGGTCTCGAGCTGCAGCACCGGGGCGCCGCCGCTGGTGTCGACCGTGATCGCGCGGTCGAACTGGACCTTGATCTCGATGACCGTGCCGGCCGGGTAGCTGCCGCTCGTGGTCGGCGTCGAGACCGATATGACTTGCGGCGGCGGCATGTGGATGTCCGACATCGTGAGACTGTCGATCTGCAGGTACTGGATCTGGCCGCCCTGCGAGGTCGCCGTCACTTCCAGGCGCGTGATGCCGGTCATGCCGGTCAGCGATATCGTCTCCGGCAGGTAGTTGGGGTTGCCATCGGCCAGGAAATACGTCCTGGTGAGGCCAACCTGCTGGTTCCCGTTGAAGCCCCGGATTTCCAGCGTCTGGTTCTGGTCGGCGTAGTCCAGGTAGTTGTCGAAGTTGGCGACCGAGATCGCCGTGGGGGTGAACACTAGGCCACTCTGGAAGTAGAAGCTGAGCTTATCCTCCGGCGCGAAGGATCCCGCATACACGGCATTCAGGCCGTCGTCGTAGGTGATCGTGCCAGTGGTCTTGCCGTCGATGACCAGCGCGTACGCGGGGTCGTTGTTGACCCGGTAGATCGCATCGATGTTCGGATCGAGTTCGTGGCCTTCGCGGACGAAATTCGCATACTCGAAGTCGATCAGCACCGGACCGGCAATGGACTGCGCCTGTCCGCTCATGAGCGCGCTGTGCAGTTCGGACGCCGCGGCGCGGCTGCTGGATTGGCCGGACTCGGCGTTCGTGAATTGCGTCATGCCTGGTTTCCTTATGAATGTCGGACATCGCGGATGCAACAGCATGCACGCGAATTAGCCACCAGGCAATATTCAAAACCCGTTTTTGTTTGCGAAATATCAATACCAAGTCGCACTTCATGCCACAAGAATACGGCTTGCCGAGTTATTGATTCCGAGCAAGGGAAAACATCGGCGCGGGGCGGCTCGTCCGCTCCGGACACCGCCGGCGTCCCGGTTCACAGGACGCGCAACGAGACTGAGAGGGGTGGCATGGAAGCATTCATCGGAACGATTCTGCCTGTGGGATTCAACTTCGCGCCGCGCGGCTGGGCGCTGTGCCAGGGCCAGCTGCTGTCGATCGCCCAGAACACGCCGCTGTTCGCGCTGCTCGGCACGACCTATGGCGGCGACGGCCGCACCACCTTCGCCCTGCCCGACCTGCGCGGGCGCACCCTGGTCGGGATGGGCAACGGGCCGGGCCTGTCTCCGGTCGAGCAGGGCCAGCCGATGGGCAGCGACAGCAGCAGCTTCACCGCCAGCGGGACCGCCAGCGTCACCATCGACGCCGCCCACCTGCCCAAGCATGAACACCCGGTCAGCATCCAGGGCAGCCAGCTGAGCGCCACCTCGACTTTGCACGCCACCACCGCCAGCCCGGGCAGCGCGGTGCCATCCGAAGGCGCGGCCCTGGGCAGCAGCGGCGGCGGCCCGGGCCTGGCCAACATCTATGTCGGCAATGGCGCCGCGCCCACCGTGGTGCTGAACAGCGCCAGCGTCGCCACCAAGCTCTCGGGCCAGGCCGACGCCGTCACCGGCCCGAACAACGGCACCGGCGCGCCGATCGCGGTCCCGGTGAGCGTGAGCGCCAGCGTCAGCACCATGCAGCCTTCGCTGGGCATCAACTACATCATCTGCCTCGAAGGGATCTTCCCCTCGCGTGAGTAGCGAACGCTGGTAGCGAACGCTGGTAGCGAACGCTTCGCCCAAAGAAAAACGCCGCTCCCCGGTCCGCATGGCGGGCCGGGCGAGCGGCGTTCGCGCCGCAAACCTCAGACGACGACGGTCTGGGCCTGGCCTTCTTCGCGGGCGCGGATCTCGCCGATGCGGTACACGGTCTCGCCGGCGGCCTGGAGCTGGGCCATCGCGGCGTCGGCGTTTTCCTTGGCCACGATGACGGTCATGCCGATGCCGCAGTTGAACACGCGGTGCATCTCGGCGTCGGCCACGCCGCCATGCTGCTGCAGCCACTGGAACAGCGGCGGCATGGTCCAGGACTTGCCGTCCAGGACCGCGGTGAGGTTATCGGCCAGCACGCGCGGGATGTTCTCGACCAGGCCGCCGCCGGTGATGTGCACCAGGCCCTTCACCTCCATCGACTGCATCAGGGCCAGCAGCGGCTTGACGTAGATGCGGGTCGGCGCCATCAGCACGTCGGCCAGCTTGCGGCCGTGGAAGTCGGCTTCCAGGTCGGGCTTGGCCACCTCGATGATCTTGCGCACCAGCGAATAGCCGTTGGAGTGCGCACCCGAGGAGGCCAGGCCCAGCACCACGTCGCCCGGGGCGATCTTGCTGCCGTCGATGATCTGCGACTTTTCCACCGCGCCGACGGCGAAGCCGGCCAGGTCGTATTCGCCGTCCGGGTACATGCTCGGCATCTCGGCGGTCTCGCCGCCGATCAGGGCGCAGCCGGCCTGCTCGCAGCCCTGGGCGATGCCCTTGACCACGTCGGTGGCGGTCGGCACGTCCAGCTTGCCGCAGGCGAAGTAGTCGAGGAAGAACAGCGGCTCGGCGCCCTGCACCAGGATGTCGTTCACGCTCATGGCGACCAGGTCGATGCCGACCGTGTCGTGGCGATTCAGCTCGAAGGCCAGCTTGAGCTTGGTGCCCACGCCGTCGGTGCCCGAGACCAGCACCGGCTCCTTGTACTTCTTGCTGATCTCGAACAGCGCACCGAAACCTCCGATGCCGCCCAGGACGCCCTCGCGCATGGTGCGCTTGGCGAAAGGTTTGATCGCTTCGACCAGGGCGTCGCCGGCATCGATGTCGACACCCGCGTCGCGGTAGGAGAGAGAAACATTAGATGGTTGGCTCATGGTATTTGGCAGCGGAGGCGGTAAAATAGAAGGCGGTAGACCAGAAGCCTGGTCAATCCGCTATTTTAGCAAAACGGCCCTTTCGCAACCCGTTTAACGATCAAACAACCCATCGCATGCCATTTTTTCTCACTCCGGAGCAGAAACAATCGACATTCTGGTTGGCGCTCTGGCTGGCGGTGGCGCTGCTGTTGTACACCCTCGGGTCCATCCTGTCGCCCTTCATCGCCTCGGCGATCCTGGCCTACATGCTGGGCGGCGCGGTCGACCGCCTGAACCGCCGCATGCCGCGCCTGCTCGCGGTCTCGGTGGTGATCACCGCCTTCTTCCTGGCGGTGCTGGCCCTGGTGCTGATCGTGGTGCCGGTGCTGCGCGCCGAGATTCCGCTGCTGCAGGCGAAGATTCCGGCCTTCTTCACCAAGCTCGACACCATGTTCTCGCCCTGGCTGGCCCAGTACGGCATCAACGTCAAGCTCGACAGCGCCGGCCTGCGCGAGATCCTCACCCAGCAGGTGGCGGCCAGCGGCAGCGACGTCTGGACCACCATCCTGGCCAAGGTGCGGGTCGGCGGCAGCGCCCTGCTGGGCTGGATCGCCACCCTGACCCTGGTGCCGGTGGTGCTGTTCTACCTGCTGCTCGACTGGCACGCCCTGCTGGCGCGCATCGAGGGCGCGATCCCGCGCCGCTACGTCGGCCAGGTGGTGGGCATGGCGCGCGAGACCGACGAACTGCTGGCCCAGTACCTGCGCGGCCAGCTCCTCGTGATGATCGTGCTGGCCGTGTACTACTCGGCGGCCCTGGCCCTGATCGGCCTGGACGTGGCCCTGCCGGTGGGGGTGCTCACCGGCCTGCTCGGCTTCGTACCCTACCTGGGTTTCGGCCTGGGCATGCTGCTGGCGCTGGTGGCGGCGCTGCTACAGTTCGCCGGCTGGAGCGCGGTGATCTGGGTCGCCGTCATCTACACCGTCGGCCAGCTGCTGGAAAGCTTCATCCTGACGCCACGCCTGGTCGGCGAGCGCATCGGCTTGCATCCGCTGGCCGTGATCTTCGCCCTGATGGCCTTCGGCGAGCTGTTCGGCTTCGCCGGCGTGCTGCTGGCCCTGCCCGCGTCGGCGGTGCTGATGGTGGGATTCCGCCACGTCCGCAGCCACTATCTGCGCAGCAGCTTCTATAATGCCTGACGCTTATGATCTTTCTTGCATGGGTTTACCCACTCACCCGACACCATGAAACAGCTGGTGCTTGACCTGGGCGCCGAACCGGCGCATAGCCTGGACACCTTCCAGGTAGGAGAAAATGCCGAACTGGCGCACCTGATGCACCAGTTCGCGCAGCGCGCTTCGCGCGAGCATTTCGCCTACCTGTGGGGCGACAGCGGCGCCGGCAAGACCCATCTGCTGCAGGCCCTGGCCGCCAGCCAGGGCTCGCGCTACATCGCCTGCGACGCGCCGGAAGACCAGTTCACCTACCTGCCGGAGGTGAGCCTCTACCTGCTCGACGACTGCGACCGCCTCAGCCCCGAGCGCCAGATCGACGCCTTCGCCCTGTTCAACCAGATCCGCGAGCATGGCGCCTACATGGTCTGCACCGGCCCGGTGCCGCCCGCCCTGCTGCAGGTGCGCGAGGACCTGCGCACCCGCATGGGCTGGGGCCTGGTCTACCAGATCCACGGCCTGTCGGACGACGAGAAGATCGCCGCCCTCACCCAGGCGGCCGAGGCGCGCGGGTTGACGCTGTCGGCGAGCGTGTTACCCTATTTGTTGTCACATTTCAAACGCGACATGCGTTCCCTGGCGACCATGCTGGACGCCCTCGACCAGTATTCGCTCGAGACCCAGCGTCCGGTCACCCTGCCGCTGCTGCGCGATTTATTGCTGCAAGAACACCAGCAGCCGGAACAAAGAGACTAAGCACAGCATGAAACACCTTGCACTGTTCGACCTCGACCATACCCTGCTGCCGATCGATTCGGACTACGAATGGGGCGAGTTCCTGGTGCGCGTGGGCGCCGTCGACGAAGCGGCCTTCCGCCGCCGCAACGACGAATTCTTCGCCCAGTACCAGGCCGGGGTGCTCGACCCGGTCGAATACCTCGAGTTCGCGCTCGGCACCCTGGCGCGCTTCCCGCGCCGCGATCTGGACGCCCTGCACGCCCGGTACATGCGGGAAGTGATCGAACCGGCGATCCGCCCCCAGGCCCTGCGCCTGGTGCGCGAGCACCTCGACGCCGGCGACCTGGTGGCGATCATCACCGCCACCAACCATTACATCACGGCGCCGATCGCGGCCGCCTTCGGCGTCGAGCACCACATCGCCGCCATGCCCGAGCTGGACGCCGCGGGCAATCTCACGGGCAGGCTGGCCGGCACCCCGACCTCGGGGCCCGGCAAGATCACCCACATGCACGCCTGGCTGGAACGCCTCGGCCGCCCCTTCGCGAGCTTCGAGCGCAGCCATTTCTACAGCGATTCGCACAACGACATCCCGCTGCTGTCCGTCGTGTCCCACCCGGTCGCCACCAACCCCAGCAGCGCGCTGGAAGCCCATGCGGCGCAGCAGGGCTGGCCAACCATCCGTTTATTCAATGATTAAAAAATTCATCCGCAAAATCCTTGGCGTCAAAGACCAGCGAGATCCGAGCGAACCAGTGATCCTGGGGCCGGACGAGCACCGGATCGACCCGAAGAACGTGTCGCCCAATGCGGTCCGGGTGACCCAGACCCTGCAGGAAGCCGGCTTCAAGGCCTTCGTGGTGGGCGGCGCCGTGCGCGACCTGCTGCTGGGCGTCAAGCCCAAGGACTTCGACATCGCCACCGACGCCACGCCCGAAGAGGTCAAGCGCCTGTTCCGGCGCGCCTTCATCATCGGCCGCCGCTTCCAGATCGTGCACGTGATGTTCGGCCAGGAGCTGCTGGAGGTGACCACCTTCCGCGGCAACGGCAGCAACAACGCGCCCAAGGACGAGCATGGCCGGGTCCTGCGCGACAATAACTTCGGCCCCCAGCACGAGGATGCGGCGCGGCGCGACTTCACCATCAACGCCATGTACTACGATCCGGCCACCCAGAGCGTGCTGGACTACCACGGCGGCATCGAGGACATCCGCGCCAAGTGCCTGCGCATCATCGGCATGCCGGAAGCACGCTACCGCGAAGACCCGGTGCGCATGCTGCGCGTGGTGCGCTTCGCGGCCAAGCTGGGCTTCACCATCGAGCCCTCGACCCGCGCCCCGATCCCCGTGATGGCGCCCCTGATCGACAACGTGCCGGCGGCGCGCGTATTCGACGAGATGCTCAAGCTGCTGCTCTCGGGTCACGCCCTGGCCTGCCTGAAGGAGCTGCGCGCGGCCGGCCTGCACCATGGCCTGCTGCCGCTGCTGGACGTGGTGCTGGAGCAGCCGATCGGCATGAAGTTCGTGACCCTGGCGCTGGAGTCGACCGACAACCGGGTCAAGGCCGGCAAGGGCGTCTCGCCCGGCTTCCTGTTCGCGTCGCTCCTGTGGCACCAGGTGCTGGAAAAGTGGAACGCCTACCGCGCCGCGGGCGAGGCGCCGATCCCGGCCCTGCACCTGGCGGCCGACGACGTGCTCGAGACCCAGACCGACAACCTGGCCCTGCAGCGCCGCATCGCCACCGACATGCGCGACATCTGGGCCATGCAGCCGCGCTTCGAGCGCCGCGCCGGCCGCGCGCCCTACAAGCTGCTCGAGCACCCACGCTTCCGCGCCGGCTACGACTTCCTGCTGCTGCGCTGCGCCTCGGGCGAACTGCCGGCCGAGATCGGCGAATGGTGGACCGAGTTCTACGACGCCGAGGGCGGCGAGCGCGAACGCCTGGTGGCGGCCGCCAGCACCCGCGAGCGTGAAGGCGGGGCCGCGCCCAAGAAGCGCCGCCGCCGTTCCCGCAAGCCCAGCGGCGAAGGCGCGCCGGCCGCGGCGCCCGAGAGCGCCGGCGGCGAATGATCGCCTACGTAGGCATCGGCGCCAACCTGGGCGACGCGCGCGCCAACGTGCTCGATGCGATCGAGCGCCTGCGTGCGCTTCCCGGAGCGCGCCTGCTGGCCGCGTCCAGCCTGTACCGCAGCGCCCCGATCGATTCCGGCGGCGACGACTACGTCAACGCCGTGGCCGCGCTCGACACGGAACTCGCGCCCCAGGCCTTGCTGGAAGCCCTGCAGGGCATCGAACAGGCGCACGGGCGCGAGCGTCCCTACCGCAACGCCCCGCGCACGCTCGACCTCGACCTGCTGCTGTACGGCGAGCGCAGCATCGCCACCGCCACGCTGACCGTGCCCCACCCGCGCATGCACGAACGCGCCTTCGTGCTGGCGCCGCTGCTCGAGATCGCCCCCGACCTGGCCATCCCCGGACTCGGCCCGGCGGCCGGCTTCGTGCCGCAGGTGGCCGGACAATTCATTACCCGGACCGACTGACATGCCGATTCCCGTCTGGGCCCAGACCGCGGGCCTGCTCATCCTGTCGAACATCTTCATGACCTTCGCGTGGTACGGCCACCTGAAGAGCCTGAACTCGCGCGCCTGGTACGTGGCGGCCCTGGTGAGCTGGGGCATCGCCCTGTTCGAATACCTGCTGCAGGTGCCGGCCAACCGCATCGGCCACACCCAGTTCAGCCTGGCGCAACTGAAGATCATGCAGGAAGCGATCACGCTCTCGGTCTTCGTGCCCTTCGCGATGTTCTACATGAACGAGCCGTTCAAGCTCGACTACGTATGGGCGGCCCTCTGCCTGGTGGGCGCCGTCTACTTCATTTTCCGTTCCTAGTCCGCCACCAGCGGATTGGCGGCGACCGCATTACACTACGCGGTCTGGACGTTTGTTTTTCTAAAGGATTTATATGAGCGCTTATCTTGGGAGCAAGGACACGACCGGCAACGAGGCGCCGAAGCCGGCGCCGAAGGCCGTGACCGTTCCCGCGCTGCTGGCCATGCGCGCCGCCGGCGACAAGATCGCCATGCTGACCGCCTACGACGCCAGCTTCGCGGCCCTGATGGACCGCTGCGGCGTCGAAGTGCTGCTGATCGGCGATTCGCTCGGCATGGTCTGCGCCGGCCACGATTCGACCCTGCCGGTGACGGTGGCCGACATGGTGTATCACACCGCTTCGGTGGCGCGCGGCGCCCAGCGCGCCCTGGTGCTGGCCGACATGCCCTTCGGCAGCTACGGCACGCCCCAGCAGGCCTATGACAGCGCGGTGCAGCTGATGCGCGCCGGCGCCCAGATGGTCAAGATCGAAGGCGGCGCCTGGGTCGCCGACACCATCCGCTTCCTGGTCGAGCGCGGCATTCCGGTGTGCGCCCACATCGGCCTGACCCCGCAGTTCGTGCACGCCTTCGGCGGCTTCAAGGTGCAGGGCAAGACCGACGCCGCGGCCGAGCAGCTGAAGCTGGACGCGAAGGCGGTGCAGGCGGCGGGCGCCACCCTGGTGGTGCTGGAGGCGATTCCGGCCGCGCTGGGCAAGGAAGTCACCGAGCTGCTGGCCATTCCCACCATCGGCATCGGCGCCGGCCCGGACTGCTCGGGCCAGGTGCTGGTCATGCACGACCTGCTGGGCGTCTTCCCGGGCCGCAAGGCGCGCTTCGTGAAGAACTTCATGGAAGGCCAGACCAGCATCGAGGCCGCCGTCACCGCCTATGTGGCGGCGGTGAAGGACGGCAGCTTCCCCGGCCCCGAACACTGCTTCTGAGCCGCCGCCATGAGCGCCGACAAGACCACCCGTCTGTTCCTGGCGCTCTGGCCCGATCCCTTCATCCGCGAACAGCTGCGCGAGTGGCGCGACGCCTGGGGCTGGCCCCAGGACGCCGCGCCGGTCGCGGACGACAAGCTGCACCTTACCCTGCACTTCCTCGGCAACCTGCCGGACGAGCGCCTGCCCGAACTGCTGGACGGGCTGGCGCTGCCTTTCGACCCTTTCGCGGTCGAGATCGGGCGCGCGGTGCTGTGGCCGCGCGGGCTGGCGGTGCTGGAGCCGCATGGGGAACCGCCGGAACTGCTGGCGCTGCACGCGCGGTTGGGCGAGGCGCTGGTCTCGCTCGGCTTGCAGCCGGAGCAGCGGGCCTATCGGCCGCACGTGACCATGGCGCGGCGCGCTGTGGGCTGCAAGCTACCAGCGTCAGGACCAAGCGTATTGTGGCAAGCGCGAAGCTATGCCCTGGTCGAGTCGCGCGGCGGCTACCAGGTTTTGCGCGAGTATCCGACACGCTAGGTTTGATTGATTAGCTAGCCCGAAGACCGTCGTTCCGGCGAAGGCCGGAACCCAAGTTTGCATGCAGACCGGCTGCTCAACGAACTTAGGTTCCGGCCTTCGCCGGAACGACGTCTTAAAGCCAACTAAGCCGCAATGGGCTTCAGGCGTGCCCTTTGACCACACGCGCACTCAGCGCGATCACCAACCCCGACAGCGACAACACCCCCAAGGCCATCATCACGCTCGACTGGGTCGCAATCCACCCCAGCACCGGCGGTGCCAGCAACAGTCCGCCATAGCCCAGGGTCGCCACCGCCGCCACGCCAGCCCCGGCGCTCATCCCCGGAATACGCGAGGCCGCGCCGAACAGCAGCGGCACCACGTTGGCCGCCCCCAGCCCGATCAGCGCGAAGCCGCAGGCCGACAGCAGGAAGTGGGTGCTCAGCACGGCCGTCGCCAGCCCGGCGAACATCGCCACCCCGCCCGCCACCATGATGCGCAGCGCGCCGAAGCGTACGATCAGGCGGTCGCCGGCGAAACGGCAGGCCGCCATCGCCACCGAGAAGGCCGAGAACCCGAGCGCCGCCGTGGCCGGATCGGCGCCGGTGCGCTCCTGCATCAAGAGGCCGCTCCAGTCCACCAGCGCGCCCTCGACCGCGAAGCACAGCATGGCCAGCAGGCCCAGGCCGATGGCCGCGCCGCGCGGCAGGCTGAAATGGCTGCCGGCGCCATGGGTCGGCGCGAAGGCCATCACGCGCGGCGCCGCCAGCGCCAGCACCACGGCGGTGGCCACCGCCATCATGATCGCGCCCTCGCCGTGGCCCAGGCCCTGGCCGATGATGAGGCCGCCCAGCGCCGCGCCGATCAGGCCGCCCAGGCTGAAGAAGCCGTGGAACGACGACATGGTCGGCCGCCCGCGCGCGGTTTCGACTTCGCTGGCGTTGGCGTTCATCGCCACGTCCAGCGCGCCGTTGCAGACGCCGAACAGAAAGGCCGTCGCGAACAGCAGCGGCAGCTCGCCCACCTTCATGATGAGGCCCAGCAGCAACGCGAAGGCGAAGCCCGAGACCAGGGTGGTGCGGCGCGTGCCGAAGCGCGAGGTCAGGCCGCCCATCAGCGGCATCGCCAGCAGCGCGCCGGCGGCGATGGTCAGCAGCACCATGCTCAGGGTCGAGGTGTCGATGCCCATGCGCGCCTGCACCACCGGGACGTGGGCGGCCCACAGGCCGATGCCCATGCCGTTGAGCAGGAAGACGGTCGAGATGGCCCAGCGTCCCGCTTCGACGGTCTGCGTGCTGGTGGTGGAAATCCGGTTCATGCCTTTGCCTTTCCTGCGAATTGGATGTCGAGCGCCGGATGGGCCGTGCGCAAGCGTTGGACGGTGTCGGTGGCGGCGTCGCCCTCCAGCACCAGGTGGTCGATCTCGGCCAGGCTGCCGAACAGGAAGGGCGCGCTGCCGTCCAGGCGCTCGTTGAGCACCGCGACCGCGCGGCGCGCGCTGCCGGCCAGGATGGCGGCCTTGATCGCCGCCTCTTCCGGGTTGATGGCGGCCAGGCCGCGCTCGGAGTCCAGGCCGCACACGCCCACCAGGGCCAGGTCGGCGCGCAGGCGCTGCACCTCGGCCAGGGTCGAGGGACCGAGCACGGCGCCGGCGTCGGGATCGTAGGTCCCGCCCAGCAGCACGATGCGGGTGCGGCGCAGGCTCCCCAGCGCCAGGGCGATCGCCGGGCTGTCGGTGATGATGGCGGCGCAGCAGCCGTCCTCGAGCTGGCGCGCCAGCGCGAGGTGGGTCGAGCCGGCGTCCATGATGACGGTCTCGCCGGGACGGATCAGGGCGCGCAGGGCTTGCGCCAGCTGGCCCTTGCGCGCCAGGTCGACCTCGGCCCGCTCGTTGAAGCTGACCTCGCGCCGCAGGCGCATGGCCCCGCCGTGCACGCGGCGCAGCTGGCCCGAGGCGTCCAGCTCGCGCAGGTCGCGCCGGATCGTGTCTTCCGAGGTGTTCAGCCGGCGCGCCAGTTCGACGGCCAGCACGCGCCCTTCGCGCTCCACTGCCTCGACGATCGCCTGCCGCCGTTCTTCCGCCAGTTGCATGGGCTCTCCGATATGTTCAGTCCGCCCACTTTACCCAAACACGCGCAAACACGCAAGTAAACGCAAAAACAAGCACAACTCGACAATAAAACGGCCAGATCACGCGACAGTGGCGTTTTGGACACATAGGCGCAGCGAAAATTAGTTGTTACACTGCATTAAATTAAGTTGCCATAAACATCATGGACAAGTCCGCCGCCATCCTCATCGTCGACGATTACCTCCTGATCCGCACCCACGTGCGCCAGGTGCTGGCCGAACTCGGCTACCTGAACGTGTTCCAGGCCGATAACGGCAAGACCGCCCAGGACCTGATGCGCAAGCAGCAGATCGACATCGTCGTGGGCGACTGGGGCATGCCGGTGATGAGCGGCATCGACCTGCTCAAGTGGATGCGGGGCGACCACCGCTACGCGCACACGCCCTTCATGATGCTGACCGCCGAAGCCAATCCCGCTTCGGTGCGCACGGCGCTGCAGGCGGGCGTGAACGCCTACATGATCAAGCCTTTCACGGTGCACAGCTTCGCCAGCAAGTTCATGAACATGCTCGGGATCACCCTGGATGCGCCGCCTTCGCCCTTCTCGCGTCCGCCCCGTCCGGCGCCCGCGCCGGCTGCGGCGCCGGCTCCGGTGAGCGCCGCGCCGGCCCCCGCCCCTGCTCCGGCCTTGCCGCCCTCGAACGTGATCGGCCTGGACCAGCCCATCGTCGAACGGGTCAAGAAATGCACGGTGCTGATCGTGGACGACATCCCGACCAACATCGAGGTGCTGGCCGGGGTGCTGAAGGACGACTATGCGATCAAGGTCGCGATCAGCGGCAAGAAGGCGCTGGAGATCGCCGAGGCTTTCCACCTCGACCTGATCCTGCTCGACATCATGATGCCGGTGATGGACGGCTACGAAGTCTGCCGCCAGCTCAAGGCCAATCCGAAGACGGCCCACATCCCGATCATCTTCCTGTCGGCGCGCGACGGCACCGAGGACGTGGTGGCCGGCCTGCGACTGGGCGCGGTGGACTACGTGTCCAAGCCGGCCGATCCGACCATCCTCAAGGCGCGCCTGTCGGCCCACCTGATGCTGGCGACCGCGATGCAGGACCTCAAGCGCCAGAACGAGCTGCTGATCGAGAACGCGCGCCTGCGCGAGGACGTCGAACGCATGACCCGCCACGACCTCAAGAGCCCGATCGCCGTGGCCCTGCACGGCAGCCAGGCGCTCCTGAACGGCAGCCTGAGCGAGGCGCAGGAAGAACAGGCGCGCATGATCGAAGAAGCGGCCTGCAACGCGCTCGAGATGATCAACCGCACCCTCGACATCTACCGGATGGAACAGGGGAATTACCAGCCCGTGCTGCAGATGTTCGACCTGGGGGCCTTGCTGTCCAAGGTGAGCAAGCAGGTGCAGTTGTCCTGCGCCGGCAAGGACGTGGTGATCCGCTACGAGGCCCCGCAGGACGTGATGTGCCTGGGCGAGCCGCTGCTGTGCTATTCGCTGTTCAACAACGTCTTCAAGAATGCGGTGGAAGCCTCGCCCGAAGGGGGCGCGGTGCGGGTCTACATTGCGCCGGGCTACGGCAACCTGCACGTCATGATCGACAATCCGGGCGAGGTGCCGGCCGGGATGCGCGAGCGCTTCTTCGACAAGTATGCGACGGCGGACAAGGTCGGCGGGACAGGGCTGGGGACGTATTCGATCAAGCTGATGGCCGAGGTGCAGGGCGGAAGCGTGAGCATGGATACGGGCGCGGGGATGACCCGCTTGACGGTCACCTTGCCCTGCCCCTAGCAGCACGGCCGCGCGTCAGACCAGCAGCATCAGGTGCTCCCGCTCCCACGAGCTGATCACCCGGCTGAAGGTCGCGTACTCCAGCTCCTTGACCTCGCAATAGGCCTGCACGAACAACTCTCCCAGCATCGCTCCCAGTTGCGGACACTGGCGCATCCGCAGGATCGCGTCTTCCAGGTCGCGCGGCAGGTCGTCGTTGACCTGCTCGGCGCTGTCCGGCGTCGGCTCCGACGGCCTCAAGCCCTCGACCATCCCCAGCAGGCCGCAACTGAGCGTGGCCGCCATCGCCAGGTAGGGATTCACGTCCACGCCCGGCACCCGGTTCTCCACCCGCCTGGCCTGGGGCGAGGAGTTTGGCACCCGGATGCCGCAGGTGCGGTTGTCGTAGCCCCAGCGCACGTTGGTCGGCGCGTTCTGGAAGCGCGACAGGCGGCGGTAGGAATTCACGTGGGGCGCGAACATCAGGAGGGCGTCCGGCACGTAGCGCTCCAGCCCCGCGATGAAGTGGAAGAACAGCGCGCTCGGTCCGCCGTCCTCATTCGAGAAGACGTTGCGCCCGGTGGCGGCGTCCACCACGCTCTGGTGCACGTGCATGGCGCTGCCCGGCTCGGTCTCCATCGGCTTGGCCATGAAAGTGGCGAAGATGCCGTGCCGTAGCGCGGTCTCGCGCACCGCCCGCTTGAACAGGAAGACGCGGTCGGCCAGTTCCAGCGCGTCGCCGTGGGCGAAGTTGATTTCCATCTGCCCCGCCCCGGCTTCGTGGATCAGGGTCTCGACGCCCAGCTCGTGGCGCTTGCAGAAGTCCGACAACTCCAGGAAGAAGGGATCGAAGTCGTTCACCGCGTCGATCGAATAGGACTGGCGGCCCAGTTCCGTCATGCCGGTGCGGCCCGTGGGCGGGCTCAGGGGCTGGTGCGGATCGGTGTTGCGGGCGACCAGGTAGAACTCCATCTCCGGCGCAACCACCGGGCGCCAGCCGCGCGCCGCGTACTGCCGCAGCACCCGGCGCAGCACCGAGCGCGGCGCCAGCTCGACCGGCGTGCCGTCGAACTCCTGGCAATCGTGGATCACCAGGGCCACGCGCTCGGAGGCCCAGGGCACCACGCGCATCGTGGCCGGGTCGGGCACGCAGACCATGTCGGGATCGGTGCTGCCCACGTAGGGCGTATTGTTGGGCTGCTCGCCGTTGACCGTGTTGAGCAGCACGCTCTTGGGCAGCCGCATGTGGTCGCCGTCGAGGAAGAGGTCCTTCGGGAGGATTTTTCCACGCGCGATGCCCGTCATGTCGGTGATGACGCACTCGACCTCGTGGATACCGTGTTCGCGCAGGAACTCGCGCATGCCGTCGCTCATTGCTCTTCCCGCTGATGCTTCGGGAAGTCCACTATAGCACCGGCCCTTGCCCAGGCGGCGCGCCGCTCGCGCCGCCTTCCCGCGCCCCAGGAGTCCGCGCGGCACGAGGGTTTCCTACTGCCGCCCAGGCTCCTAGACCTGGATCCAGGTCGTCTTCAGCTCCGTGTACTTGTCGAAGGCGTGGAGCGACTTGTCCCTGCCGTTGCCCGACTGCTTGTAGCCGCCGAAGGGAACCGTGATGTCGTCGTTGTCGTACTGGTTCACATGCACCGTTCCCGCCCGCAGCGCCCTGGCGGTGCGGATCGCCTTGCTCATGTCGCGCGTCCAGACCGCCGCCGCCAGCCCGTAGGGCGTGCTGTTGGCCTGGCGCACCGCCTCGTCCAGGTCGGTGAAGGACAGCACCGACAGCACCGGCCCGAAGATCTCCTCGCGCGCGATGCGCATGCTCGCGTCCACCCCGTCGAACAGGGTCGGCTCGATGTACAGGCCGCCGCTGTCCTGGCGCGCCGCGCCGCCGCCGGCCAGCAGCCTGGCCCCGGCCGCCTTGCCGTCCTCGATATAGCCGAGCACCGTCTTCATCTGGATCTGGTCGACGATGGCGCCCATCACGGTCTGCTCGTCCAGCGGATCGCCCGGCGCGTGGCGCGGGACCAGGCGCAGCGCCTTCTCCAGGAAAGCCTCGCGGATCGACTCCTCCACGAACAGCCGCGAGGGCGCGTTGCAGCTCTCGCCCTGGTTGAAATAGATCGAGCCGACCGCGCTCGCCACCGCCGCGTCGAGGTCCGGACAGTCCGCGCACACGATGTTGGCCGACTTCCCGCCCAGCTCGGTCCAGGCGCGCTTGAGATTGGACTGCCCGGCCATCTGCAGGATCTGCTTGCCCACCCGGGTGGAGCCGGTGAAGGCGATGCAGTCCACGTCCATGTGCAGGGCCAGGGCCTTGCCGGCTTCGTCGCCGTAGCCCGGCAGGACGTTGAACACGCCCGGCGGCACGCCGGCCTCGAGCGCCAGCTCGGCCAGCCGCAGGGAGGACAACGGGGCCTTCTCGGAGGGCTTGAGCACCAGGCTGTTGCCCGCCGCCAGGGCCGGGCCGATCTTCCAGGCCGCCATCAGCATCGGATAGTTCCAGGGGATGATCGCCGCCACCACGCCGACCGGCTCGCGCGTGATCAGGGCCAGGCTGTCCTCGGGGCTGGGCGCGACCTGGTCGTAGATCTTGTCGGTGGCCTCGCCATACCAGCGGATGCAGTTCTGGGCCAGCTGCACGTCCACGCTCAGGCTGTAGCGGATCGGCTTGCCCATGTCCAGGGTCTCCAGCAGGGCCAGTTCCTCGCGGTGGGCCAGCATCAGTTCGGCGAAGCGGATCAGCACCCGCTTGCGCTCGGCCGGCGCCTTGCCGGCCCAGCGCCGGTCCTCGAAAGCGCGGCGCGCGGCCGCCACCGCCAGGTCGACGTCCTGCGCATCGCAGCGGGCCACCTCGGCCAGCTTGCGGCCGTCGACCGGCGACGTGCTGTCGAACCGCTGCCCGCTGCGGGCGTCCACCCGCCAGCCGTCGATGAATGCCCGCCCGTCCGCCGCCAGCGCCGCAGCGCGTTCATGCCAGTTAATCGCCGTCATGCTCGTCTCCCGTGCCGAAGATGTCCACCGATTCTACCGCGCCGCCCGGCGATGCAAGACCCTATCAGATCCATTAACAGGATCAATTTCACAACATCTGAGCTCGGCGATAAACTATCAACATTCAGAATTCAATAGCAAAATAACTATGAAACCGCTCTCCCTACCTTACGGAAAGATGGCCATGTGCGTGTTGACCTGCGTCTCCGGCGCAGTGGCCATCGTGCACGGCGCCTGCGCCGACGCCTTCCCGCTGTGGACCGGCAAAGGCGCCCTGCTCGGCCTCTGATCCCGCCCCTCTCCCAAAGCCCGCCATGGTCAGCCCACGGCGGGCTTTTTTGCGTCTGGATGTTGTTTCTATTCGTATACGATACCTAGACAAAAACCACACAGACCTGATCCAGGCGCCAGTTTCTGCCCTTATAATCGCGGATTTTCCGCCCGATAATTTTCGTCTCTCGGAGCACACACCGCATGAACACCACTTTGATCATTTTCGTCGTGCTCTACCTGCTGGGGACTCTCGGCCTCGGGATGTGGGCGGGCACGCGGATCAAGAACACCGCCGACTTCGCCGTGGCCGGCCGCAGCCTGCCGCTGATCATGGTGATCACCACCACCTTCGCCACCTGGTTCGGCGCCGAGACCGTGATGGGCGTGCCGGCCAAGTTCGTCCAGGGCGGCCTGAACGCGGTGATCGAAGACCCCTTCGGCGCGGGCACCTGCCTGATCCTGGTCGGCCTGTTCTTCGCCACCAAGCTCTATAAACTCAATCTGCTGACCATTGGCGACTATTACCGCCAGCGCTACGGCAAGGGCATCGAGATCTTCTGCTCGGTCGCCATCATCCTGAGCTACCTGGGCTGGGTGGCGGCGCAGATCACCGCCCTGGGCCTGGTGTTCTCGGTGCTGACCAATGGCGCGATGGCGCCGGCCACCGGCATGATCGTGGGCACCCTGGCGGTGCTGATCTACGTGGTGGTGGGCGGCTTCCTGGCGGTGGCGATCACCGACTTCATCCAGATGATCGTGCTGGTGGTGGGCATGAGCGTGATCGCCGTGTTCGCGGCCGACCTGGCCGGCGGCTCGGACAAGGTGCTGGCGATGGCCCAGCAGGCCGACCTGTGGCGCGTGCTGCCGGAGCCGAGCTTCACCGACATCATGTTCTTCATCGGCGCGGCCATCACCATGATGTTCGGCTCGATCCCCCAGCAGGACGTGTTCCAGCGCGTGATGTCGGCCAAGGACGCGCCGACCGCGCGCACCGGCGCCGTGATCGGCGGCGCCAGCTACATCCTGTTCGCCTTCGTGCCGATGTTCATCGTGGCCGCGGCCGTGGTGGTGATGGGCGGCTCGGCGATGGAACTGGCCAAGAACGACTACCAGCGCCTGCTGCCGACCTTCATCATGACCGAGATGCCGCTGATCATGCAGATCCTGTTCTTCGGCGCCCTGCTGTCGGCGATCAAGAGCACTTCCTCGGCCACCCTGCTGGCGCCCTCCACCAGCTTCGTCGAGAACATCCTCAAGCACCTCAGGCCGGGCATGAGCGACAAACAGCAACTGCTGGCGATGCGCGTGACGGTGGTGATCTTCGCGGCCCTGGTGCTGGCCTATGCGATCGCGATGGAAGGCACCTCGATCTACGAACTGGTGTCGAGCGCCTATCAGGTGACCCTGGTGGGCGCCTTCGTGCCGCTGGTGATGGGCCTGTACTGGAAGCGCGCGACCACCCAGGGCGCGATCCTGTCGATCGCGGCGGGCATCGTGACCTGGCTGCTGTTCTTCGAAGGCGTGACCACCTGGGGCGAGCATTTCCCGGGCCAGCTGGCGGGCCTGCTGGCAGCGTTCGCGGGGATGTTCATCGGCTCGCTGGCGCCGCAGGTGTTCAAGAATCACGGAGAACTGAAGATCGCGGCGGTCTGAGGAAGGCTAAGGCCGACGATTTTCCGGCCCTCACATTCGCTTGGGCTCCCGTCGAGGGGGCCCAAGTTTTTTGGGCAAGCGGCAAGGCTAGGCGAGCCATCCCCGCTTGTTCACCTCGTCCCAGGTCAGGTCCAGGCAGAAGCGGATCTTCTCCACCATCTCGTCGATCTCCGCCACCGTGATCGACAGCGGCGGCGCGACGATCATGCGATCCCCCACCGCCCGCATGATCACCCCGTTATCGAACATGAACTGACGGCACAGCATCCCCACCGCCTGCTCGGCCGGGAAGGCCTCGCATTCGTGCACCGTGGCGCCTTTGCGCCGCACCAGGTTCAGGCCGGCGGCCAGCCCGCAGGTCTCGGCATGGCCGACCAACGGATGCGCGGTCAAGCCGGCGAACCTGGCGCGCAGGTGCGGGCCCGTCTCCAGCGCGACCCGCTCCACCAGCTTTTCCTCGATCAGGATGCGCAGGTTTTCCAGCGCCGCCGCGCAGGCGACCGGATGCCCGGAATACGTGAAGCCGTGGTTGAAATCCCCGCCCTTCTCGATCAGGACATGCGCCACCCGGCTGCCCACCAGCACGCCGCCCAGCGGGACATAGCCCGAGGTGACGCCCTTGGCGAACACGATCAGGTCCGGCTTGGACTGCATCAGCTCGCAGCCGAACCAGGTGCCCAGGCGTCCGAAGCCGCAGATCACCTCGTCCGAGACCAGCAGGATGTCGTACTTCTCGCAGATGCGCTGGATCTCGGGCCAGTAGGTCGCCGGCGGGATGATCACTCCGCCCGCTCCCTGCACCGGTTCGCCGATGAAGGCCGCCACCTTGTCCGGACCCAGCTCGAGGATCTTGTCTTCCAGCCAGCTGGCCGCCACCAGCCCGAAGCCGGCCTCGCTCATGCCGCGGCCGTGCAGGCCGTAGTGCGGCTGCTCGATGTGCTCGATCCCGGGGATCGGCAGCCCGCCCTGCGCATGCATGGCCGCCATGCCGCCCAGCGAGGCCCCGGCCATGGTGCTGCCATGGTAGGCGTTGCGGCGGCTGATGATGACCTGGCGCTCGGGCTGGCCCTGCAGCTGCCAGTAGCGCCGCACCATGCGCACGATGGTGTCGTTGGCTTCCGAGCCGGAACTGGTGAAGAACACGTGCTGGAACTGCGGCGGCGCCAGGCTGGCCAGCAGGGCCGCCAGCTTCACGGCCGGCACGTTGGTGGTGTTGAAGAAGCTGTTGTAAAAGGGCAGCGCCAGCATCTGGGCGTGCACCGCCTCGGCGATGCTGGCGCGGCCGTAGCCGGCGTTCACGCACCACAGGCCGGCCATGCCGTCGATGATCTTGTTGCCCTCGGAATCCCAGACATAGACGCCGTCCCCGCGCACCATCACGCGCGCGCCGCGCTCACGCAGGGCGGCGTGGTCGGTGAAGGGATGCAGGTAGTGCGCCGCATCGAGCTGCTGCAGCGCCTGCGTGTCGTAGCTTTCCGGGGCCTGCGCGCGCAGCGGCGCGGCCGTGAGCTTGGCGTCCATGGTTTCCTCCCATCGTCGTGACCGTCCTCGCTTCAGACGTGCAGCAGCAGGTGCTCGCGCTCCCACGGGCTGATGACACGCATGAATTCCTGGTGCTCGAGGTCCTTCACCGCCGAATACACGTCGATGAAGCGCTCGCCCAGCGCGTCGCGCAGGCGGTCCTCGCGACGCAGCAGGGTGATGGCCTCGGACAGGCCCTGGGGCAGCTCGACCGGCATGTCGTAGGCGCTGCCTTCGACCATCGCCGAAGGCTCGACTTGCCCAGTCATGCCAAGGTAGCCGCAGGCCAGGGTCACTGCCAGGGCGAGATAGGGGTTGGCGTCGGCGCCGATGACTCGGTTCTCGACGCGCCGGTCCTGGGCCCCGGACACCGGCACCCGGAAGCCCACGGTGCGGTTGTCCATGCCCCACTGGAGGTTGATCGGCGCGGCCGTGTGGCGCACGATGCGGCGGTAGGAGTTGACGTAGGGAGCGACGATGGCCATCGCCGACGGCATGTAGCGCTGCAGGCCGCCGATGTACTGGTGGAACAGCTTCGATGGCGAACCGTCCTCGTTGCTGAAGATGTTGCGCCCGGTTTTGGCGTCGACCACGCTCTGGTGCACGTGCATCGCCGAGCCGGGCTCGCCTTCCATCGGCTTGGCCATGAAGGTGGCGTACATGTCGTGCTTGAGCGCGGCTTCGCGCAGGGTGCGCTTGAAGTAGAACACCTTGTCGGCCAGGCCGAGCGGGTCGCCATGCTGGAAGTTGATCTCCATTTGCCCGGCGCCGATCTCGTGGATCAGGGTGTCGACGTCGAGGTTCATGGTGTCGCAGTAGTCGTAGATATCCTCGAACAGCGGATCGAATTCGTTGACCGCGTCGATGCTGTAGACCTGGCGGCTGGTCTCGGCGCGCCCGCTGCGGCCGATGGGCGAGGCCAGCGGCAGGTCGGGGTCGATGTTCTTGGCGGTCAGGTAGAACTCGAGCTCGGGCGCGACCAGCGGCTTCCAGCCGCGCTCCGCATACAGCTTGAGCACGCGCCGCAGCACGCTGCGCGGGGCGAAGTCGACCGGGCTGCCGTCGGCGAAGAAGCAGTCGTGGATGACCTGGGCGGTCGGGTCCACCGCCCACGGCACCATGGTGATGGTGGTCGGGTCGGGCTTCAGGATCATGTCGCGGTCGGTGGCCGAGATGGCGCGGTTATAGGCGTCGTCGCGCTCCGGCGTGTTGCCGGTGACGGTCATGCCCAGCACCACCTCGGGCAGGCGCATGCCGCGATCCTCGGTGAATTTCACGCGCGGCAGGATCTTGCCGCGGGCGACGCCGGTCAGGTCGGGGACCAGGCATTCGATTTCGGTGACTCGCTTCGCATTGAGCCACTCTTCCATGTCGGTATAACTGAAATGTTCGCGGATAGCCATGATTGCCTCACTGTCTAGGTCAGGCGCGCGCAGGCGGCTCGCCATGGCGCGCGCGATGGGTACGGCAGGCAGGGAAGCTATGGGACTGGACGCGCAGCCCATGGTTCATAGGCTGTCATCCTCGGCTCCGGCGCTGTTCTCGATAGGCGCGGCAGGCTTGCCCGAACGCGCCGAACATCTTCATCGAATAGGGATTGTGCTGGATACGCCACTCGGGGTGCCACTGGACCGCCAGCGTGAAGCCGGGCGAGTCCTTCACCGTGAAGGCTTCGACCAGGCCGTCCTCGGCCACCGCCTCGACCGTCAGGCAGGGCGCGATCTCGTTCACGCCCTGGCCATGCAGCGAGTTCACGGGGATCTCGTCGGCTTCCAGGATGCCGCGCAGGAATCCGCCCTCGGTCAGCCTGACCCGGTGCGCGTCGCCGTACTGCTCGTCCATGCCCAGCTCGGGGTTCTCGCGGTGGTCGAACTTGCCCGGCACCGCCTGCACCGCCTGGTGCAGGCTGCCGCCCAGCGCCACGTTCATCTCCTGGAAGCCGCGGCAGATCGCGATGATCGGCACGCCGCGCTTGACCGCTTCGCGGATCAGCGGCAGCGTGGTCTGGTCGCGCGCGGGGTCTTGCGGCAGGCTGGGGTCGAGCACCTCTTCCGAGTAGTAGCTCGGATGGACGTTGGAAGCGGAACCGGTGAGCATGATGCCGTCGATCAGCCCGAACATGGTCTCCAGATCGAGCGACGCGCCAAGCGAAGGCAGGATCATGGGGGCGCAGTCGGCTCCGAGCACGACGGCGTCGACATACTTGTGCTGCGCCGCGTGGTACGGATGTTCGCCGAAATCACGCGTGCACGCGGGGACGATGACGAGGGGGCGCATGGTATCTACCTTGTGGTAAGGCGCACAGGTCCATCATACGAGCATTCGGACCGAAGCGCGAGAGGCGTTTAATCCAGATCAACAACAGCGCGGAGGCCTTCAGCTCCTTCTGCCGATCTGCCAGGGTTATTAAACCGATAGCAAAAGCTTAACGGACACTCCCGTGGCATGCCAACACGGTTACTGAAGGCAATAGAGTGAAATCTTCTTTCATGAAGAGCTCATCAATGAAATATTCTTTCAGCAGAGCCGCAGCCATGAATTTATGCCTGCCGGGAAGTTTTTCGCTGTCAAACCGTCTACACTCAAGCTTTCCACCACCACCCGCCTCCCCATGAAACGTCTGCTGACCGCCCTCCTTGCCGCGCCCCTGCTCGCCGCTCCCCAACTGCAGGCGTCCGAACTGTCCAAGGCTGTCGCCCGCGACTACGACGCCCACCTGGGCGCCCTGTTCGACCACTTCCACCGCAATCCCGAGCTGTCCTTCCTCGAAACGAAGACGGCGGCGCGGCTGGCGCAGGAATTGCGCGCCGCCGGCTTCGAGGTCACCGAGGGCGTGGGCGGCACCGGCGTGGTGGCGATCCTGAAGAATGGGCCTGGCCCGCTGGTCATGATGCGGGCCGACATGGACGGCCTGCCGATGCTGGAAAAGTCCGGCCTGCCGAACGCCTCCACCGCGACCCAGAAGGACATGGAAGGCAATGTGGTGCCGGTGGCCCACTCCTGCGGGCACGACGTGCACATCACCAGCCTGGTGGGCACGGCGCGCCGCATGGCCCAGGACCGCAAAGCCTGGTCGGGGACCCTGATGCTGGTCGGCCAGCCGGCCGAGGAGCGCATCGGCGGCGCGCTGGCGATGATGAAGGACGGCCTCTACCAGCGCTTCGGCAAGCCGGACTACGCGCTGGCCTTCCACGTGAAGGCCGACATGGCTGCCGGCAAGGTGCACGCCTCCGAGGTCTCGCCCTATTCGGGCGCGGACACGGTCGAGATCCTGATCAAGGGCGTGGGCGCGCACGGGGCCCAGCCGCATCGCAGCAAGGACCCGATCGTGCTTGGTTCGCTGATCGTGGTCGGCCTGCAGACCATCGTCAGCCGCGAACTCGGCCCGCGCGAGCCGGGCCTGATCACGGTCGGTTCTTTCCACGGCGGCACCAAGGCCAACATCATCGGCGACAACGCACGCCTGCAACTGACGGTGCGCAGCGAAAGCGCGGCCACCCGCAAGCTGCTGCTGGACGGGATCCGGCGCATGGCCGAGAACACCGCGCGCGCGGTCGGCATGCGCGAGGACGAGCTGCCCGAGGTGAAGCTGGTCGACAACCCGACCCCGCCGGTGCTCAACAACGTGGAGCTGGTGCGGCGCCTGCGCGCGGCCTGGACCCGCGACATGGGCCGCGAGGCGATCGGCGAGGAAGAGTTCCGCGAAGGCATGGGCTCGGAAGACTTCCCGCAGTTCGTCAGCGACCCGCTCATCCCGAGCGTGTATTTCACCGTGGGCGGCACGGCGCGCGAGGACATCGCGGCCAGCAAGGCGGGCAAGCTGACGCTCCCGACCCACCACAGCCCGCTCTTCAAGATCCTGCCGGCGCCGGCCGTCACCACCGGCGTGGAAGCGACCGTAGTCGCGCTGCAGGACTTGATGCGCAAGAAGTGAAACGTTCAGCCGTGGGCCGCGCGCCGCCGAAAAGGTCTACCATGACGGCCTGACATTCGAGCAACACGCACGAGGACATCATGCTGAACCTGAAAGACCCTTCCCTGCTGCGCCAGCAAGCCTATATCGATGGCGCCTGGTGCGACGCCGGCAACGGCGAGACCGTCCCGGTGGTGAACCCCGCCACCGGCGAACAGCTCGGCACTGTGCCGCACATGGGCGCGGCCGAGACCCGCCGCGCCATCGAGGCCGCCGACGCCGCCTGGCCGGCCTGGCGCAAGAAGACCGCCAAGGAGCGCGCCGCCATCCTGCGCGCCTGGAACGACCTGATGCTGGAGAACGCCGACGACCTGGCGCTCCTGATGACCGCCGAGCAGGGCAAGCCGCTGGCGGAATCCAAGGGCGAGATCAGCTACGCCGCCGCGTTTTTCGAGTGGTTCGGCGAGGAAGCCAAGCGCATCGCGGGCGAGACCCTGCAATCGCCATGGCCGGACCGCCGCATGGTCGTGACCAAGGAACCGGTGGGCGTGTGCGCCGCCATCACGCCCTGGAATTTCCCGGCCGCGATGATCACCCGCAAGGTGGCCCCTGCCCTGGCGGCCGGCTGCCCGATCGTGGTGAAACCCGCCGAGCTGACCCCCTTCTCGGCCCTGGCCCTGGCCGTGCTGGCCGAACGCGCCGGCGTGCCCAAGGGCGTGTTCAACATCGTCACCGGCGACTCCAAGGCGATCGGCGGCGAGATGTGCGCCAATCCGCTGGTGCGCAAGCTGAGCTTCACCGGCTCGACGCCGGTGGGCCGCCTGCTGATGGAGCAGTGCGCGCCGACCGTCAAGAAGATCTCGCTGGAGCTGGGCGGCAATGCGCCCTTCATCGTATTCGACGACGCCGACCTCGACGCCGCGGTCGAGGGTGCGATCGCCTCCAAGTACCGCAACATGGGGCAGACCTGCGTGTGCGCCAACCGCATCTACGTGCAGAGCGGCGTGTACGAGGAGTTCGCGCGCAAGCTGGCCGAGGCGGTGGGCAAGCTCAAGGTCGGCAACGGCGTGGAGCCGGGCGTGAACCAGGGGCCGCTGATCGAAGAAAAAGCGGTGCGCAAGGTCGAGCAGCACATCGAGGATGCCTTGTCCAAGGGCGCCCGGCTGGTCTACGGCGGCAAGCGCCACGAACTGGGGCACACCTTCTTCCAGCCCACCGTGCTGCTCGACGTGACGCCGGACATGCTGGTGGCCAAGGAAGAGACCTTCGGGCCGGTGGCGCCGCTGCTGCGCTTCGAGACCGAGGACGAGGTGATCGCGCTGGCGAATGCGAGCGAGTTCGGGCTGGCTTCCTACTTCTATTCGCGCGACATCGGGCGTGTGTGGCGCGTGGCCGAGGCGATCGAGAGCGGGATGGTGGGCGTGAACACTGGACTGATCTCGACCGAGGTGGCGCCCTTCGGCGGCGTGAAGCAATCGGGCATGGGGCGCGAAGGCTCGGTGCACGGGATGGACGATTATCTCGTCATGAAGTACCTGTGCATTGGGGGGATCTGAAGCTTGCGCTGGCCGGCGAGGTTGACGAGCCGGCCAGCAGCGCTGCCCCGTACCCGCTGCGCTAACACGCACCCGCAGCGCTAGCACTCACCCGCAGCGCTAGCACTCACCCGCAACGCTAGTACTCACCCGCAGCGCTAGCACGCACCCGCAGCGCGAAGACGCACCCGCAGCGCGAAGACGCACCCGCAGCGCGAAGACGCACCCGCAGCGCTAGTACGCACCCACAGCGCGAAGACGCACCCGCAGCGCTAGCACGTCGCCCCCGCGAAGGCGGGGGCCCAAGTTTGCATGCGTTGCCACGCGCTCCGAAGCTAGCGGCATGCGGCGAACTTGGGCCCCGGCCTTCGCCGGGGCGACGAGGTGTGGCTGCGTTGGGAGCTGAAGGGATGCGAAGAAACTTGGTCCCCCGCCTGCGCGGGGGCGACGAGGGGGCGGCTGCGTGCGGGGCTTGGGGGATGCGGAGAAACTTGGGCCCCCGCCTGCGCGGGGGCGACGTACTAAGGCCGCGGCGCGACGTGCAGGCAAGCGAGTCGACCCGCTACTTCTTGTACTCGTAATACTTGCGCGCGTCTCCCCGCACCTGATCGGCCGGATACTTCGCGCGGTTGAGCACCATCTTTTCCTGCACCGCCGCCATCAGGTCGACGTCGAGCTTGTCGGCCAGGCGCACCAGGTAGACCAGCACGTCGGCCATCTCGTGGCGCACCTGTTCCAGCTTGGCCTCGCCCAGCTCCTCGGGCCGCCCATGCTGCAGCCACTGGAAGTGCTCCAGCAGTTCCGCCGCTTCCACCGTCAGCGCGGAGGCGAGGTTCTTGGGCGTGTGGAACTGGTCCCAGTCGCGCTCGTCCACGAACTCGCGCACCAGGGCGCGCAGCTGGGCCAGCTCGCCCCTGGGCTCGCCCTCGGGCGCGTCCGTGCTCACGCTGCGTCCGCTCTCGCCGCCTCCGCTCACGCGGCGTCCGCTGACACGGCGTCCTTCGCCGCGTAACCTTCCAGCACGTGCTGCAGCTTGGGCTCGATCTCCTCGAAGCTCTTGACCGTGATGCCCAGGTCGCGCAGCAGGCCGTCGTGCACGCCATAGACCCAGCTGTGAATGGTCAGCGGCTGCCCGCGTTCCCACGCGTCGCGCACGATGGTGGTCTGGGCCACGTTGATCACCTGCTGGGCCACGTTCAGCTCCACCAGGCGGTTGGTCGCGGCGCGGCCGGTGACGGCGCCCAGGTACTTGCCGTGCTTCTCGCGCACGTCGCGCACGTGGCCCAGCCAGTTGTCGGCCAGGCCCACGCGGCCGTCCGTCAGCGCCGCGTGCACGCCCGAGCAGCCGTAGTGGCCGCAGATGATGATGTGCTTGACCTTCAGGACGTCGATCGCGAACTGCAGCACGCTCAGGCAGTTCAGGTCGGAGTGGACCACCACGTTGGCGATGTTACGGTGCACGAACAGCTCGCCCGGGGCCATGCCCAGCAGCTCGTTGGCCGGCACGCGGCTGTCCGAGCAGCCGATCCACAGGTATTCGGGAGCCTGCTGCTCCGACAGCGCCTTGAAGAAGTTGGGGTCCTTCTCCACCATCGAGGCAGCCCAGTTGCGATTGCGCTCGAACAGCTCGTCCGCAGTCAATCCCGTCGTCTTGTTGGTCATGTTCACTCCTTGTTCTGTGGTTGGCGTCCGTGCGGACGCGGCCGGCGTGCCCGTGCAGGCCGGCCTGGTAAGCTTGTCAATTCCGGAAATACTCGAAGTGTAACAGTGTTGACTGCCCCTCGTCCGGTATTTACAGGTGTTTCGCCGCTTCGCGGCGGGTCAGCGGCGACAGTGTTTCCCCCGCCTGGGCCAGGAAATCCGCGACGAAGGTCGGGTCCCAGCGCGCGTAGTCGCGCAGGGCCCAGCCGATCGCCTTGCGGATGAAGAATTCCTGCTCGCCCGCCAGGCGCAGCGCATGGTCCTCGAGGCGCGCCGTGTCGGTCTGCAGGCGCCAGCCCAGCTGGTGCAGCATGGCGGCGCGCCGCACCCAGAAGTCCGGATGCGCGATCCATTCGTCCATCAGCGCCCTGGCCTCGCGCCTGGCCAGCAAAATGCGCCCGATCACCGCCGTCAGGCCGTCCACCGTGTCCCACCAGCTGTCGCGCACCAGCCAGCCCTGCAAGGCCGGCAGCTGCGCGGGACCGAGCGCCCGGACGTGCTGGCGCAGCAGGTCGATGGCGGCGTAGCGCAGCTCGCGTTCCGGACGGCGCCACAAGGCCTCGGCCGTGTCCAGCAAGGCCTCGGCCTCCTGCGGATGCGCCGCGATCAGGTCCTTCACGGCGCCGCGCCGCGCCGGCGTGGGCACGCCGACGAAGGCGAACTTGCCCTGCATGTAGGCGCGCATGCCGGCCGCCCGGTTGGCGTCGGCCAGGGGCAGCAGGCGCTCGGCGAAGGCGAGGGAAAGGTCGGTGTCGGGCATGGTATTCGGGCGTAAAAAAACGCCGGGGGCATGCCGCCCGGCGTTTCATGGTAGCGCAGCGCGCTTACTCGAAGAAGTCCTTCACCTTGTCCATCCAGCCCTTGCTCTGCGGGCTGTGCTTGGAACCGCCCTCGTTGGTCAGGCGGTCGAACTCGCGCAGCAGGTCCTTCTGCTTGTCGGTGAGCTTGACCGGGGTCTCGACCACCACGTGGCAGAACAGGTCGCCCGTGTAGCCCGAGCGCACGCCCTTGATGCCCTTGCCCTTGAGGCGGAAGGTCTTGCCGGTCTGGGTGCCTTCGGGCACCGTGAACGAGACCTTGCCGGTCAGGGTCGGGACCTCGATCTCGCCGCCCAGGGCGGCCTTCGAGAACGAGATCGGCATCTCGCAGTGCAGGTCGTCGCCCTCGCGCTGGAAAACCGGATGCGGCTTGATGTGGATCTCCACGTACAGGTCGCCCGGCGGCCCGCCGTTGGTGCCCGGCTCGCCGTTGCCCGAGGAGCGGATCCGCATGCCGTTGTCGATGCCGGCCGGGATCTTCACTTCCAGGGTCTTGTTGCGCTTGATGCGGCCGGCGCCGGCGCAGGCCGCGCAGGGTTCCGGAATGATCTTGCCGCTGCCGTGGCACTTGGGGCAGGTCTGCTGGATGCTGAAGAAGCCCTGCTGCATGCGCACCTGGCCGTGGCCGGCGCAGGTGGTGCAGGTCACCGGCGAGGTGCCCGGCTTGGCGCCGCTGCCGTGGCAGGTGTCGCACTTGTCCCAGCTCGGCACCCGGATCGTGGTGTCGTAGCCGTGGGCCGCCTGCTCCAGCGTGATCTCGAGGTTGTAGCGCAGGTCGGCGCCACGGTAGACCTGGGGACCCGAGCTGCGGCCGCGGCCGCCTCCGAAGATGTCGCCGAAGATGTCGCCGAACGCGTCGCCGAAGCCGCCCGCGCCGAAGCCTCCGCCCATGCCGCTGTTCGGGTCCACGCCGGCGTGACCGAAGCGGTCGTAGGCCTCGCGTTTCTCCGGGTTGGTCAGCATCTCATAGGCTTCCTTCACCTCCTTGAACTTCTCCTCCGCTTCCTTGTTGTCAGGATTGCGGTCGGGGTGGTATTTCATCGCCAGCTTGCGATACGCCTTCTTGATGTCGTCTTCCGACGCGCCTTTGGCGACCCCGAGGATCTCGTAAAAATCACGCTTTGCCATGCTCGGCACCTTGCTCTTGTCTACAAACGAAACGGTCTATCACGCAAAAAAGACCGAGCCGGTAACCAGTGCGGTCTTCGGCTCGGTCGCGTACGGCGGGGCCCGATGCCCCAGCCGCAGGTATTACTTGGCGTCCTTGACTTCCTTGAAGTCGGCGTCGACCACGTCGTCGTCCTGCTTGGGCGCTTCCGCGCCACCAGCCTGCTGGCCGCCTGCCGCGCCCGCGGCGCCTGCCTGCTGCGCCTGCATGTCGGCGTACATCTTCTCGCCGAGCTTCTGGGCGGCGGTCGAGAGGGCGGCGACCTTGGCGTCGATGTCGGCCTTGTCGCCGGCCTTCAGCGAGCCTTCCAGGTCGGCGATCGCGGCTTCGATCTTTTCCTTCTCGCCGGCGTCCAGCTTGTCGCCGTACTCGGTCAGGGACTTGCGGGTCGAGTGTACCAGCGCGTCGCCCTGGTTGCGGGCTTCGGCCAGTTCCTTGACCTTCTTGTCCTCTTCCGCGTTCAGCTCGGCGTCCTTCACCATCTTCTGGATTTCTTCTTCCGACAGGCCCGAGTTGGCCTTGATGGTGATCTTGTTTTCCTTGCCGGTGGCCTTGTCCTTCGCGCTCACGTGCAGGATGCCGTTGGCGTCGATGTCGAAGGTCACTTCGATCTGCGGGGTGCCACGCGGAGCCGGCGGGATGCCTTCGAGGTTGAACTCGCCCAGCGCCTTGTTGCCCGCGGCGATCTCACGCTCGCCCTGGTAGACCTTGATGGTCACGGCCGGCTGGTTGTCGTCGGCGGTCGAGAACACCTGCGAGAACTTGGTCGGGATCGTGGTGTTCTTGTGGATCATCTTGGTCATCACGCCACCCAGGGTCTCGATGCCCAGCGACAGCGGGGTCACGTCCAGCAGCAGCAGGTCCTTGCGCTCGCCCGACAGCACCGAACCCTGGATCGCAGCGCCCACGGCCACGGCTTCGTCCGGGTTCACGTCCTTGCGCGGCTCCTTGCCGAAGAACTCCTTGACCTTCTCCTGCACCTTCGGCATGCGGGTCATGCCGCCGACCAGGATGATGTCGTCGATGTCCGAGACCTTGACGCCAGCGTCCTTGATCGCCACGCGGCAGGGTTCGATGGTCTTGGCGATCAGTTCCTCGACCAGGGCTTCCAGCTTGGCGCGGGTGATCTTCAGGTTCAGGTGGACCGGCGCGCCGTTCGCCATCGCGATGTAGGGCTCGTTGATCTCGGTCTGCTGCGAGGACGACAGCTCGATCTTGGCGCGCTCGGCCGAGGCCTTGATGCGCTGCAGGGCGATCGGGTCCTTCGACAGGTCGAGGCCGTTGATCTTCTTGAACTCGTCGATGATGTAGTCGATCACGCGCTGGTCGAAGTCTTCGCCGCCCAGGAAGGTGTCGCCGTTGGTGGCCAGCACTTCGAACTGCTTCTCGCCTTCGACGTCGGCGATCTCGATGATCGAGACGTCGAAGGTGCCGCCGCCCAGGTCATACACGGCGATCTTGCGGTCGCCCTTGTCGGTCTTGTCCAGGCCGAAGGCCAGCGCGGCCGCGGTCGGCTCGTTGATGATGCGTTTGACGTCCAGGCCCGCGATGCGGCCGGCGTCCTTGGTCGCCTGGCGCTGCGAGTCGTTGAAGTAGGCCGGCACGGTGATCACGGCTTCGGTCACGGCTTCGCCCAGGTAGTCCTCGGCGGTCTTCTTCATCTTGCGCAGGATCTCGGCCGAGATCTGCGGCGGAGCCAGCTTCTTGTCGCGCACGCCGACCCAGGCGTCGCCGTTGTCGGCTTGCAGGATCTGGTAGGGCATCAGGCCGATGTCCTTCTGCACTTCCTTCTCGGTGAATTTGCGGCCGATCAGGCGCTTCACCGCGAACAGGGTGTTCTTCGGATTAGTCACGGCCTGGCGTTTCGCCGGGGCGCCAACGAGGATCTCACCGTCTTCCTGATAAGCGATGATCGAAGGAGTGGTACGCGCGCCTTCGGCATTCTCGATCACCTTCGGCTGGCCGTTTTCCATGATCGCGACGCAGGAGTTAGTGGTTCCCAGGTCGATACCAATGATTCTGCCCATGATTATTTTCCTTTTAAATGCTTAAAGTTTCGGATGGATCCAATATTGGGAAATACTGCGTGCTTTCAAGTGTTTAACTCGACGCAGCATGCATTTTTTACTTCGGCGCTGCGGCGGTGACGATGGCCGGACGCAGCAGGCGGTCGGCGATCATATAGCCCTTCTGGAGGACGGTCACGACCGTATTGGGGTCCTGCTCGGACGGCACCACGGCCACGGCCTGGTGCTTGTTCGGGTCGAGTTTCTCGCCCGGCTGGGGCATCACTTCGATCAGGCGGTTCTTCTCGAAGGCGGAAGTGAGCTGCTTGAGGGTCATTTCCACGCCTTCGCGGATGGCTTCCACGGTCTGGCTTTCGACCTTCAGGGCCATTTCCAGGCTGTCGCGCACCGGCACCATGGCCTCGGCGAAGCTTTCGATGGCGAACTTGTGGGCCTTGCTCACATCTTCCTGGGCGCGGCGGCGGATGTTCTCGGCGTCGGCCTTGGCACGCATGAAGGCGTCGTGCATCTCGGCCAGCTTGGCTTCGGTAGCGCTCAGCTGTTCTTCGAGATTCGGGCCACCGGTGCTGATGGTTTCAGCAGCAGGGGCTTCAGCGGCGGCGGCGCCGGGCTGCTCGGCCTCCGGCTGGTTCGTCACCTCTTTGCTTTCTTGGTCTTGCATCGAAAAAACTCCTAGAATCAAGGACTTGGCTGATGGGACGGTATGTCCTGCCCGATGTATAGGCCCCCCAGATGGGGCGATCTCCTACAATTTCAAGGGGAATTGTAGAAATGTCATGGCTGTGGCCGCCGATAACAATTGTTACAGACTTTACTGTTTCCCTGATTCATTTCCTAAGCAGAAGATTTAAGCTGCTGAGCAAGCTTGCACAACAGGCAAGCGATGGGAGGCGAATCATGAGACTACAACTGATCAGCAGTGCCGTCGTGCTGTACACCCTGGGCGTGATGGCCTGGCTGTGCTACGTCGGCATCGGCGCGACGCCCTGACAAACCGCGCATTTTAGCAGGTTGGTAACGCCGGCCACGATTTCGCGGCCGCGAGGGATGTTCAGGCCCCGAGCTGGGCCGCGTGCTGGGCGCCGACCTGGGCGTCGCGGCGCTGGGCGGCGCGCTGGGCCGGGGTGAGGATGGTGGGCCAGCCGATCAGGTGCTGTTCGGCGATCTCGGCCATGCCGAGGATCCAGGCCGGCGAGGCGTTCAGGCAGGGAATGTAATGGTAGTCCTTGCCGCCCGCCGCCTCGAAATCATGGCGCACTTCCATATTGATCTCTTCCAGGGTTTCCAGGCAGTCGCTGGTGAAACCGGGGCAGATCAGGTCGATGCGCTCCACGCCCTGCCGGGCCAGCTCCTGAACGGTCGGCGCGGTATAGGGCTGGAGCCACTCGGCCTTGCCGAAGCGCGACTGGAAGGTCACCAGGTAGTCTTCCGGGCCGATGCCCAGGGCCTCGGCCAGCAGGCGCGCGGTTTTCTGGCATTCGCAGAAATACGGGTCGCCCAGCATCAGGGTGCGCTTGGGCACGCCGTGGAAACTCATCACCAGCTTCTGGCCGCGGCCGTGGGTGTCCCAATAGGTCTGGACGCTCTCGGCCAGCGCATTGATATAGCCTTCGTGGTCGTGGTAGTTCCTGACCAGGCGCAGCTCGGGCACGTTGCGCACCTGGGCGTAATGACGGAACACGGCGTCCCAGATCGAGGCGGTGGTGGTGCCGGAATACTGCGGGTAGGCCGGCAGCACCACGATGCGCCCGTAGCCCTCTTCCTTCAGGCGGTCCAGCACTTCCTCGATGGACGGGGAGCCGTAGCGCATCGCCATCGCCACCTTCACGCCTTCGTGGCCGCGCTCGCGCAGCAGGTCTTCCAGCAGCTCGGCCTGCTTCGCCGTGTACACCTTCAGGGGCGAGCCGTCACGTGTCCAGATGGTCCGGTACTTGGCGGCCGACTGGCCGGAGCGGAAAGGCAGGATGAAGAGGTTCAGGATGAACCACCAGATCTTGCTCGGGATTTCGACCACGCGCGGATCGGACAGGAACTGCTTCAGGTAACGGCGCACCGCCTTGCGGGTGGGCTCGTCCGGAGTACCGAGGTTGACCAGGACGATGGCGTGCTGGGACACATTGCCGTGGGTGTGAGGCGGTTCTTTGCGAAATGGCATACGAAAAGTGATGGACGGGACGCCCTCTATTATATGTAGCGGGGTCCCGCGTGACGACTACTATCGTCAGGTATTCACGTGCAAACGTACGTCAATGTTGTTACGCGTGGCGTTCGAGTAGGGGCAGACGATGTGGGCCTTGTCGACCAGTTGCTGGAGTTGGGCCTGGTCCATGCCGGGCGCCTTGATGGTGAGGTCGACTTCGATGCCGAAGCCGGTGGGGATCTGGCCGATGCCGACGTCGCCGGTAACGGTGAGGTCTTGCGGCAGGGCGACCTTCTGCTGGCCGGCGACGAACTTCAGGGCGCCGAGGAAGCAGGCCGAGTAGCCGGCCGCGAACAGCTGCTCCGGATTGGTGCCGGGGCCGCCGCCGCCGCCGAGCTCCTTCGGGGTCGACAGTTTGAGGCCCAGCACGCCGTCGGAACTCTTGGAGTTGCCTTCGCGGCCGCCTTGCGAGGTGGCTTGGGCGCGGTACAGGACTTTTTCGATGCTCATTCGGGTTCCCTCCTTCGTTGTGGGTGGTGGTTGGCCAGAGCCGCGCGAGCGCGGTTGAGATGCAACTGTGCCACAGAATGATGAAGGGGGGATGACGCTTGGCTCTATGGGAGAGAAGGTCTACTGCCAATGGGGGAGTGGGTGGGTGGTAGGGATGGCGGGGCGTATTGCAGAGCGCCGGGCGAGGCTCATCGAGCGTCGCACGACGATTGCCGCTCGCTGCGCGCTGCCCATCGGCCGCTGTCCGTCGCCCGTCGCCCGTCGCCCGTCGCCCGTCGCCCGTCGCCCGTCGCCCGTCGCCCACTGCCGCCCATTCCGGCCTGCTGCCTTAAAACGTCATTCCGGCGAAGGCCGGAATCCAAGTTGTACGCGCAGCCACTGACGTTTGAAGCTGGCGCGACGCGGAGAAACTTGGATTCCGGCCTTCGCCGGAATGACGTGCGAGGGCAGCCGGACTGACGTGTTGGGTTGAGGGACCGGCGTGTTGGGCTGAGGGGCTGGCGTATTGCGCGAGGACCGCTCAAGACGCCAGCAACTCCCGCGCATGCTTGCGCGTAGTCTCGGTGATCTCGATCCCGCCCAGCATGCGCGCCACCTCTTCCACCCGCGCCCGGGTGTCGAGCACATCGATGCGCGAGACCGTGCGCCCCGCGTCGGTCGTGCCCTTGGCCACCTGGAAATGCTGGTTCGCCTGGCTCGCCACCTGCGGCAGGTGGGTCACGCACAGCACCTGGCGCTGCTGCCCCAGGCGCTTGAGCAGGCGCCCCACCACCTCGGCCACGCCGCCGCCGATGCCGGTGTCGACCTCGTCGAAGATCAGGGTCGGCACCACCGTCGCATTCGAGGTGATCACCGAGATCGCCAGCGAGATGCGCGCCAGTTCGCCGCCCGAGGCCACCTTGGCCAGTGGGCGCGGCGCCACGCCGGCGTGGCCGGCCACCAGGAACTCGACCTGCTCCAGCCCGTGCGCGCCCGGCTCGGCCGTATTCAGGGCCACGGCGAAGCTGCCGCCGCCCATGCTCAGCTCCTGCATCGCCTGGGTCACCTGCGCGCCCAGCTCCTGTGCCGCCTTGACGCGCCGGCCGGAGAGTTTCTGGGCCACTTCCAGATAGGCCGCATAGGCCTTCTCTTCCTGCTTGCGCAAGCCCTCGATGTCGCTCGCGTCGGCCAGCTGGCGCAGCTTGGCGCCCAGGGCGGCGTGCTCATCCGGCAGCTCCTCGGGCGTGACGCGGTACTTGCGCGCCGCGCTGTGCAGGGCGTCCATGCGGGCGTCCACCTCGCGCAGGCGGTCCGGGTCGAGCTCGACCTTGTCGATATAGTTGTTGAGCGCGTACACCGCCTCCTGCAACTGGATGCGGGCCGGCTCCATGCAGTCCAGCACCGGCTGCAACTGGGTGTCGACGTCGACCAGCTTGCCCAGCTTCTGGGTCAGCGACGAGAGCTGCGACAGGATCGGATGGTCGGCCTCCGAGATCGCGTTGAGCGCCTCCTGCGCGCCTTCGAGCAGGCTGGCGGCGTGCGACAGGCGGCTGTGCTCGTTGCTGATCTCGGCCCACTCGCCGGGCTTGGGCGCCAGCTTGTCGAGCTCGCTCACCTGCCACTCGAGGCGCTCGCGCTCGATCAGCACGTTCTTGGCATTGGTCTCGTATTCCTCGCGCTGGCGCACGAGTGCCTTCCAGGCGCGGTACAGCGACGCGACCTCGACCACCTCGGCGCGCGCGGCCGGATCGCGCACCGCGATCTGGTTGTCGAGCAGTTCGCGCTGGGCGTCCGGCTTGAGCAGGGACTGGTGCGCGTGCTGGCCGTGGATATCGACCAGCATCTCGCCCAGCTCGCGCAACTGGGCCGCGGTGGCGGCCACGCCGTTGATGTAGGCCTTGGAGCGGCCGGCGTTGTCGATCACGCGGCGCAGCAGCGCGGCGCCTTCGTCGCCCGGCAGTTCGTTCTCGGCCAGCCAGTCGCTCGCCGCCTCGGTCAGCGCGAACTCGGCCGTGATGTCGGCCTTGGCCGCACCCTCGCGCACCATGCTGGCGTCGCCGCGCCCGCCGAGCGCCAGTTGCAGCGCGTCGATCAGGATCGACTTGCCGGCGCCGGTCTCGCCGGTGAATACCGTGAAGCCGTTCGAGAACTCGAGCTCGATGGCGTCGACAATGACGAAGTCACGGATGGATAGTGTGCGCAGCATGAAAAATCGGGTCTCCGTTTGCGATGCGTGTGGCGGTTCGGTGGGTTACTTCAGCTTGCCTTCGTTGTTCGGGTATTCGTTCCAGTGCAGCTTCTCGCGCAGCGTGTGGTAGTAGCTCCAGTCGTGCGGATGCAGGAAGATGATGGTGTCGGGCGAGCGCGAGATGACGATGCGGTCGCCCAGTTGCAGGCTGGTGAAGGTTTGCATGTCGAAGTTGACGCTGATGTCGCGCCCGGCCACCAGCTCGATCACGATCTCGCTGGTGTCGGGCAGCACGATCGGCCGGTTCGACAGCGCATGCGGCGCGATCGGCACCAGCACGATGCCCTGCAGGGTCGGGTGCAGCAGCGGACCGCCGGCCGACAGCGCATAGGCGGTGGAACCGGTGGGGGTCGAGATGATCAGGCCGTCCGAGCGCTGGTTGTACATGAACTCGCCGTCCACGATGAGCTTGAGCTCGACCATGCCGGCGCCGGTGCCGCGCGCCACCACCACGTCGTTGACGGCGACGCTGCAAAAGATCTGCTCGCCGCCGCGCATCACGCGCGCTTCCAGCAGGCTGCGCTCCTCGGCGCGCGCCCTGCCCTGCAGCACCTCGCCCAGGGCCGGCAGCATGTTTTCCATCGGGATGTCGGTGATGAAGCCGAGCCGTCCCTGGTTGATGCCGACCAGCGGAATGTCGTACTTGGCCAGCTGGCGCGCGATGCCGATCATGGTGCCGTCGCCGCCGACCACCACCGCGGCCTTGGCCGAGCTGCCGATGTCGGCCACGCTCATGGCCTCGATGCCGGCCAGGACCGGATGGGCCGCCAGGTGGGCGGCCGTGTCTTCCTCGAACACGACGCGGTAGCCGGCGCCGCGCAGGAACTCGACGATGCGCGCGACCGGCTCCTCGACCCCGGCCGTGTTCTGCCGGACCACGAGCGCGACGATGGGTTGTGTTGCAGGCATGGCAGCGGTCATATCGGTCCCGGTGAATGGCTGGGTGGTGGAAAAATCGACACGCTGGAGATTAACCGATAATCCCCCTGCCTGCCAGTTGAGCGCCCCGCCCCACCCCATCAAATACTGTACAGATGAACAGTATAACGGCCCGCCCCCGCCAGCCGCAAGATCAGGCCACCAGAACCACGCCGACCGCCGCCGCGACCGCCAGCACGATGCTCACCACATGCAGCACCATCAGGAGGAACCAGCGCAGGCCGGTCACGATGCGTCCGCCGCCGTAGACGTGGCGCATGGCGGTCGGCAGGTAGAACAGCAGCCACAGGATGAGCAGCAGGCGCACGAAGTCCCAGTCGCCCGGCACCAGCAGCATCACGCTCAGCATCAGGAAGGCGAAGGCGTTGCTGTGCAGGGCGAACAGGAAATGCTCGCCATACAGGCGACCGGTGCCCAGATACAGCAGCTTGAGGTAGAAGGCGAACACCGGCATCAGGGCGAAGATGGCGTAGGGTGTGTAGCTGAAGAAGGCGCGCTTGATCTGCTCCTGCTGGACCGGGACCGGCTGGTTCAGGAAGCGCGCGGTCTTTTGTCCGAAGCCGGCGCCGATCATGGTCGTCCAGCCGACCACCTTCTGCTTGAAGCGTTCGAACTCGGCCGCCTGGGCGGCGGTGGCCGGCCCGACCACGGTGTCGCGCGTACGGCTGTCGCTGGCGATGGCGCTGACGCTGGCCTGGCCGGCGTTCCCCATCACCACGATCTCGGTGCCGCCCAGCTTGAACAGGGCAAAGAAGATGATGCTGAAGGTGAGGTAGAGGCGCAGCGGCTCGATGTAGCGCACGCGCCGGCCCTCGATGTACTCGCGGCTCAGGAAGCCCGGCTTGAACAGCAGGCGCATCAACGACTTCCACAGCTTGCCCTCGAGGGCCACGTAGTGCCCGAGGAACTCGTGCAGGAACTCGCGCGCGCTGGGCACGTGCACGTGGCTGGGCTGGCCGCACTCGTGGCAGTACTTGCCGCGCGGGACAGTGCCGCAGTTCTTGCAGGCCTCGCCCTCGTGGGCGGAATAAGGCAGGGCTTCGGGTTTCAAGGCTAGGTTCCCGCGAAAACGCTCAAGCTTCCATGGTAGCTATTTAATTGCAAAAATGCATCATCCAATTGCGCGACCGTGTCTGTTGCACACGGTTAGGATGGAAGAAACGACATGCACAGGAGGACATCATGGTTACCGAAACCAAGGACCGTTTCGTCAACACCAAGGCGCCGATCGAAAACGACGGCGTCAAGCGCCAGCCGCACGAGCGCGACGAGTCGCCCGATGGGCAGGACCAGGAACCGCGCGGCATCATGAAGCAGGCGGCCGAAGACCTGGCCCAGGGCCTGAAGGACACCGACCGCTACGGCACCTGCGGCCAGGGCCTGGAACAGGCGGTCGAGCCGGCGCCCGACGCCACCGGACAAGCCAATCCGCAGCCGGACCGCCATCGCTCGATGCGCGACCACGATTCGGTGGAGCCGGTTCCCGGCAAGAACCGCTGAGCCCACGGCCAGGGCCTGCGTGCGGGGCCCTCCGGCACGCAAGTCCACGAACGCATAGAATGGCTGTTTTCCGTTTTTTGAATCAAGAAGAGGACACCACCCCATGCGCATTCTGCACACGATGTTCCGCGTCGGTAACCTGGAACGCTCGATCGAGTTCTACACCAAGGTGCTGGGCATGAAGCTGCTGCGTACCAGCGACAATCCCGAGTACAAGTACACCCTGGCCTTCCTGGGCTACGGCAGCAACCCGGACCACGCCGAGATCGAACTGACCTACAACTACGGCGTCGACAAGTACGAGATGGGCACGGCCTACGGCCACATCGCGATCTCGACCGAGGACATCTACGCCACCTGCGAGCAGGTGCGCGCGGCCGGCGGCAACATCACGCGCGAACCCGGCCCGGTCAAGGGCGGCAGCACCGTGATCGCCTTCATCACCGATCCGGACGGCTACAAGGTCGAGCTGATCGAGCGCGCCGACAACGCCGGCGGCGCGGGCCTGACGAGCTGAGGCCTGTCAGGCCGGGTTTTACTGGCCGAGCCTGTCGGCCGAGCCTGTCTGGCCGAGCCTATCTGGCCGAGCCTGTCTGGCCGAGCCTGTCTGGCCGAGCCTGTCCGGCCGAGCCTCCCGGCCGGCCCCGGTCCAGCCGAACCTACCCGGTCGGACCTCTCCTGCAGAGTTGGCGCGGCGCTGCTACAATCGCCGCGCCTGACCGGTTCAGGCATTTAATCAATCATACGTCTTCGGGGCGGGGTGAAATTCCCCACCGGCGGTATGGCCCGCAAGGGCCGAGCCCGCGAGCGCCTGCGTGAGCAGGGTCAGCAGACCTGGTGAGAGGCCAGGGCCGACGGTATAGTCCGGATGAAAGAAGATGTGCGCTGCCACGCGCCTTGCCTGCCGCCACGCCCTGTGGCCGGGCCGGGCGCGCGTATCCGCTTGCCCTGATGCGTTTTTCGCCCATTATTGCGAGGAGCGTTTCACATGTTGTTATCCACCCGTTTTTCCCACACTCTCCATAGCCAGGACCTGGAAGGCCGCATCCAGGGCGCGCTCGAGGCCATGCGCGCCGGCGTGCCGGTGATCCTGCTCGACGATTTCGACCGCGAGAACGAGGCCGACCTGATCGTGGCGGCCGAGAAGATCACGGTCGAGAGCATGGCCCTGATGATCCGCGAGTGCAGCGGCATCGTCTGCCTCTGCCTGTCCGACGACAAGGTGCGCGCGCTCGAGCTGCCGCCGATGGCGGCCGAGAACGGCAGCCGCTACGGCACGCCGTTCACGGTCTCGATCGAGGCGCGCCATGGCGTCACGACCGGCGTGTCGGCGGCCGACCGCGTCACCACCATCCGCACCGCGATCGCGCGCAACGCCCAGCCGGACGACCTGGTGCGCCCGGGCCACGTGTTCCCGCTGCGCGCGACGCCGGGCGGGGTGCTCAATCGTGCCGGGCATACCGAAGGCTCGGTCGACCTGGCGCGCATGGCGGGGCTGCAGCCGGCGGCCGTGCTGTGCGAGCTGATGAACGAGGATGGCAGCATGATGCGGGGGGATGCGATCGAGCGGTTTGCCGATCAGCGCGGGTTCCCGATTCTGACTATCGCCGAGCTGATTCAGTGGCGTAGGACGCGGGCTGTTTGAGCGTTTCGGTACTGCTGGGGAACTTGGATTCCGGCCTTCGCCGGAATGACGGTCTTAGGGCTAGTGGCTAAAGTTGACTGCAAGGGAGGGCAGCCGGTAGGCGATAGACGATACCCGAAAAACGATAGACGATAGGCGAACGGTCGACAGTACCGCTAACCTAAAGACCGTCGTCCCGGCGAAGGCCGGGACCCAATTCCCAAGCGCAGTGACGAAAAAAGAAAAACCCCGATCAGCCAGCAAACCGGCCCCGAGGTTTTTTAACATCAGGCACGCCCCGCCGAGCGCGCCGCTACAACATCACTTATCCAGCAAGGCATTCACCGGCACCAGATCCGCCTCGCGCAGCGAACCGGCCGCCGCCTTCAGGCGCAGGCCGTTGACGATGGTGTCGTAACGGGCGCGCGACAGGTCGGTGCGGGTCTGGTACAGCTGGCGCTGCGCGTTCAGCACGTCGATGTTAATACGCACGCCCACCTGGTAACCCAGCTTGTTCGATTCCAGCGCCGAGTTGCTCGACACTTCCGCCGCTTCCAGCGCCTTGACCTGGGCCAGGCCGCTGTTCACGCCGAGGAAGGATTGGCGCGCCTGCAGGGCCGCGTTGCGGCGGGTCGCCTCCAGGTCGTTGCGGGCCTTGTCTTCCAGGGCGATCGATTCGCGCACGCGGCTGGTCACGCCAAAGCCGTTGAACAGCGGGATCGAGTAGCTCACGCCGATCGCATTGTTCTTGGTCACGCCCGAGCTGTTGGTCGAGCCGTTGACGTCGCGGCGGCTCGAGCTCGCGACCAGGTCCAGGGTCGGCAGGTGGCCGGCGCGCTGGCGCGAGATCTCGCGCTTGGCGACTTCGACCTGCAACTGCTGCACGGTCACGCCATAGTTCTGGTTCTCGGCCGCCGACACCCACTGGTCGACCGTGGCCGGCTGCGGCGGCGCCAGGGTCACGCCGCTCTTGAGCGGGGCCAGCGCGCCCGGCTCGGTGCCGATGATGGCCTGCAGCGCGTTGCGCTTGTTGTCCAGGTCGTTCACCGCGGCGAATTCCTGGGCCAGCACCAGGTCGTAGGCGGCCTGGGCTTCATGGGTGTCGGTGATGGTCTGGGTGCCCACCTCGAAGTTGCGCTTGGCCGACGCCAGCTGCTCGGTCACCGCGGTCTTCTGGGCGCGGGTCGATTCCAGCTTGTCCTGGGCCGCCAGCACGTCGAAGTAGGCGGCCGCCACGCGGGTGATCAGGTCCTGCTGGGCCTGGGCGAACTGGGCCTCGGCGATCGCCTGCTGCAGCTTGCTCTGCTGGTAGCCCTGCCAGCGGTCCCAGCGGAACAGCGGCTGCTGCAGCAGCAGGGTGTACTCGTTGGTGCGCAGGTTGGAGCCGCTTTCGCCGATGACGCCGCGGGTGCCGTCCGGACGGGTGCCGATCTGGCCTTCGTTCCAGGGCGAGAAGTCCTGGTCGTTCTTGGTGATGGAACCATTGATGCCCACGGTGGGGAGCAGGTTGGCACGCCCCTGCGCGATCCGTTCCTGGCCGGCGGACAGCGCGGCGCGTGCGCTGGCGTAAGTCGCGTCGTTGGCCAGCGCCTGCTGGTACACCTGGATCAGGTCTGCCGCGCTGGCGCTGAGCGAATAGAACGCGCTGGCCAGCAGCACGGCGATAAGGGGTTTCTGCATTGCTCTCTCCACAGGAGTCATCAAGATTAGGAACCAGGTCAGTACTTCGGCATCGAAGGATCGACCTGTACGGCCCAGGCGTGTACCCCGCCCGTCAGATTCGTTACGTTCTCAAAACCATTCCGCTCGAGGAAGGCGGCAACCTGCATGCTGCGCGCGCCGTGGTGGCAGATGCACACGACCTCGCGCTCGCCGTCGATCTCGCCGACCCGGATCGGAATCAGGTGCATCGGGATCTGGGTCGAGCCCGCGATGTGGCAGGTCTCGAACTCCCAGTTCTCGCGCACGTCCAGCAGCAGCGGCTGCTCGCGCGCCGGATCGGCCAGCCAGGCGGCCAACTCGGGGGCGGTCATCTGTTTCATCGCGTCCTCAGAACGTGAAGCGCGACGGCGCCGGGGCGCCGGTCAGCGGCTTGACATTGGTCTCGAACACCTTCACCGAGTCGTAGCCCGTTTCCGAGGTACGGGTGATGATGTTGCAAGTCATGGCCGGGGCCTCGCCCAGGATCACCGCCATGCGGCCGCCCACCTTCACGCACTTGAGCAGCGCTTCCGGCAGCACCGGCAGCGCGCCCGACACCACCACCACATCGTAGGGCGCGCCCGCAGCCCAGCCTTCGGCGCCATTGCCCTGCTCGACGCTCACGTTGGTGACGCCGGCCTTGGCCAGGTTCTGCTCGGCCAGGGCCTTGGTTTCCGGCAGGATCTCAACGGTGGTCACATGGCGCGCCTTGTGCGCCAGCAGCGCCGCCATATAGCCCGAACCGCTGCCGATCTCGAGGACGTTCTCGTGCTTCTTCACCGCGAGTTCCTGCATGATGCGGGCCTCGACCTTCGGATTGAACATGGCTTCGCCACCCGGCAGCGGGATCTCGACGTCCGCGAAGGCCAGGTTCTGGTAGGCCTGGGGCACGAACTGTTCGCGCTTGACCACGTGCAGCATGTCCAGCACGTCCTGGTCCAGCACGTTCCACGGACGGATCTGCTGTTCGATCATGTTGAAGCGGGCTTGTTCGATATTCATCTGAGTTCTCGGTGGAAAAATAAATAATCCGATATTTTATCGTTGAACGGCCTCAGGACGCACATCTTAACGATGGGCAGCCCCAGCGGCGGGAAATTGCGACAGTCTGCAGTTTGGAGGGGATGAACGCCGGTTTTCCCGACGTTTTATAGTCCGGGCAACTTTATTGCGGCGTAGGCAGCAATCCACGCAGGGTAATGTCGAGGAAAGCGTCGAGGAAGGCCTGGGGCTGGAGGTCGCAGCGCTCGCAGGGGCCGATCGAGTGCTTCCAGGCCGAGAGCATCAGCATGGGAGCGATCAGGACCTGGGTCACCTGGGGGATGTCGATCTGGCGGAACTCGCCGCGGCGCACGCCGCGCTCGAGCATGCTGGAGATCATGCGGGTGCCGCGCATGACCACTTCTTCCTGGTAGAAGCGCGCAAGTTCGGGGAAGTTGTCGGCTTCGGCCATGATCAGCTTGCTGATCCCCGAGGCCTTGGTATTGCCGATGCGGCGCCACCAGTTGAGGATCACGTCGCGCAGCAGGTCGGCGCTGTGGCCCTCGAACTCGGCCACCGAGATCTCGGCCTCGCCGATCACCGGCACGATGCTCTCGCGCACCACGGCCTTGAACAGGTCTTCCTTGTTCGCGTAGTAGAGGTAGAGGGTGCCCTTGGACACGCCGGCGCGGCGCGCCACGTCCTCCAGGCGGGTGGCGGCGAAGCCGCGCTCGACGAACAGGTCGATGGCGGCGGCCAGCAGCTCCTGCGGACGAGCGTCCTTGCGGCGCTCCCAGCGCGGCTTGCTGTCGAATTGGCAGTGCATCGTTTCCGCCTAGAAACTATTTTAAAAGAACATCAACTATAGAGTGCACTCGCCGCGACCGTCAAGCCGGCGTTGCGCGAATGAAACCGGTCGGTCGGAAAGAGCGTGTCAGCCGGCGCCGGGTCCATAAATACGGCCATTGGAACCCGACCGGTACAGACTACCATCCGGATTGTGCGGTGCGCAATCACGCTGCTGGCGCGGCACCTGGAACACGGCCAGGCGGTCGGCCACGCCGGGCATCAGCCTTTCCATCATGACGTCCAGGCCGGCCATCAGGCCCACGCGCATGGTGCGCATCGGCATCACGGCCGCGTGCAGGATGGCGGCCGCCACCTGGTGCGGATCGACCTGGGGCGCGGGCAGCTTGGGCTCGCGGTCCATGTAGTTGCGCGCGTGCTGGGGCAAGGGGGTGTCGACCGCGGTCGGCTCGATCAGGGTGACCGAGACCGGGGCGTCGTCGATCTGTTCGACTTCGATGCGCAGAGCGTCGGTGAAGCCTTTCACCGCGTGCTTGCTGGCCGAGTACATGCCCTGCATGGGAATCGCCACCTCGGAGGCTTCGCTGCCGAGGTTGATGAGGGCGCCGCCCTGGCGCTTGAGATGGGGCAGCGCCACCAGGGAGCCGTTCACCATGCCCCAGAAATTGATGTCGAACAGGCGGCGGGAATCGTCTTCGGCCACTTCGTCGACGCGGCCGTAGATGGTGCAGCCGGCGTTGTTGACCCAGGTGTCGATGCGGCCGAAGCGCTCGATGGCGGCCTGGGCGATGCGCTCGACCTGGGCGCGGTCGGCGACGTCGGCTACCACGCCGATGGCTTCCTGGCCGAGGGCGTTGAAGCGTTCGACCACGGCGTCGAGCACGTCGCCGCCGCGCGCGGCCAGCACCAGTTTGGCGCCCTGCTTGGCCGCCTCCTGGGCGGTGGCCAGGCCGATGCCGCTGGTGGCTCCGGTAATCACGATCACCTGGCGATCCAGGGGTTTGAGTGGACTCGACATCGACGCCTCCGCTTGATGGTGGTTCCCGGGTGTTCTTGGCAACAAGTTAGCAGGAATTCCTACGTGGAAGCGCCCGGTTAGCTCCCCTTCGCCTGTATACTGGCCGCCTGCTTTTTAATTCGATCCATGAGCACTTCCACCTTCGCCTGCCGTCCGCACTGCGGCGCCTGCTGCACGGCCCCGTCGATCACCAGCCCCATCCCGGGCATGCCAAATGGCAAACCTGCGGGCGTGCGCTGCGTGCAGCTCGGCGAGGACGAGCGTTGCCGTATTTTCGGAAAACCGGAGAGACCCGCGTTTTGTGGCGGGTTGCAGCCGTCCGCGGAGATGTGCGGGGGAGATCGCGAACAGGCGATCCGGTGGCTGGGAGAACTGGAGCGGATGACGGCGCCAGGGTGAAGTGCTGCTTGGTGAGGCTAGTATAAACCGATGAGCTGAATCAAAACTTACATGGTTGCGTTTCTGCTACGCAATTTTTGATTGCTCGGCCTTTTGGAATACCGTCCCTTTCGACAATCGCCCGCTGCTCTCGACGGTCGCCCGCGGCTCTCGCACGTCGTTCCGGCGAAGGCCGGAACCCAAGTTCGTTCCGCAGCCACCAGCTTCGAGCGTCAGGCCGTTCATGCAAACTTAGGTTCCGGCCTTCGCCGGAACGACGTGCTGAGACAGCAGGTGGCTAGTGAATGACGTGGTCAGCTCAGCGTGCAGGGGTAGCAGGTGGTTAGTAAATGACGTGGTCAGCTAAGCGTGCAAGGGCAGCAGGCGAAGAGTGAATGAAGCGGTGAGCTAGGCCCCATCCGGCTTGCCTGCCTGATCCTCAGGCATGACCAGTCCAATCTTTTTCTTCTTTTTCTTGATGACGGCCGCCTGCTCCTGGGCAGGCTTGGTGGCCGGCGGCGGCGCGACCGGCAAAGGAAAGCCGAGAAAGGCCATCACGAAGAAAATCGGCAGCAGGACGTAGAACAGCGGTCGGCGCCAGTTGAGTTTCTCTTTTAGCATTGCCAACACGTAAAGCCGTATCAGCAAAAAACAAGCCCCCCGGTCACCCTCGCAGGGTAACTTTTGGATGCATACGCATCAGGCTCAGGCCGCGGCCCGCTGGCTGCGCATGGCCTGGATGTCGCGGAACAGCTCGCCTACGGTCAGACCCTCGTGCCACACGTCGGCCAGCCTAACCCCATAACGCGCGCGCAAGGCCTTGACCAGCGCCTCGACCCCGCCCGGTTCCTGCGGCTGGGCGGCGCGCACGATGCCGAGCAGTTCGTCGTCGGGACGGATGCGCAGCCGGTCGCTGTCGCTGAAGGAAAAGCTGGAGACCACCAGCGACAGGAAATCGCGGATGTCCTTGCGGGAAGCCGAAGGGAAGGCGCGCCGCCAGAGACGCGACTGGCAGCTGCGGTAGCGCAGTGGGTTGTGAAACTGCCCACCCTGGAGGGCCGCGATGGCGGCCGCGACAAGCAAAAGAACGATGAGAACACTCATGCGAACCAGTCTAGCACGCTGCGCGCCGGCGTGCGCACGGCTGCCTGACAGGAATTTTTGCTCGCGCACGATTGAGCTACGCGTGAATCGTGCGGTCATTTTCCGTCTATAAAATGTCGTTTCCGGTGCATCAGGACCACGGGCAATACCTTGCCCGTGGTAAGCTTCCACCCCGCATATACTTCCCTAGAACACAGACAAAAAGCGATTCATGGATATCGTTCTCGCCATCAAGGCGATCATCATGGGCCTGGTCGAGGGCTTCACGGAGTTTCTCCCGATCTCTTCCACCGGCCACCTGATCCTGGCGGGCAGCCTCCTCCACTTCACCGGCGAGAAAGTCAAAGTCTTCGAGATCGCGATCCAGGCCGGCGCCATGCTGGCCGTGATCTGGGAATACCGTGAACGCATCCGGACTGTCCTGGCCGGCCTCGGTTCCGACCCGCGCCAGCAGAAATTCGCCCTCAACGTGCTGATCGCCTTCCTGCCGGCCGCCATCCTGGGCTTCCTGTTCAACGCCGCGATCACCGAGCGCCTGTTCGCGCCGGTGCCGGTGGCGACCGCCTTCATCGTCGGCGGCCTGATCATTCTCTGGGTCGAGCGCCGCAACAATGCGCGCACCGTGCCCGCGCGGGTCGAGTCGGTGGACGACATGAGCTTCGCCGACGCGCTCAAGGTTGGCTTGGCCCAGTCCTTCGCCCTGATTCCCGGCACCAGCCGCTCGGGCGCGACCATCATCGGCGGCATGCTGTTCGGCCTGTCGCGCAAGGCGGCCACCGAATTCTCCTTCTTCCTGGCGATCCCGACCCTGCTGGGTGCCACCGCCTATTCGGTGCTCAAGAAGCGCGAGCTGCTGTCGCTGGCCGACCTGCCCCTGTTCGGCCTCGGCGGCCTGGCGGCTTTCGCCTCGGCCTTCCTGTGCGTGCGCTGGCTGCTGCGCTACATCAGCACGCACGACTTCACGATCTTCGCCTGGTACCGTATCGTATTCGGTATCCTGGTCCTCGTGACCGCCCACTTCGACCTGGTGACCTGGGCCGAATAAAACTGACTTACGTAATGAATCCGGATAACCGCGCCGACATCGGCGCCCGTGCGCTCCACATCCTGCAGACCGTCTTCGGCTACCCCGCCTTCCGCGGGCAGCAGGCCGACATCGTCGAGCACGTGGCCAGCGGCGGCGACGCCCTGGTCCTGATGCCCACCGGCGGCGGCAAATCGCTGTGCTACCAGATCCCGGCCCTGCTGCGCGACGGCGTGGGCGTGGTGATCTCGCCCCTGATCGCGCTGATGCAGGACCAGGTGGACGCCCTGGCCGAGGTCGGCGTGCGCGCCGCCTTCCTGAACTCCACCCAGACCTTCGAGGAAACCCTGCGCATCGAGCGCCTGGTGCGCAGCGGCGAGATCGACCTGGTCTACGTGGCGCCCGAGCGCCTGATGACGCCGCGCTGCCTGGAGCTGTTCGAGGCCGCGCGCATCTCGCTGTTCGCCATCGACGAGGCCCACTGCGTCTCGCAATGGGGCCACGACTTCCGGCCGGAATACATCCGCCTGTCGATCCTGCACGAGCGTTTCCCGAACGTGCCGCGCATCGCGCTCACCGCGACCGCCGACGGGCAGACCCGGGCCGAGATCGCGCACCGCCTGCAGCTGGAGGAAGCGCGCCAGTTCGTGTCCTCCTTCGACCGCCCGAACATCCGCTACTCCATTGTAGAAAAGACCAATGGCCGCAAGCAGCTGCTCGACTTCATCACCAGCGAGCACGCCCAGGATTCCGGCATCGTCTACTGCCTGTCGCGCAAGAAGGTCGAGGAAACCGCCGACTTCCTGGTGGAAAACGGCCTGCGCGCCCTGCCCTACCACGCCGGCATGGAGCACGGCGTGCGCGCCGCCAACCAGGCGCGCTTCCTGCGAGAAGACAACATCATCATGGTGGCCACCATCGCCTTCGGCATGGGGATCGACAAGCCGGACGTGCGCTTCGTCTGCCACCTCGACCTGCCCAAGAGCATCGAAGGCTATTACCAGGAAACCGGGCGCGGCGGCCGCGACGGCCTGCCCGCCAGCGCCTGGATGGCCTATGGCCTGCAGGACGTGGTCCTGCAGCGCCGCATGATCGACGAGTCCGAGGCCGACGATGGCTTCAAGCGCGTGCTGTCGATGAAGCTCGACGCCATGCTGGGCCTGTGCGAAACGCTCAGCTGCCGCCGCATGCGCCTGCTCGACTATTTCGGCGAGCGCTCCGGGCCCTGCGGCAATTGTGACACCTGCCTGATCCCGCCGGTGTCCTTCGACGGCACGGTGCCGATGCAAAAGCTGCTCTCTTGCATCTACCGGGTCGACCAGCGCTTCGCCGCCGGCCACGTGATCGACGTGCTGCGCGGCGTGCAGTCCGAGCGCATCAGCCAGTGGCACCACGACAAGCTCACCGTCTATGGCGTCGGCGCCGACCGCACCGAGCAGGAATGGCGCGCCATCCTGCGCCAGGGCATCGCCCTCGGTCTGGTGACGGTCGACCACGACGCCTTCAGTTCGCTCAAGCTCACCGACCTAGCGCGTCCGGTGCTCAAGGGCGAGCAGAAGGTGCAGTTGCGCCAGTACCAGAAGCCGGTCAAACCCAAGCGCCAGAGCAGCTCGCGCGTCAGCTACGAGGAAGTGGAGCTGTCGCGTTCGGAGCAGCAGATCTTCGACCGCCTGCGTTCCTGGCGCATGGGCGCTGCGCGCGAGCACGGCGTGCCGGCCTATGTCGTGTTCCAGGACGCCACCCTGCGCGAGATTGCCAAGGTCAAGCCGACCTCGCTCGACCAGCTGCGCGGCGTGAGCGGTGTTGGCGAGAAGAAACTCGTCTCTTACGGCGATGAAATTGTCGCCATCATTGGCGAGATGATGTAAGGTCATGGGTTGATTCAGTTCAACCCATCGACTTTCTCATGGCCATCCCGACTCCCACCAGCACCACCGCTGCGCCCAAAACTGATACCGCTCCCAACGCGCTGCCCGCCAACACCGGCAGCCTGCAGACCTTCGTCTTCGCCCTGTTCTTCGTCTTCGGCGGCATCACCAGCCTGAACGACGTCATCATCCCGAAGCTCAAGGACCTGTTCACGCTCAATTACTTCCAGGCGATGCTGGTGCAGTCGGCCTTCTTCGCCGCCTACTTCTTCGTCTCGATCCCGGCCGCCGCGATCGTGCAGAAGATCGGCTACATGCGAAGCGCGGTGGTGGGCCTGCTGACCATGGCCCTGGGCTGCCTGCTGTTCATCCCGGCCTCGTGGTCGGGCATGTTCGCGACCTTCCTGCTGGCGCTGTTCGTGCTGGCCTCGGGCATCACCATCGTGCAGGTGGTGGCCAATCCGCTGATCTCGATGCTGGGCGCGCCCCAGACCGCGTCCAGCCGCCTGACTTTCGCCCAGGCCTTCAACTCGCTGGGCACCACCGTCTTCCCCTACGTAGGCGCGATCCTGATCCTGGGCTCGCTGGCCACGATCGATCCGAGCACCCTGAGCGGCGCGGCGCTGGACGCCTACCGCGAAGAGGAAACCCGGGTCGTGGTGCACACCTACATCGGCCTGGCGATCGCCCTGGCCATCCTGGCCGGCGCGGTCTGGATCAACCGCCGCAAGCTGGTCGAGAGCCCGGCGCCGGACGCCAGCATCCTGGGCGCCTTCGACCTGCTCAAGCAGCCGCGCTTCGCCTTCGGCGCGCTGTGCATCTTCCTGTACGTGGGCGCGGAAGTGGCGATCGGCTCGATCATCGTCAACTACCTGATGGAAGCCAACGTGCTCGGCATGAGCGCCGAGGAAGCCGGCAAGCACGTGCCGCTGTACTGGGGCGGCGCGATGGTCGGCCGTTTCATCGGTGCCGGCCTGCTGCGCCTGTTCTCGCCGGGTAAAGTGCTGGCTTTCGCCGCCGCCGGCACCATCGGCCTGCTGGTCCTGTCGGGCACCAGCACCGGCGTGGTGTCGGGCTGGTCGCTGCTGGCCATCGGCCTGTTCAACTCGATCATGTTCCCGACCATCTTCTCGCTGGCCTGCGAGGGGCTGGGCAAGCGCGCCGCGGAAGGCTCGGGACTGATCTGCGTGGCCATCGTCGGCGGCGCCATCGTGCCGCTCCTGATGGGCCACACCGCCGACATCGCCGGCCTCAAGATGTCGCTGGTGGTGCCGGCCGTGTGCTACGCCGCGATCCTGCTGTTCGGCGTCTACGCACGCCGTCCGCGCGGCGTGTAAGCCTATCCCTCGCCGCAACGTAATTTAGTTAGCCTCAGCACGTCATTCCGGCGAAGGCCGGAATCCAACTCCGCTGTGCAGCCACTGGCGCACAGTTGGATTCCGGCCTTCGCCGGAATGACGTAGGTGCCGGTGGCGCGTATGACGGGTTAAGGCCAGCTCGACAGGATGAGCGCCTGGCTGCTACCGGTCCGAAGGACAGGGCTTCGCCGCCCTTGCGACATCCGCCCTTCATTCCCGAAACAGGTGGGTAAAGCTGCGGCTCACCGGCAGCTTTTCGCTGCTGCCGCGCAGCAGCACCTGCATACGCTCCGCATCGATCCGCTCCGCCGCCGCGATGGCGTTCACGTTCACCAGGGTGCCTCGGTGGATCTGCCAGAAGCGGTCCCGATCCAGCCCACTCAGCAAGTCCTTCAGGGGAATCCGCACCAGCGCCTCCGAGCCCGCCAGCACCACCCGCGTGTACTTGCTGTCGGCCTGGAAGAACAGCACCTCGTCGACGTCGATCAGGCGGATCTGCTTGCCCACGCTGGCCTTGAGCCACTTGAGCTTTTCCTGCCTCGGCTCGGGCGAATGCGCGCGCAGCTGGCGCAGCACCTCGCCCAGGTCGGCCGGGCCGCTCGCCAGCTTCTCGCGCAGGCGCGCCACGGCGCGGTCGAGCCGTCCCGGCTGCACCGGCTTGAGCAGGTAGTCGATGGCGCCGGCGTCGAAGGCGTCGACCGCGTACTGGTCGTAGGCGGTGACGAATACCACGTGGGCCAGCTTGCCGATCCGGTCCGCCACCTCCAGCCCCGACATGCCGGGCATGCGGATGTCGAGGAAGACCACCTGCGGCTCGTGTTCGAGGAAGGCGTCCCAGGCGTCGTTGCCGTTCTCGGCCACCGCCACCACGCTGGCTTCCGGCCAGGCCTGGGGCAGCATGTCCAGCAGGCGCTCGCGCATCAGCGGTTCGTCTTCGGCGATCAACACGGTCGTGCTCATGCTTGCACCTCTTTCGCGCTCGACTGCCTCGGATTCGGCATCTTCGGAATGGTGATGGTGGCGGCCAGCCCCGGCTCGGCCTCTTCCAGCGCCAGGGACGCCGCCTCGCCATAGGCCAGGCGCAGGCGGTGGCGGATGTTCTCCAGGCCCAGTCCGACGCCCGGCGTGTCGCTCATGCCCACGCCGCTGTCGCGCACCCGGATGTGGATGGCCTGGCCTGCGTCCTCGGCCGTCAGCACGACCTCGCCGCCGCGCAGCGCCGGCTCGATGCCATGCTTGATCGCGTTCTCGGCCAGGGTCAGCACCAGCATGCTGGGGAGGCTGACCTCGGCAAGGCTTCCGGGCAGCTCGACCGCAAAGCGCAGGCGGCTGCCCAGGCGCGCCTGCATCACCTTGAGATAGGACTCGGCCAGCCGGAACTCGGTCCGCAGGCAGGACTGGTCGCTGCGCATTTCGCTCAGGCTGGCGCGCAGGAAGTCGATCAGGTCGGCCGTCAGGGCGGCGGCGCGCGGCGCGCCCTGCTCCGCCAGTTGCTGCACCGCGCCCAGGGTGTTGAACAGGAAATGCGGCTCGATCTGGGCGCGCAGCAGGCGCAACTGCGATTCGCTCAGCTCGCGCGCCAGGCGTTCGCGTTCGGCTTCCACCTGAAGGCGCGCGGTCAGGTCTTCGTAGCGCTGGTTGCGGTGCATCGCGATCGCCACCAGCGGCAAGCCGATCAGCAGGGTGGGCACGGCCGTCACGCCGATCAGCACCTTGGGCAGCTTTTCGAGCACCTCGGCCATGGTGTCGCCGCGCAGCACCATCCCGATCAGCAAGGCGCTCAGGCCGCCAGCCAGTCCGTAGGCGGCCAGCTTGATGATCCAGCGATACTTGCCGGCCACGATCTTGCGGTGGTTGAACCACACGCCGACCAGCGCCACCACGGTCAGGTAGCCGAACAGGTTGGCGTACAGGGCGGCCGCCCACCAGCTCAGGCTCGGCAGGATGGAAAGCTTGAGCAGCAGGCCGACGATGGTGAACACGGCGAACATCTTGAGCGCCGCCCAGGTCAGGGTGGTGCCCCGGTAACGCATGCAGAAATCGTAGAGTTCCTGGCGCTCGATGGGCGGCATGACCGCGATGCGCTGCGCCATGACACGGCGGTAGCCGGGCGGCACCTCCTCAGCCAGTTCCGGCTGCCTCAGTACTTCCAGCAACTCCTCGTCCCACTCGCGGTACCACTTCGTGATCCCTGCCCACATGGCAATCCTCCTGACCTCGTTAATGTATAGCAACAAGGCCAGTCTAGGGAACTCTTGCGGGCGGCGACAGCGGGAAGGGACGAACGACGAAGGCGGACGCCTGAACGACGATCCGCCTTGGAGGAGAGGATTACTTGCGGGTGAACACCAGGTCCCAGACGCCGTGGCCGAGCTTCAGGCCGCGGTTCTCGAACTTGGTCAGCGGGCGGTAGGCCGGCTGCGGCGCATAGCCGTCGGCGGTGTTCTGCAGTTGCGGCTCGGCGCTCAGCACCTCCAGCATCTGCACCGCGTAGTCTTCCCAGTCGGTGGCCAGGTGCAGGTAGCCGCCCGGCGCCAGCTTCTGGCACAGCAGCTTGACGAAGGCCGGCTGGATCAGGCGGCGCTTGTTGTGGCGCGCCTTGTGCCAGGGATCGGGGAAGAACACGTGCACGCCGTGCAGTGCGCCGTCCGCGATCATGTGGTTCAGCACCTCGACCACGTCGTGCTGGATCAGGCGCAGGTTGGCGATGTCCTGCTCGCCGATCTGCTTGAGCAGGCTGCCCACGCCCGGGGTGTGCACCTCGACGCCGAGGAAGTCCTTTTCCGGCATCAGGCGCGCGATGTGGGCGGTGGTGTCGCCCATGCCGAAGCCGATCTCCAGCACCACCGGGGCGTTGCGGCCGAAGGCGGCGGCGAGGTCGAGCGTCTCTTTCTTGTACTCGATCAGGAACTTCGGCCCCAGCTCTTCCAGCGCACGCGCTTGCGCGGTCGACAGCCGGCCGGCACGCGTCACGAAGCTGCGGATGCGGTGTTCGGTGGGATCGTACAGCATGGGCCGCGCCGGGCCGTTGTTGGGCGTATCAGAGGACATGGGGGATGCGAATGAGGAAAAAACGGCAGCCATTATAGCCCAGGCTTCCCGTCCGTCCGCGCCTTCGGGGCCGGGCGTCCGCGCCCGCGCCGGCATTTCGGCCATAATCCGCCATCAACCAGCATTCCGCAGGAGCAGTCATGCACAAGCGCACCCACCCGATCGCGACCGACGACAGCGTCGCCACCATCCACCTGACCTCCTACCACTACGGGTCGCCGGGCAGCGGCAAGAAGGTCTACCTGCAAGCCTCGCTGCACGCGGACGAGGTGCCGGCCATGCTGGTGGCCCACTTTCTGCGGCAGGAACTGGAGCGGCTCTACGCCGAGGGGCGCGTCAAGGGCGAAGTGATCCTGGTCCCGGCGGCCAATCCGCTCGGGCTGTCGCAGGTCATCCACGGCGCGCCCTTCGGCCGCTATGACCTGAGCACGGGCGTGAACTTCAACCGCGCCTACCGCCATGTGGCGGAGGACTTGAAGGAAGCGCTGGACGGCCGGCTGGGCGAGGACGCGGCGGCCAACGTGGCGCTGATCCGCGAGCATGCGCGCCGCCTGGTGGACGAGTGGGAGGTCAAGGACGCCGCCGACACGCTCAAGAAGACCCTGCTCGGCATGGCGATCGATGCCGACATCATGCTCGACCTGCACTGCGATAACGAAGCGGTGCTGCACATGTATTGCGGCACGCCGCTGGCGGACCAGGTGCAGCCGCTGGCATCCCTGATGGGCGCGCGCGCCCTGCTGCTGGCGACCGAATCCGGGGGCGAGCCCTTCGACGAAGCCTGCGGCAAGGTCTGGTGGGACCTGGCCGAGCACTTTCCGCAAGCCGCGATTCCGCCGGCTTGCGTGGCCGTCACCGTCGAGCTGCGCGGCGAGATGGACGTGCGCTACGACTATGCGCGCCAGGATGCGGAGGCGCTGCTCCAGTACCTCGGGCATTGTGGCGTGCTCGATATTCCGCTGCGCGCGCTGCCGGAGCCTGGGTGCGCGCCGACGCCGCTGGATGCGGTCGAGCCGCTGGAAGCGCCGCATGCGGGGGTGCTGGTGTTTCGCAAGGCCTTGGGAGAACGGGTCGAGGCCGGGGAGCCGATTGCGGACGTGGTCAATCCGGTGAGCGGTCAGGTGACGAGCGTGTCGGCTACGCGGCCGGGGCTGCTGTTCGCCAGCACGGCGCACCGGCATCTGCTCCGCGGGATGCACATCTGCAAGGTGGCGGGGATGGAATCGTTCAGGTCTGGGAATTTGCTGTCGAGTTGACGATCCGGCGATGACGCGGGGGGGCGGTGATTGCGGCATTCGGTCTCGCGAATGATTCAGGGGTCCGGGGTTGAATTTGAACAAAATCGGTTTGGGCCTGAGGTCCAATAATCGGCGGTATTTTCAACAACGTCACCGATACGATGCCGCCCACTATGCAACACGGCGTTGCCGTCGTCGGCTTCGCCTTACTCTCCATCAGCCCCGTCCAGGCGGCGCAGCGATCGTCTACCTCGCTTGTCAGGGATCTCTACAGGACGTACGCCTGGCAGGCGATCTCCGCGTCCGATGCGCCCTTCGGCAAGCCGCTGTTACAGGAAAAAGAAACCGTACTGCGTCGCTACTTCACTCCCGAGCTCACCTCTCTGCTGCTGGCGGACCAGCGCTGTGTCGCCAGCACGCGCGAAGTCTGCAATCTCGGGTTCGATCCCATGTTTGCATCCCAGGACCCCGCCGCATCCGACCTTGCGATTCGTCCGACCGGCTCTCAGACAGTGATGGTGGAGTTCACCTATCCCTCGAACGGCGAAAAAGTCACGCTGGAATACCGGATGGTGAGGCGTGGCGATCAATGGCGAATCGACGACATCAAGTATCACAACTGGCAGAAGGCGTCGCTCAAGCAGATGTTGTCCCACAAGCCTGCTCGCGGACAACCATAGCGCCTAGCGACCGTTCCACCTGCGCTTCGCAATCCAGGCGGCAGCAAGCATGACGACGGCCACCATCACAGGCAGCCAGGCCAACGGCGCGCGCAGTTCCATCAGCGTGGCGCCGCTGACAGCGCACCATCCCAAGGGGATCAGCCACAGTGGCCAGCGCGCGCAGGTCAGGAACAGAACGCCGAGCGTGGCCACCGCCGTCGGATCGGGCGCCACGCCGAACACTTCGGCATGGCTCAGGCTCCGCCCCTGGAGCAGCGGCAGCGCCGGGTAGGCCAGCACCGCCAGCGCGACGATGGCCAGGCCGAGCGAGGAGACCGGACCGCCGTCGAAGCGCGCCAGCCTCGGCGTCGGCTTGGCCGCAAGCCAGAACAGCATCAGTCCCTGCAGCGCGAAGGCGGCGGCGAACCAGGGCGCGGCCGTGTTGATGGTGGCGTAGTGCTGCAGGTGGAATCCCCATGCGATCCACAACCATGCCACTCCAAGAAGCAGGGCCGCAAGGCGCGAGGGCGCACGGCCACCAATGGCGAGGCTCCCTACCAGCGCCAGCCCGGCCAACAGCGCCACCAACTGGGCCGGCCAGATCGCCAGGTTGTACAGCTCGAACAGGCGCTGGTAAGTCCGCGCCGAGAACATCAAGAGGTCCGACAGGCGATAAGTCCACCACTCGCTCATGCCAGCCTTTCGACGTCCTGGATGATGCGCTTGCGCAGCGCTTCGTCCGGCAGGCGGCCGGCCCCGGCCAGCAGGTTTTCGCGCACGTGGGCCACGCTCGAGGTGGCGGGAATCGCGCAGGTGACGGCCGGATGCGCGACGATGAACTTGAGCAGCGCCTGCGCCCAGCTGGTGCAGCCGATGTCCGCCGCCCAGCCGGGCAGCGGCTTGCCGGCCAGCGCCTGGGTCAGGTCGCCCTGGCGGAATGGGCGGTTGACGATCACGCCGATGCGCTGCTCGCGCGCCAGCGGCAGGATGCGCCTTTCCACCTCGCGATCCAGCACGTTGTAGGAAATCTGCACGAAGTCGATCGGCTGGCTGGCCATGATCTTCTCGATCTCGGCGTGCCGGCGGCCCTCGGAGGTGGTGATGCCGAAGTAGCGCAGGCGGCCTTCCTTCTTCATGCGGAACAGGGTCGGCAGGTGTTCGTCCCAGGCCAGCAGGTTGTGCACCTGGAGCAGGTCGAAGCGCGGCACCCCCCAGCGCCGGCGCGAGGTCTCGATCTGCTCGGGTCCTTGCGCGCCAGAGCCGATCCAGACCTTGTCGGCCGCGAACAGGGATGCGGGCTTCAATGCGCGCAGCGCCTCGCCGATCACTTCCTGGGCCGATCCGTACATGGGCGAGGAATCGATCATCCTGCCGCCGCCGGCGAAGAAGGCGCGCATCACGGCGGCGCTGTCCGCCCTCCCCTGCGGATCGCGGCCGACGTTGAAGGTGATCCAGCTGCCCAGGCCAATGACGGGAAGCTGCTCGCCGGAGGACGGCGCGGAGCGGGTCAGGAGCGGCGCGGGAGCGGCCTGCGCGGAGGGCAGCGCCAGACTTGCAGGCAAGGCGACGAGGGAGCCGAGCAGGCGGCGGCGGGAAGGCGATCGTGGGGTCATTCGGGCGCTCCTTGGATGACGCGACGCGTAGCATGTGCTGTACCAGATGCGAGCATACCGCGACCGCGCATCGCGGCGCATCCCGATTGACGATACTGCCGGGAAACCAAGCATGCCTTCCGCCCTTCTGTCCCTGCTGCTGGCGCTTGTCCTGTGGCTGGCCGCGTCGCCGGCCCGGCCAGCGCCGGCCATGGCCTGGGAAGCGCCGATCACGCTCGCCACTGGTGGCGGGACCAAGGGGCCGTGGCGCCAGAACGATTCAGACTACGACTACGTGGACGACGGGACGGTTGCCTTCCTGGCCGATGGTCGGCTGGCGGTGGCCTGGGTCGATCAGCGGCGCAAGGACGTGCTGTTCCAGACGCTCGACGCGGACGGCAAGCCTGGCGACGCGCCGCTGAACGTCTCGCGCAGCGGCGCGAGCTTTTCCTGGCATCCGCGCATCGCTTCCGGTCGGGGCAAGCAGGAGGTCTACCTGATCTGGCAGGAGATCATCTTCTCGGGCGGCTCGCATGGCGGCGAGATCCTGTTCGCGGCATCGAGCGACGGCGGGCGCAGCTTCGGCGCGCCGCGCAACCTGTCCAATTCGCGCGGCGGCGACGGCAAGGGTCGGGTCGACCGCGACACCTGGTCCAACGGCAGCGCCGACATCGCCGTCGCCAGCGACGGCACGATCCACGTGGCCTGGACCGAGTACGACGGTGCGCTGTGGCATGCGCGATCGCGCGACGGCGGCGCCGGTTTTTCACCCGCGCGCCGGATTGCAGGCGACGACAGGCTACCGGCCCGCGCTCCGGCGCTGGCGACCGGGCCGAGCGACCGGGTCTATCTGGCGTGGACGGTGGGCGAGGATCTCGACGAAGGCATTCGCGTTGCGCAGTCGGACGATGCGGGTGCTTCCTTCGGGCGGCCGGCGGTGCTGGGTCGTGGGGCTGGCTTCGCGGACGCGCCGCGCATCGCCGTGGACGGCGGCGGCGTGCTGCATGTGGTGTTCGCACGCCAGTCCAGCGGCGCACCGTCTACGGTGTGGCACGCGCGCTCGGCCGATGGCGTGACCGGCTTCGCCGCGCCGGCCCTGATTCCGGCAGCCAGCAAAAGCGTCGCCTATCCGGCGCTGGCGCTCGATGCCAGGGGGATGCCGCTGGTCTTGGCCGAAGCGATGGACGTTGGCGGCCGCGCGCGCGGCCTGCTGATAGCGAGCTGGGATGGCAAGGGCTACTCGGCGTTCGCGCCGGTTCCCGGCAGCCGCGACGCGGCCGGCGTTAATGGCAGTCAGCAGGGACTGCTCGGGCGCAAGCTGGCGCTTGGACCAGAAGGGGGCGTGGTGGTGGTCAACAGCGCATTGGCGCCGGTTGCGGCGAGTCGCGTGTGGATGGTGCGCGGACGGTTGCGGCGCTAGTCTTCGGCAGCCGACGGGACATTTCAACGATACTCAACAGCGGCAGCCCACGCATCATGGCCGGCCATATCGTCGTTTGGGAAAGAGGGAAGGAAGGGATGGAGCGGGTGAAGGGAATCGAACCCTCGTCTTAAGCTTGGGAAGCTCCTGCTCTACCATTGAGCTACACCCGCGTTGCCAGTATTCTACGCGTGATTGTGAGTTGTTGACAACAACGCATGCATCGTCATTGATATGACGCTAGCTGCTCGACGATGAAGGGACGGGATGTAGAGATGGAATTAGGGATCATTCAGAATGTTGCACTTAGAAGTCTTTGGGCAGGCGAAGCGACACATTTCACTCCGTGGCTGGCACAGAATCTGGACATCCTGGCGCAAAAACTGGGAATGGATCTCGAACTTGAGGCGACAGAAGCCTCAGCTGGAGATTTTTCCGCAGACATCATTGCGCGCGATTTGTCCACCAACAAATTGGTAGTGATTGAAAATCAGTTTGGCGGCACGGACCACAAACACCTCGGACAGCTGCTCACCTACTCTTCAGTACTCGGGGCAGGTGCGGTAGTGTGGATTGCAGAAACCATCCGTCCAGAGCATAAAGCAGCCATCGATTTTCTGAATCAAAATCTGAAGGAGTCGCTGAGCCTTTATGCCATCGAGGCATCGGCCATTCGCATCGACGACTCACGGCCCGCCTTCGTTCTGAACCTCGTCTCACTCCCGAGCGAAGCAGCGGTGGCCACATCCGGGGTGGGACAACAGCTGTCGGAGACCCAGGAACGTTACCGCAGCTACTTCCAGGAATTAATCGACGAACTCCGGAACAAGCATCGGTTTACGAACGCACGCACCGGCCAGCCACAAAACTGGTACACGTTCGCATCAGAGAATTCAAAGCTCTACAAGTACTCCGCAAGTTTCGCTCAAGGCGGCAAAGTACGTGTTGAGCTCTACATCGACTGTGGCGAAAAGAAGAAGAACGAGGAACTCTTCGATTACCTTCACGAACGGCGAAGCGAAATCGAATCGAAACTTGGGACCGCGCTCGGGTGGGAACGTCTGGACAATCGTCGCGCGTGCCGCATTGCCGTGTACCGCGATGGCGACATCGATATGGATTCCGAAACGCTGGCGGAAATCAGATCGTGGAGTGTCCAGTATTTGCTGAGTTTTAAGTCCGTCTTCCCGGCCTATATCAGCGGGTTCCTTAAAGAACTTTCCTCGTACGACGCCTGACCCAGGTTTTCAGCCTGTCTGCGTGACCACACGGCCATTCAACACTGGCTTGACATCGGCAAAGGCTCTGCAGCGCACGCGTGGTGTGCTACAGAGCCTTCTCCGATGACGCGACCAGCAATTCAGTCCGGTTGCTCCACCGTGTAGCCCTTGGCGGCCAGCGCCGCGATCACGCCTTTCGGGTCAAGTATGTCCTTGATCTGCAGCATCGCGAAAGTCGACGCATTGGTGGCCAGCGCGTTCTCCGCCGAGGCCAGCCACTTCTCGCGCATCAGGCTGCGCATGTTCTTGTAGGCCGGGTCCCCGTCGAAGATGGCGCTGTCGAACACGCTCTTGAAGCAGGCTTCGTCGCGCTCGACGAAATCGAGCTTGCGGATCTCGTCCAGATTGCCGCGCGCCCAGGCGTTGGCGCGCGCGCTCGCCTCGGCGATGTCGGTTTCGAGCCTGGCCATGGTGGTCGACAGGCAGGCGACGTCCTTCAGCGCGGTCTTCTTGAAATCCTTGATCAGCGTGCGCGCGTTATCGGTGGGCAGCTCCACCGTGGACGAGGTGTACTTGAGCCTGTTCTTCTTGACCAGCTCCCCCACGCGCTTGCGCACCGCGTCGTCGCCCTCCAGGCCGGCCTGCTTGCGCGCGCTGCGCATCAGGGCTTCGGCCGCGAAGATCGGACGCTCGCGCTCGGCGGCCTCGTTGTCCGGCATGTACTTGGCCTTGAGCTCGGTCCAGCGCGCGTAGTCGGCGGGCGGCATCAGGTCGCGCAGGGTGGCCCCGTCCGGATTCTTGCGGATGCCGATCAGGGAGGGCAGCAGGGTCACGCCCCTGAAGAAGCCCGGATTGGCCCGCGCCCCCGGCGGCGCCAGGTATTCCTGGGCGCCGGCGATCGCGGCCTCGACCCGGTGCGCGCGCCACTCCATGTTCTTCGGCAGCGGCGCGTAGGTGCCGAACACCCACAGCACGTGCTCGCCCTTGGACACCTTCCACAGGCCCGACCCCGGGCGCTGGGCGACGACGTGGATCTGCTCGGGAGCGGGCTGCGCGTCCGCAGCCGGGGCGTCAAGTGGTGTCGACGAAGGCGCCGAAGCGCCAGGCGAGGCAGCGACATCGGCGGCGCTCTGGCCGAAGGACGGCGCGGCGCACAGGAACAGGCACAGGGCAGGAATAGCGAGCTTGCTCATCAGGGTCATCCTGTTGTTGTGATTGTCCGGCAAGCTTAACCGCAATGGATCGCAGGCGTCCGCTTCCGGTAACAGGATGATGCAACTTGATGAAGGGCGCATGAAGTATGCATGCGCCGCCCGGGAGCTGCTCAGCGCGCCGTATCGGGCTCCGTGATCTCGGGCCGTTCGAGCAGTTCCTGGGCCAGGCGCAGGCCGGCGACCATGACCTTGAAGGCCTCCTGCTTGGCCGCTTCGTCCGGCACCCGCAGCACGTAGGACGGGTGGTAGATGGTCACCACCCAGCTGTCGCCGTGGCGCACCGGCCTTCCGAGCTTGTCCTTGAGCGTGACGTTCCCCTGCTGCAGGACGGACTTGAGCGCCGTCGCGCCCATGGCCACGATCACCTTCGGCTTGGTGGCCGCCAGCTCCTTCTCGAGCCAGTAGTGGCAGGCCTCGATCTCGCGCTGGGCCGGGGTCTTGTGCAGGCGGCGCTTGCCGCGCGGCTCCCACTTGAAGTGCTTGACGGCGTTGGTGAGATAGACGCTCTTGCGGTCCAGGCCAGCCTCCTCGAAGACGCGGTCGAGCAGCTTGCCGGCCGGGCCGACGAAGGGCGCGCCGGCCAGGTCTTCCTGGTCGCCCGGCTGCTCGCCGACGACCATGATCCTGGCCTTCTTCGGCCCTTCCCCGCCCACCGCCTGGGTCGCGGACTGCCACAGCTCGCAGCGCCGGCATTCGTCCAGCTTCGAGGGCTGCTCGCGCTCGGGCTGGGCGGCTTCCGGGGCGATCGGGATGGTGGCGCCGCTGCGCCTGCCCACCGTCTGCACCTGGCCGATGCGGCGCGCGCCGAGGCCGGCCTGGCTGACCATGGACGGCACCAGCGCGCCCTCGGGCAGGTTCTTCCAGAAACGCGAGGGTATATGGCTTTGCAGCAGGGACGCGTTGACGCGCGCCGGGTTGAAGATGCTGCGGTAGTAGGTGAGCCAGAGCGCTTCGCCGCTATCGTCCAGGTCCGCCGCGCTCGACATCAGCGGGCCGCAGTTGTGCAGGGTCGCGCCGTCCCACAGCACGCTGGCCTCGGGGGTGGCGATCATCCAGCTGAGCTTGCCCATGCGGCTGACGAAATGCTCGGCCACCTGCGGCAGCACGTCGTGGCGCGGCTCGAACCAGGCCACGAAGCGCGGCGGCCCGGCCTCCGGTGGGCGTTCGCGAAAACGGATATAGGCGTGCATGTCGTGCTCCTCGCGGCGCACCGCCTTCACCATCGCCTGCAGGCGCGCGCCGTCGGGGTCGGCGGGCGATTGCACGTCGTGCTCGCCCTGCTGCCAGCGCCAGATGACGCGGTACAGAAAGGCCCAGCGGTCCGGCTCGCGGTAGCAGGCGGCGGCCTGCAGCATGTCGAGCAAAGACCGTGGCACATGCGGCGGCACATGCGGTGGCTGATGCGGTGCCGGTTTCGGTTGCTGCAACCGGACAGGCGCATTATGCGGGGCCGCGGCCGGCGCCGGCGCACCCGAGAACAGGTCGCCGCCGTCGCCCGGGCTGCCCCAGGTGACCGCCTCCGGCGGAATGCCGGCCTGCAGGAGTTCGCGCGCCGCTTCCCGCCATTCCGCGAAAGTGGCCACCTGCAAGGCCTGGCCCTGAAGGACGGCGTCGGCGGGGTTCATGCCGCCTGCAGTTCCGGCCACAGATTCATCTGCTGCGGCGCATCGGCCAGGTGGCGCCGCAGGATGCTCGAATCGGTCGCGCCCTGGGCCGGCTTGTAGTCGGCCGTGACGACGAAGGGCGCCAGCTTCTTCAGGCTGCAGCGCAGGCGCGACAGGTCTTCCCAACGGATGCGGCGCAGGCGGCGCAGCTCCACCAGGCGCTTGGCGTTGCGCAGGCCGATGCCGGGAATGCGCGCGATCATGCTGGCGTCGGCCCGGTTCAGGTCCATCGGGAAGTGCTCGCGATTGGCGAGCGCCCAGGCCAGCTTGGGGTCGACGTCGAGGGCCAGGTTGCCGCTTGCGGGCATCAGTTCGCTCGCCGTGAAGCCGTAGCCGCGCAGCAGGAAATCGGCCTGGTAGAGCCGGTGCTCGCGCAGCAGGGGCGGCGGCGCGGCCGGCACGCTGCGCGGGCTCTGCGGGATCGGGCTGAAGGCCGAGTAGTAGACGCGCTTGAGCTTGTAGCTGCCGTAGAGGGTCTCGGCGGTGTTGAGAATGGTGTGGTCGTCGCTGGCGTCGGCGCCGACGATCATCTGGGTGCTCTGGCCGGCCGGGGCGAAGCTGGGCGCCTTCGGTTCCTCGGCCTTTTCGTCGAGCTTGCGGCGGATCGAGCCCATGGCGAGCTTGATCGTGTGCACGTTCTTTTCGGGCGCCAGGCGGGTCACGCTGTCGTGGGTGGGCAGCTCGATGTTGACGGACAGGCGGTCGGCCCAGCGCCCGGCTTCCTCGATCAGGAGCGGGTCGGCGTCGGGGATGGTCTTGAGGTGGATGTAGCCGCGGAACTGGTGCACCTCGCGCAACTGGCGCGCCACCGCCACCAGCTGCTCCATGGTGTAGTCGGCCGAGCGGATGATGCCCGAGCTCAGGAACAGGCCGTCGATGTAGTTGCGGACGTAGAAGTCGTGGGTCAGCTTGACCACTTCCTCAACCGAGAAGCGGGCGCGCGGCACGTTCGAACTGCGGCGGTTGATGCAGTACTGGCAGTCGTAGATGCAGAAATTGGTCAGCAGGATCTTGAGCAGAGAGACGCAGCGGCCGTCGGGGGTGTAGCTGTGGCAGATGCCCATGCCATTGGTCGCGCCCAGCCCGTCCTTGCCCTCGGAGCCGCGCTTGGGCGCGCCGCTGCTGGCGCAGGAGGCGTCGTACTTGGCCGCGTCGGCCAGGATTTCGAGCTTGTCGGAGAGTTCCATGGGACTGGCGGGACTGTATGGGCATACAGTATAACGCACCATCCCCCGCGATGGCGGCGCCGGACCTGGCGTGCGCGGGTTTTAAGGGGACAAATGCGGGACATCAAAGCCGCGGCAGGCGGCAAGCGGCTTACAGCAAGCTTTGCGCCTGCTCCAGCAGCTGCGGCTCCATCCTGGCCGCGATTTTCTTCAGATACGTCGCCGCCGGTCCCACGCCGGCCCCGCCGGCCCGGTGCAGCCAGGCATAGGCCTCCACCAGGTCGCGCTGCGCGCCCTGCCCCGCCGCATACATCACGCCCAGGTTGTACTGCGCCCGCGCGTGCCCCTGGCGCGCCGCGCACAGGTACCAGAAATGCGCGGCTTCGTAATCCCGCTCCACGCCCTTGCCGCAATCGTAGTGCAGCCCGAGCTCGAACTGGGCCAGGGCATGCCCCTGGTCGGCCGCCTTGTGCAGCCAGTCGGCCGCCTCGCGCGGGTCGCCGTCTTCCAGGCGGTCGAGCAGCGCGCCGACCATGTACTGGGCCGGCGCATAGCCCTGGGCCGCCGCGCGCCGGTACCAGGCCAGCGCCTGGGCGCTGTCCTGGGCCACGCCGACTCCGCCCTCGTAGCGCAGGCCGAGGTCGAACTGGGCGCGCAGGTGCCCCTGCTCGGCGGCCTTGCGGTACCACTCCACGGCCTGGGCGGGATCCTGGGGCAGGCCCTGGCCGCCGTCGTGGAGCTGGCCGAGATGGTACTGGGCCGAGGGCAGGCCCTGCTCGGCCGCCTTGCGGTACCAGTGCAGGGCCTGGGCCAGGTCGCGCTCCACGCCCTGCCCGTGCTCGTAGCGCATGCCCAGGTTGTCCTGGGCGCCCGCATGGCCCTGTTCCGCCGCGCGCAGGTACCAGCTCAGCGCCAGCGCCTCGTTGCGCGGCACGCCGTGGCCGCTGTCGTAGATCAGGGCGAGGTTGAACTGCGAGCTGGCGTGCCCCTGCTCGCCGGCGCGGCCGTACCACAGGATCGCCTGCTGGCTGTCCTGGTCGATGTCCTGGCCCTTGTCGTAGCGCAGGCCGAGGTTGAACTGGGCCGGCGCATAGCCCTGGCCTGCCGCCTTGCGCAGCCAGTCCAGCGCCAGGCGCGGGTCGCGCGCCACGCCCTGGCCGCTGTCGTAGCGCAGCGCCAGGTTGAACTGCGAGCGCGCATAGCCCTGCTCGGCGGCGCGACGGTACCAGCCGAGCGCCGCGTCCAGGTCCTGGGGCACGCCCCTGCCGGTCTCGTACATCATGCCCAGGTTGTGCTGGGCGCCCGGCTCGCCCTGTTCGGCGGCCTGGCCGAACCAGTGCAGCGCCTGCTGCACGTCGTTCGGCACGCCCTGCCCCTTCGCGTACAGCCAGCCGAGGTTGTACTGGGCCGGGGCATAGCCCTGCTCGGCCGCGCGCCGGTACCAGTAGGCGGCCTGGCCGAAGTCCTGGTCCACGCCCTGGCCCTTCTGGTACATCACGCCGAGGTTGTACTGGGCCTGCTCCAGGCCCGCCGAGGCGGCCATGCGGTACCAGGCCACGGCCAGCTCGTAGTTGCGTGGCACGCCCTGGCCGTTCACGTACATGAAGCCCAGGCTGTGCTGGGCCTGCGGCACGCCGCGCTCGGCCAGGCCCTTCACGCGCAGGAATTCGGCGGTGTGCCGCTCCTGCGGATCCTGGGGCTGGGCCGGGAGGTCGAGCATGACTTAGGCCTGGACGGCGCGCAGGTTCGGGCTGGATTGCGCGCGCAACGCGGCGATGAAGTCCTGCAGCGAGATCGGACGGTAGTAGAGGTAGCCCTGCATGGTCAGGCAGCCGTTGGAGCGCAGGTAGCGCGCCTGCTCCTCGGTCTCGACACCTTCGGCGATCAGGTTCAGGCCCAGGCCGCGCGCGATCGAGATGATCGCCAGGATCACCGGGTAGTGTCCGTTCTCCTCGTGGATCTCCTTCACGAAGGACTGGTCGATCTTGACCGTGTGGATCGGGAAGCGATGCAGGTAAGAGAGCGAGGAGTAGCCGGTGCCGAAGTCGTCGATCGCGACCGAGACGCCGAGCTGGCACAGCTTGTTGAGCTGCTCGATCGCGTATTGCGGATTGCGGATCGCGATGTTCTCGGTGATCTCGACCTCGATCTGGCCCGGCGCGATCCCGTAGCGCACCAGGGCGCCGCGCATCTTCTCGAAGAAGTCGCCGCGGTCGAGGTACTGGGGCGAGAGGTTGAGCGACAGGCGCACGTTGCCGCCGCCGACCGTCTTCCAGTGCAGCATGTCGCGGCACAGGGCGCCGATCATCCAGTCCGAGATCGGCAGCATCAGGCCGTTCTCTTCGGCGAAGGGCAGGAACTCGCCGGCCGACAGCAGGCCGCGGGTCGGGTGGTTCCAGCGCATCAGGGCCTCGGCGCCGACGATGCGGCCGGTAATGGCGTCGATCTGGGGCTGGTAGTACATCTCCAGCTCGTCCTGCTCGAGCGCGCGGCGCAGCGCCTGCTCGAGCGCGATCTTCTGGTGCGACACGTCCAGCATCGAGGTGTGGTAGAAGCTGTGGCCGTTCTTGCCCAGGGCCTTGACCTGGTACATGGCGATGTCGGCGTGGCGCAGCAGCTCGTCGATGGATTCGCCGTCGCTGGGGTAGATCGCAATGCCGATCGAGGCCGAGATGTGGACTTCGTGGCCGTCCAGGTCGAAGGGCTTCTGCAGGGTCTCGAGGAACTTGTCGGCGATGACGCGGGCGTCGTCGCGGTCGCGCAGCTCGGGCAGCACGATGGTGAATTCGTCGCCGCCCTGGCGCGCCAGGGTGTCGCCCTTGCGCAGGCAATCCTTGAGGCGGCGCGCGGCCTGCTGCAGCAGCTCGTCGCCCTTGACGTGGCCGAGGGTGTCGTTGACCAGCTTGAAGCGGTCGAGGTCGATGAACATCACCGCGAGCTCGGTCTGCTTGCGCTTGGCCTGGATGACGGCCAGGCCGAGGCGGTCCTTGAACAGGATGCGGTTCGGCAGGTCGGTCAGGATGTCGTGGTAGGCCTGGTAGGAGATGACTTCCTCGGCGCGCTTGCGGTCGGTGATGTCGCGCGCCACGCCGTAGGTGCCGAAGAACTCGAGCTTCTTCACCTCCTGGTCGGGCACGTGCATGCCGATCGCGTTGAGCGAGATCGTCATCAGGGTGTTGTTGAAGGTGCGGTCGTGGCCATTGCCGCCGCGGCACTTCAGGCGCAGTTCGACGTTGCGCGAGGCGCGCTCGTCGACCCGGCGCTCGTTGAACACGTAGCGCGCACGCTCCAGGTCTTCCTCGTGCACCAGGATCGAATAGTGCTGGCCGAGCAGCTCTTCGCGCGTGTAGCCCAGCAGCTGGTAGGCGCGGTCGTTCACGAAGGTGAAGCGGCCTTCGTGGTTGAGGGTGTAGATGATGTCGGGCGAAGAGTCCACCAGGTAGCGGTACATCTTCTCCGAGTTTTCGAGCTGGGTCGCGATGCGCTCGTTGTCGGCCGCCAGGCGGCGCCGCTGCAGCGCGTTCGAGACCGTGGTCAGGAGCTCTTCGCGGCTGTAGGGCTTGCGCAGGTAGTCGTAGGCGCCGCGCTTGAGGGCGCCGATCGCCGCCTCGATGCCGACCTCGCCGCTCATCACGATCACGTCGGCGTCGATGCCCTTCTCGTTGATGAAGTCCATGATGTCGTGGCCGCCGATGTCCGGCAGGCGCAGGTCGAGCAGGACCAGGTCGAAGCGCTGGCGCGAGAGCTGGGCAAGGGCTTCGCTGCCCGAGGACGCGGTGACCAGGCGGTAGCCGCGTCCTTGCAGCAGTTCGTGGAGGGAGGACAGCAGGCGCGGTTCGTCGTCGACCAGCAGCAGGCGCGGCAGGCTGTCCTGTTCGAGGGTGCCGGATATCGGAGCGGGTTCGCCGGGCAGCAGGGTGGCGGGTTTCGCGTTCATCGTGAGTCTTGGGGGCCGGGCTTATGCGGAGCCGAGCGCGCGCGCCGGCAGGGCGACCGCCGTGCCGGCGCCGGACCACGCCGGCAGGAGGATTTCGAATGCGGTGCCGGTGCGTCCGCTGCGGCAGGCGATGTGCCCCCCCAGCTTCTTGACCAGGCTGTGCACGATCGACAGGCCGAGGCCGTGATGCGCGCCGTCCTTGGTGCTGCGCACCGGCGAAAACAGGTTGGCCAGCACTTCGCGCGACAGGCCGGGGCCGTCGTCGCTGACCACCAGCTCGACGTAGAGCTGGCGCTCGCGGTTGACGTGGCCGCGGTTCTGGATCTCGATGCGGCCGCCGCCTGGGGTCAAGGCTTCGACCGCGTTCTTGACCAAGTTCACCAGGATCTGCTTGAGGACGTCGGCGTCGCCGTCGATGCGCCCGGCCTCCTCGTGCATCTGGGCGTCGATCTGCACCGTGGCCGGCACGAAGCCGCTGGAGCGGAACAGGCGCAGCACGTCGTCGACCACCTTGGCCACGTCGGTCGCGCGCGGGCCGGCGTCCATCGGCTTGAGCTCGGCCAGGCTGCCGATCAGCTGGCCGACGCGGTCGATCTCTTCGTTCAGGATCGAGAGTTCGCCGCTGACCGGCTCCTGGCGCGCCAGCTTGCTGTCCAACACGCTCAGGTAGTTCTTGATGATCGAGAGCGGGTTGTTCACCTCGTGCACCACGCGGCGCGAGGCTTCGCGGTAATCCTCGGCCACGCTGGCCAGCTGGCGGCGCGCGTGGCCGCGTTCGGACAGCAGGTTCTCGAGCGCGGTCGCGGCCTGGGCGCCGAAGGCCTGCATGAAGCGCTCGCGGCGCTGGCAGAGCGGCAGCTGCCAGGCGGCGACGCCGCCGATCAGCACCCCGAGGCAGCGCGCGCCGGCCACCAGGGGCAGGCAGACCAGGCTGTCGGTGCCGAGCATGCGCAGCAGCTGCTCCTCGGCCATGCCGATCGGTTGGCGCTCGCGCTGGACGAAGGCCGGGCGGCGTTCGAGCGCGCTCTTGGCCACCGGGCCGCCCTTGGCCAGGGGCACGGCGAATTCGGCGATGCGCTGGCTGCCGGCGGTGGGCGCGCCCACCAGGGCGTGGCCGGTCGGATTCTCCAGCAGGACCACGGCGTTCTCGAAATCGAAGAGGATGCGCGCGGTGCGCGTCATCGCTTCCAGCAGGCCCGATTCGCCCTGCTGGCGCGCCAGGGCCTGGCCGACCTCGGACACCAGCACCATGTTGCGCACTTCCTCGGACAGGCGCTGCTGCACGGGGTCCACGGGCGGCGGCGCGAAGGCCGGCGGCGCGGGAATGTCGTCGGCCCCGGCCAGCTCGATGCCCAGGTGGGCGGCGGCCTTCTCGACCTGGCGCGCGGCCCCTTCTAGCAGTTGCAGGGCCTGCTGCGCATCGAGGCCGCACAGTGCCGCCGCCTCGTGTACGGCGGCGGCGTCGCCGGCGTGGCTGGCCAGCACGTGGGCCAGGCGCACACTGCGGATCAGGGGGTGGGCCGATTCCAGGCGGTCGCTCGCTTCGTGGTGGTAGAGCACCGCGTCGGCCAGGAAGGAATCGAGCTGCCAGCGTTCGATCAGCCAGGCGCCGGCTTCGGCGTGGGTGATCTGCAGGGTGCGCTGCTCGACCGCGCACAGGTCTTCGTCGTCGCGCGCGGTGAAGTTGAAGCCGTATTCCTTGGGCGCGGTGGCCAGCAGGGCCAAGCGGCCGACGTTGTGCAGCAGGCCGGCCAGGTAGGCCTCTTCCAGGTGCGGATAGTCGAGGGCGCGCGCGATCTCGCGCGCCAGCATGGCGGCGGTGAGCGAATTCTTCCAGAAGGCGCGCAGGTCGGTGCTGCCCGAATGCGGGAAGGAATTGAAGGTCTGGAACACCGAGTCGCTGATCACCAGCGTCTTGATCATGTCGGTCCCGAGCGAGACCAGGGACTGTTCGAGATTCGGGGTGCGGCCGTTGCGGTGGTAGGCGGAGCTGTTGGCGACCGCCAGCAGCTTGCCGGTCATGCCGGCGTCCTTCGAGATCAGGGCGGCGAGTTCCGGCATCCCCAGGTCGTCCGCCTGCAGGTGCTCGATCAGCCTGACGAGGATCTGCGGCATCGCCGGCAGACGGGCAATCAGCAATCGATTGCGGATATCCTGGTCTGATTGGTGCATGTTGTTAAACACGGCCGCCACTTGTCGAAGGTTGGAAGGTGGCTGCCCGGTGCACGCGGATTGCCACAAGATCTGGTTTTTTCATCCATCGAACAAGCGGGGATTGGGCCTGTTGTTCCGGATGTAAAAAACTTATCTTAGCATATATACATTTCTGATCGGGAACAATAGTTTCGGGAAAAACTGTTGCCGAGATGTTCCTCTAATGGTAACGAAGCAACATGTTGAATTTACAGTCTTGAAATAATATTACGTTCAACATGCATATGTGAAATATTATTTCAACAGTATCTATAAACTGTTGCGTCCGAACCCACGCGTTCGGAAAGCTTTCCATCCGCGCCCATGATGCCGAGGAAAACGGGTCGATCCGGGGACAGTGGCGATCCGGCGGCTAGCGCAAGGACGCCAGCAAGCGCTTCGCGTTCTCCGCTTCGGGGAAGCCGCTCCTGGCCGCGAGCAGTCCTTCGAGATGCTGGCGCGCCGCCGCCCGGTCGCCGGAACGCGACAGGGCCACCGCCAGGTGGTAGCGGATGTCGCGCGCCTGCGGCGCCTTCGCATGCGCCTCCTTCAGCATCGCCAGCCCGCGCGCCACCTCGCCCTCCTCCACCAGGATCCAGGCCAGCGTGTCCACCACGCCCGGCTGCCCGCCGGCCGCCGCCACCGCCTTTTCGGCGACGCCGCGCGCCCGCTTGTCCCCCATGCGCTGGTAGGTCAGCGCCAGGTTGTTGAGCGCCGCCACCTGCTGCGGATGCCTGGCCAGGATCGCTTCCAGCTGGGCCGCCGCCTGCGCGTGCTTCGCCTCGCGCATCAGGCTCTCGGCCCGGAACAGCTGCACCCGCAGGTCGTCCGGATGCGCGCGCAGCCATTGCGCCAGGCGCGCGGTGGCCTGGTCCGGCTTGCCGGCCAGGCGCAGCGCATGGCTGATCTTGATGGTCAGCTCGGCGTTCGGCGTGAGGGCGAAGGCGCGCCCGTAAGCCTCGAGCGCGCGCGCCGGCTGCTGGCGCGCCATCAGGATGTCGCCCTCGAGCTGGTGGCCGGCCGAGGCCTTGGGATGGCGGCGCTGCAGTTGGCTCGCCATCATCAGGGCCAGCTCGTGCCTGCCCTTGCGCACGTGGAGTTCGGCCAGGGCCAGTTGCGCGGCCGGGAAGTCGGGCTGGATCGCCAGCACTTCCTTGAAGCTGCTCTCGGCCGCGATCTCCTGCTTGAGCAGCACTTCCAGCGCGCCCACCTGCATGCGCGCCTGCGCCGAGCGCGGCAGGGCGACCGCCAGCTTGCGGTAGGTGGCCAGGGCTTCTTCCATCTGTCCGTTGGCCAGCTGGCCTTTGCCGAGCAGGTCGAGCAGATCCGGGTTGGACGGATGGCTCACCTGCAGCCCGCCGGCCAGGTCGAGCGCTTTCTGGGTCTGCCCGGTGCGCAGGTATTGCCCGATCAGGTTCACGGACGGCCCCGGCGCGCTGGTGGCGGCGGCGGCCCGCTCCAGCCATTGGGTCGCCTCCTGCGGCTTGCCCGCGCGCTCGGCCACGGTGGCGAGCGCGCTCAGGGCTTCGACGTGGTCCTTGTTCTTGTCCAGGAAAGCCGTCAGGCGGGCGCGCGCGGCGCCGAAGTCCTGCCTGGCCAGCGCCATCTCGCCCAGGTGGGCGGCCGCCGGGTAGTAGTCGGCGCGCAGCGCCAGCGCTTTCTCGAAATGGTCGCGCGCCTTGTCCTGCTCGCCCATGGCCAGGTGCACGCTGCCTTTCAGGTCGGTCACCACGGCGCTGCGCGGATGCGCCGCCGCCAGGCTCTCGGCCGCGGCCAGCGCGCGGTCCAGGCGCTGCAGGCGCATCTCGGTGCGCACCAGGGCCACGCCGGCGTCGACCGCGCCGCGATCCAGCTCCGTGGCGGCGCGCAGGTCGCCCAGCGCGCTCTCCAGTTCTCCCGCGCCCAGCTTGCTCAAGCCCAGCGAAGCGCGCAGCTCCGCCACCTCGGGCGCCAGCGCGCTGGCCTGCTGGAACAGTTCGACCGCCTTGCCGAAGCTGTGGGCCTGCAGGTGGGTCTCGGCCGCCAGCGCCATCAGCTGGACGTCCTTGCCGCCCGCTTCGAGCAGCGGCGCCAGCACCGCCATCGCCTCCTTGGTCTGGCCGCTCCTGAGCAGGGCGGCGGCCAGCATCTTGCGGGCATAGAGGTTGTCCGGGTCGTACTTCAGGTAATGGCGCAGGTGGTTCTCGGCCTGATAGGGCTCGTTCAGGTTCAGGCTCAGGGCGCCGGCCAGCAGCACGCTGGGCATGTGGTCGGGCGCGACCCGCAGCAGGCGCCGCAGGGCTTCCTGGGCCGGCTCGTGGCGCCCCTGCGAGAAGTTCAGCAGGGCCTCGGTATAGGCCAGCAGGATGCTGTTGGGGGTCAGCCTGCGCGCCGCGTCCAGGTCCTTGCGCGCCTGCTCGTACTGGCCGAGCGTGATCGCGAGGTCGGCCTTGAGGATGTGGGCGGAGCGGTGACCCGGGTTGAGCGCCAGGATGCGCTCGTACACGCGCATCGCGTCCGCGCCGCGCCCGGCGCTGCGGTGCAGGTCGGCCTGGAACAGCAGGGCCGTGGCGTCGTCGGGCCGGGCCGCCAGGGCGCGCGCGCACAGGGTCGCCGCTTCGTCGGCGCGGCCGCTGCGCAGGGCCAGCCGGCCGAGGCCGACCATGGCGGAGACCGTGCCCGGCGCCTCGGCGAGCACGGCTTCGTAGAGCTGGCGCGCTTCGTCCAGCCGGCCCAGGCCGCGCAGGGCGTCGGCGCGCGCGGTGCGCAGCACGGGGTCGCCGCCGGCGGCCACGCCCTCGCTTTCTTCCAGGGCCTTGTCGTAGCGGGCCTGCAGCAGCAGGGACTGGAGCAGCACCGGCCTGGCTTCGGCGGAGGGAATGCCGAGACGCATCGCCTCGCGCGCTTCCTTTTCGGCGAACTCGGAATCGCCGCTGTCGAGATAGACCCGCGCCAGTTGCAGGCGCAGCGCAGGGTCGCCGCGCTGCGCCTCGATCGCGTTCTTGAGCTGGATGATGGCCGCGTCGTAGTCGCCGCGCTGCTGGCGCAGCGTCGCGTCGCGCCGCAGTTCGGCCACCGGCGCCTGCCGGGCCTGCAGGTAAAGCGCGCTTCCCAGCGCCGCCCCACCGACGAGGACGGCGCCGCCGAGTATCCACCGTGTGGACCAGATGCGACGTTTTACTTGCTGTTCGGACATCATTATTCTCGACGAGGTGTTTATGATCGATTATGATTTGTTGCTTTAACGCCAGTCAATCTCGTCGGAAATTTTTACACCGGGCACTGTTGTTTTTGCGGGTAAAAAAGCAAGCGCTTGATTTTGCTAGAAATTTCCAATTGGCATGATTTATGCATCGCCCTGCCTACCATTCCTTGACACCTCGACCATGATGAAACCCTTGCTCACCAGTGCCCTGGCCGCCCTGTCGCTGCTCGCCGCCCAGGCTGCGCACGCCGGAGACATCAGCGATTCCGCCGTCGACGGTTATTGGGGCGGCAACGACCACGGTTCGGGCGACGTGATCGGCGGCAGCGTGTACGACATCAAGGGCGCGAACATCACCCGGGTCGGCGACGTGCTGACCATCGTGATCTCGACCAACTTCGCCGGTCACGCAGGCGTCGCGCCCAACATGGCCTCGGGCGGCATCGGGTATGGCGACCTGTTCCTGGCGGAGAAATGGAATCCCTTCGGCACCGACGTGCACCACGCCAAGGACAATGCCTCCAACGGCACCCTGTGGGAATACGGCTTCGCCCTGGACAACCGTTTCAGCAACACCGGCGGCACCTTCAAGCTGTACGAGCTGAACGGCGCTACGAATGCGCAGAACATCCGCAACACCGAATCCTTCATGAGCTGCAAGCTGGGGGTGGACTGCACCTACCGCGAGGGCCAGGCGACGGGAGTCAAGACTAGTTCCTCGACGGTGAGCAACACCGGCCTGGTGGGAACCTGGAAGGTGCTGGCCGACCAGTCGCTGACCTTCAGCATCAACATCGCCAACAGCGGCCTGGCGAACTATTCGACCCTGGCCATGCACTGGGGCGAAACCTGCCAGAACGACGTGATCGAGGGCATGACCTCGCTCGGCAAGGGCGTGCCCCTGCCAGGCTCGCTGCCGCTGCTGGCCGCCGGCCTGGGCGGCATGCTGCTGGTCCGCCGCCGCATGGCGGCGGCGCCGCGCTGAATCCTGCTCAGCGGCCCGCCGCGTCCCTTCCCATCCTCAGCATCCGCCGGCGGTAGCGCCGCGCGGTCACCCAGAACGCCAGCGACAGCAGCGCGAACCCGGCCTGGCCCAGGGCCAGCGCCAGCACCGAATGCGAGAGCAGCGGCGCGACCACGCCCGCCACGATCGCGCCCAGCAGGGTCGACACGAAGGACTGGCAGGAGGCCACGGTGCCGCGGATGTGCGGGAACAGGTCCAGCGCCAGCAGGGTGGCGCCCGGCGCGATGATCGAGCTGCCGAAGGTGAAGAAGAACATCGGCGCCACCGACCACGGCAGCGAAGGCGGCAGGAACAGGTGGAAGCTCACGTTGAACACCACCGCGCCCAGCATGAAGAAGAAGCCCATGCGGATCTGGCGCGCGAAGTCCATCTTGCCGGCCAGGCGGTTGGCCGCCAGCGCGCCAAGGAAGATCCCGCTCACGGTCGGCACGAACAGCCAGGCGAACTGCGAGGGACCCAGGCCCAGGCTTTCGGGCAGCATCACGGGCGCGGCGGCGATGTAGAGGAACAGGCCGGCGAAGTTCAGCGCCGTCACCCCCGCCTTCATGTGGAACAGGAAGGACGAGAAGATCGCCCCGTAGCTCTCGGCCAGGAAGCGCGGGTTGAAGGGCTGGCGCTTTTCCTTGGGGATGGTCTCGGGCAGGTGCTTCCACGAGAACCAGCCCAGCAGCAGCGTATAGGCGCACAGCGCCAGGAAGATCGCGCGCCAGTCGAAGAAAGTGACGATCCAGCCGCCCAGCACCGGGGCGATGGCGGGCGCGATCGAGAAGATCATGGTCACCATCGACAGCAGGCGCGCGGCGGCGGTGTCGGAATACAGGTCGCGGATGATGGCCCGGCCCACCACCACCCCGGCCCCGGCCGATACCCCCTGCATGATGCGGAACACCCACAGGTAGTGCACCGAGGACGCGGCGGCGCAGCCGAAGGTGCCGATCCCGAACACCCCCAGCGCCACCAGGATCACGTTGCGGCGCCCGAACGCGTCCGACAGCGCGCCATGCCACAGCACCATGCCGGCGAAGGCCAGCATGTAGGCGGTCAGGGTCTGCTGGACCTCGATGCTGGTGGCCTGCAAATCGGCGCGGATCTGCGGGAAGGCCGGCAGGTAGGCGTCGATCGAGAACGGCCCCAGCATCGACAGCGCCGCCAGCAGGGTCGCCAGGCCGCCGGCCGAGAGCATCGCGATCTTGACTGGCGGTGGTAGCGGTACCGGCGTGACCGGGTCCTTGGGCAGATCGGGGGGATCGGTGGGGAGCATGTCAGGCCTTGGGCTTTGCTTCCTCGCGGCGGTTGAAGCCCGCCACCATGTCGAAGCGGAACAGGCGGCATTCGAGCGCGCCGTTGAAGAACGGGGTCTTGCGCGCTTCCTTCAGGCGCAGCAGCTTGGGCAGGCTCAGGTCGGCCGTGAACAGGAAGACGGTCCAGCCGGCGAAGCGCTGCTTGAGGGTGGTGCCCAGGGCCGAGTAGAAACCGGCGGCCATCTCGTCCTGGGGCACGGTGGAGTCGCCGCGCACGCCGATCCGTTCGCCGTAGGGCGGGTTGGTCAGCAGGATGCCGGGCTGCTCGGTCGGCGGCGAGACGTGCTGGGCCTCGATCTGCTTGAGCGGCACCTCGAACAGGATGCCGGCCACCTTCAGGTTGTGGCGGGTCATGGCCACCATGTCGCCCGAGATGTCGGAGCCGAAGATGCTCGGCTGGTCCGGCAGCGGGTTGGGCTTGATGGCGGCCTTCATGTCCTGCCAGGCCTGGCGCTCGAAGCCGCGGAACTTCTCGAAGGCGAAGCGCCGGCGCGCGCCGGGCGGGATGCCCTGCACCATCTGGGCCGCCTCGATCAGGATGGTGCCGGAGCCGCACATCGGGTCGAACAGGGGGACGCCCGGCTTCCAGCCGGCCACGCGCAGCATGCCGGCGGCCAGGTTCTCGCGCAGGGGCGCGTCGCCGGTCTCTTCGCGCCAGCCGCGCTTGAACAGGGCTTCGCCCGAGGTGTCGAGGTAGACGATGAAGTTGCGCTGGTCGAGGAAGCCGACGATGCGCATGTCGGGCTCGCGGGTATTGACCGAAGGGCGGCGGTTGAACTTGTCGCGGAAGCGGTCGCAGACGGCGTCCTTGATCTTGAGCGTGGTGAATTCCAGGCTCTTGAGCGGCGACTTGACCGCGGTGACGTCGACCCGGATGGTGTGCTCGGTGCCGAACCAGTCTTCCCAGGGCTGCTCGAGGACCAGGTCGTAGATGTCGTTCTCGTTGTTGTAGCTGCGCTGGCCCATGCGCATCAGGACGCGCGAGGCGATGCGCGAGTGCAGGTTGATGCGGTAGGCGTCGACCAGGGAGCCGGAGCAGTGCACGCCGCCGGGGACCTGGTTGTGCACCTTGAGGGTGCCGCTGTCTTGGGCGATTTCAGCGAGTTCTTCGGCAAGCGCCGCTTCCATGCCGCGCGGGCATGGGCAAAAGTAGGAGGCCATTCAGGGGTACCCTTTGTCCGTTGATGAAACTTGTTGAGATAACGCGCCAGCCACTCGGGTGGATGACGATAAATACAGCAGCCGTTGGCGCAAACCGTCGCTTTCGCGAATGCAGGAACCGTCGCTCCCGCGAAGGCGGGAGCCCAAGTTTGCTTGAACGGCCACGAAAAACAAAACCAAAACCAAAAAACAAAAACCGGAAAACAAAAAACCGGAAAACAAAAAACAAGAGAACCGGAAAGCCAGAAAACCAGAACACCAAACCCAGGGCCGTTAGCCCAAAAACGTCATTCCGGCGAAGGCCGGAATCCAAGTGTGTATGCACGTCTGCGCGGCGAAACTTGGATTCCGGCCTTCGCCGGAATGACGGTCTTTGGGCCGCGGGCCGGAGAGAGGCTGCGCCGACAGGCACGCAACACAGTCACCCGACGCCGCACCACTCCTCAGAACGGCTTCACCGTCGCCAGAATCACGATCGCCAGCAGCAGCAGCACCGGCACCTCATTGAAATAGCGATACCAGGTATGGCTGCGCCGGTTCTCCCCGCGCTCGAAGCGGCGCAGCATGGCCTTGCACATGTGATGGTAGCCGATCGTCACCACCACCAGCGCCAGTTTGGCGTGCAGCCAGCCGCCCTTGATCCCGTAGCCCAGCATCAGCCAGACCCCCAGCGCCAGGGCCACCAGCATCAGGATGCTGCTGAAACGGTAGAGCCGTTGCGCCATCCCAAGCAGGCGCTCGGTAGCGGCCGGATTGGTTTCCTGGGCCAGGTTGACGAAGATACGCGGCAGGTAGAACAGCCCCGCGAACCACGAAGCGATGAAAACGATGTGCAGTGCCTTGATCCAGAGATACATGCGTGCCTTGTGGTGGATTATTGACGTACTTCGCCGTGACCGAACACGACGTACTTGAGCGAGGTGAGCCCCTCCAGCCCGACCGGGCCGCGCGCGTGCAGCTTGTCGTTCGAGATGCCGATCTCCGCGCCCAGTCCATACTCGAAACCATCGGCGAAACGGGTCGAGGCATTCACCATCACCGAGGCCGAATCGACCTCGCGCAGGAAGCGCATGGCGCCGCTGAAGTCCTCGGTGACGATGGCGTCGGTGTGCTTGGACGAATAGGTGTTGATGTGATCGATGGCCTCGTCGAGCCCCGCCACCACCTTCACCGCCAGGATCGGCGCCAGGTATTCGGTGCTCCAGTCTTCATCACGCGCCGGCGTCAGCTGCGGATAGCCGGCCAGGATCGCCAGCGCTTCCGGATCGGCGCGCAGCTCCACGTCCTTGGCCTGGTAGAGCTGCGCCAGGCGCGGCAGCACGGCCGGCGCGATCTCGCGCGCCACCAGCAGGGTCTCCATGGTGTTGCAGGTGCCGTAGCGGTGGCACTTGGCGTTGAAGGCCACCGGCACCGCTTTCTCCAGGTCGGCCCTGGCGTCGATGTAGACGTGGCAGATGCCGTCCAGGTGCTTGATCATCGGCACCGTCGACTCTTCCATCAGGCGCGCGATCAAGCCCTTGCCGCCGCGCGGGACGATCACGTCCACGTACTGCGGCATGGTGATCAGGGCGCCCACGGCGGCGCGGTCGGTGGTGTCGACCACCTGCACCGCGTCCAGCGGCAGGCCGGCCTTCTCCAGGCCCTCGGCCACGAGGGTGGCCAGCGCACGGTTGCAGTGGATGGCTTCGGAACCGCCGCGCAGGATGGCGGCGTTGCCGCTCTTGATGCACAGGCCGGCCGCGTCCACCGTCACGTTCGGACGCGCTTCGTAGATGATGCCGATCACGCCCAGCGGCACGCGCATCTGGCCGACCTGGATGCCGGTCGGGCGCACCTTCATGTTCGAGATCTCGCCGATCGGGTCCGGCAGTTCGGCGATCTGGCGCAGGCCGGTCACCATGGTGGCGATGGCCGCCTCGGACAGGGCCAGGCGGTCCAGCAGGGCCGGGGCGAGGCCGGCGGCGCGCGCCGCGTCCATGTCGGCGGCGTTGGCGCGGCGCAGGGTGTCGGCTTCGCGCTCGATCGCCTCGGCGATCAGGAGCAGCGCGCGGTTGCGGGTGGCGCCGTCGGCGCGCGCCATCGCGCGCGAAGCCGCGCGGGCGCGGCGGCCGAGGGAGTGCATGTGTGCGGTGATGTCCATCATGTCGTCCATTGCGTTGTGTGTGCGGCGGGCGCCGGCGCCGGGCGACGGGGCGGGAAGCTTACCGCGCCACCTTCAGGGCCAGTTGCAGCATGGCGTCCCAGGCGTCGCCCGCGAACTGCTTCGCGCGCAGGCCCTTGACCATCCGGTCCACCTGCGCCGCCTCCTGCAGCGCCAGCTCCAGCGTCCCGAGGGAGACGCGGCGCAGCGCCGGTTCCATCATCCGCTCGCGCGGTCCCCAGATCCGGTGTTCCTTGAGCAGCGCGCCCAGCGGCCGCCCCTGGCTCATCCCGGTCTTCAATTTTAGCAGCGTGCGGATTTCTTCACTGACCGCCCACAGCACCAGCGGCAGGGCCTCGCCCTCCCCCTTCAGGCCTTCCAGCATACGCGCCAGGCGCGCCGGGTCGCCCGTCAGCATCGCCTCGGACAGCTTGAACACGTCGTAGCGCGCCACGTTCAGCACCGCGTCCTGGACCTGCTCGAAACTCAGCTTGCCCGGCTCGTACAAGAGGCCCAGCTTCTGGATCTCCTGGTGCGCCGCCAGCAGGTTGCCCTCGACCCGGTCGGCGATGAAGTCAAGGCTCTGGCGCTCGGCGCTCTGCCCCTGGTTCGACAGGCGCATGCCGATCCAGCCCGGCAGCTGGGCGCGTTCCACGTTCGGGATCTCGATGTAGACCGCGGCCTGCTGCAGCGCCGTCACCCACGAGGACTTGGCGGTCTGCCAGTCCAGCTTGGGCAATGTGATCAGGGTGAGATTGTCCGGGCTGAGGTCCTTGGCATAGCTCTGCAGGGCGGCGCTGCCGTCCTTGCCCGGCTTGCCGCCCGGGATGCGCAGCTCGATCAGCTTCTTGTCGCCGAACAGCGAGAGCGCCTGGTTGGCGGCCAGCAGTTCGCCCCACTTGAAGCTGCGCTCGACCGTGAGGACGTCGCGCTCGGTATAACCCTGGGCGCGCGCGGCCTTGCGGATACGGTCGGCCGCTTCCAGCGCGAGCAGGTGCTCGTCGCTGGTGATCACGTACAGGGGCGCCAGGCCCTTGGCCAGCTGTCCGTCGAGCGCTTCGAGCCGCAACTGCATCGTCTAGCCCACCTCAGGCGGCCGGCTTGATCGCGACCAGGCGGCGCAGGATCTGCTGCACCAGGTCGGTCTGCATGTCGCGGTAGAGAAGCTGCTCTTCCGATTCCTTGGCCAGCACCTGCGATTCGTCGAAGGCGATGTTGCGGCGCAGGGTGATCTCGGTCGGCGCCAGCAGCTCGCGGTTGTTGGCGTCGCGCACGCGGAACACCAGGGTGTAGCTGAGCGTGTACTCGCGCACCCGGCCCAGGCTGTTCAGCGAGAGGATGGTCTTGCCGCGCGATTCAGACAGCACGTCGAACAGCGCCTGCGCCTGCGAGGCGTCGCTCTCCACGCGCACCGAGTCGCCGGCGCGCAGGTTGCGCTTGAGCTCAGTGCCCAGCGGCGAGGCTTCGGGGAAGGACAGCCAGATGCTCTGGAAGGGCATGTTGTACTGGCCGCCCGAGCCGCGCAGCTGGAAGCCGCAGCCCGCGAGGACCGCGGCCGCCAGCACGGCGCACACCAGTTTTCCGAATGCGCGCATGGCTTACACCACGATGTTGATGAGTTTGCCCGGCACGACGATGACCTTCTTCGGCGTACCCTCGACAAACTTCTGGGCCGCTTCCGAGGCCAGCGCGGCGGCTTCGATGGCGGCCTTGTCGGCGTCCTTGGCCACCTTGACCGAACCGCGCAGCTTGCCGTTCACCTGGATCATCAGCTCGATCTCGGCCTGCTCCAGCGCCGCCGGATCGACCTGCGGCCACTGCACGTCGAGGATGTCGCCGTAGGCCTTGGCATAGCCGAGGTCCTGCCAGAGCTGGTGGGTGATGTGCGGCGACACCGGGTTCAGCAGGCGCAGGAAGATCGAGAAGCCTTCGGCCACCACGGCGTCGCTGCCCGGGCCCTCGGCCAGCTTGGCCGACTCCAGGGTGTTGAGCATCTTCATGCAGGCCGACACCACGGTGTTGTACTGGATGCGCTTGAGGTCGTAGTCGGCCTGCTGCAGAAGCTTGTGCACTTCGCGGCGCAGGGTCTTCTGGCCTTCGTCCAGGGTGCCCTGCTGCTGGCCCGCCAGGGCTTGGGCGATGCGCTCACGCTGCGCGTAGCCGTAGGCCCACACGCGGCGCAGGAAGCGGCTGGCGCCTTCGACGCCGCTGTTGGACCACTCCAGGGTCTGCTCGGGCGGCGAGGCGAACATGGTGAACAGGCGCGCGGTGTCGGCGCCGTACTGCTCGATCTGGGCCTGCGGGTCGATGCCGTTGTTCTTCGACTTCGACATCTTCTCGGTGCCGCCCAGCTGGACCGGCTGGCCGTCGGCCTTCAGCACGGCGCTTTGCGGGCGTCCCTTGTCGTCGAAGGTGAGCTCGACGTCGGCCGGGTTGAACCAGGTCTTCTTGCTAGATGCGTCCTCGCGGTAGTAGGTCTCGTTCAGCACCATGCCCTGGGTCAGCAGGTTCAGGAAGGGCTCGTCGAACTTCACCAGGCCGAAGTCGCGCATCACCTTGGTCCACAGGCGGGCGTACAGCAGGTGCAGCACGGCGTGTTCGATGCCGCCGATGTACTGGTCCATCGGCATCCAGTAATCGTTGCGGGCGTCGACCATGGACTCGTTCGAGCCCGGCGAGGTATAGCGCATGTAGTACCAGGACGAGTCGATGAAGGTGTCCATGGTGTCGGTCTCGCGGCGCGCCGGCTTGCCGCATTTCGGGCAGTCGCAGCGCAGGAAGTCTTCATCCTTGTTGAGCGGATTGCCGCTGCCGTCCGGGACCAGGTGCTCGGGCAGCTTGACCGGCAGGTCCTCGTAGGGGACAGGCACCACGCCGCACTCGCCGCAGTGGATCATCGGGATCGGGGTGCCCCAGTAGCGCTGGCGCGAGATGCCCCAGTCGCGCAGGCGGAAGGTGACCTTCTTGTCGCCCAGGCCTTGCGCGGCCAGGTCGCCCGCGACCGCGTTGACGGCGGAGGTGTAATCCAGGCCATCGTACTTGCCGGAGTTGATGGTCTTGCCCTGCTCCTTGTCGCCATACCATTCCTGCCAGGCGTCGAGCGAGAATTCCTTGCCTTCGACCGCCACCACCTGCTTGATCGGCAGCTCGTATTTCTTGGCGAAGGCGAAGTCGCGCTCGTCGTGGCCCGGCACGCCCATCACGGCGCCATCGCCGTAGGTGATGAGGACGTAGTTGCCGACCCAGACCGGGATCTGTTCGCCCGAGATCGGGTGGGTGACGGTCAGGCCGGTCGGCATGCCCTTCTTTTCCATCGTCGCCATGTCGGCTTCGATGACGGAACCCAGCTTGCACTCGGCGATGAACTCGGCCAGTTGCGGGTTGGTCTTGGCGGCGTGCTGGGCCAGCGGGTGTTCCGGCGCCACGGCGCAGAAGGTCACGCCCATGATGGTGTCGGCGCGGGTGGTGAAGACGTAGAGCTTGCCGTCGTCGATCAGCTCACCGGCGTCGTTCATGATCACGTGCGGGAAGGCGAAGCGCACGCCGGTCGACTTGCCGATCCAGTTGGCCTGCATCACGCGCACGCGCTCGGGCCAGCCCGGCAGCTTGTGCTCGACGTAGTCGAGCAGCTCGTCGGCGTACTGGGTGATGCGCACGTAGTACATCGGGATTTCGCGCTTTTCGATCAGCGCGCCCGAACGCCAGCCGCGGCCGTCGACCACCTGTTCGTTGGCCAGCACGGTCTGGTCCACCGGGTCCCAGTTCACGGTGCCGGTTTTCTGGTAGATGATGCCCTTCTCGAGCATCTTGAGGAACATCCACTGGTTCCACTTGTAGTAGTCGGGGCTGCAGGCCGCCATTTCGCGCGACCAGTCGATCGCCAGGCCCATCGACTCCATCTGCTTCTTCATGTGGGCGATGTTGGAGTAGGTCCACTCCGCCGGCGGCACGTTGTTGGCCATGGCCGCGTTCTCGGCCGGCATGCCGAAGGCGTCCCAACCCATCGGCATCAGCACGTTGTAGCCGTTCATCCGCAGGTAGCGGTACATCACGTCGTTGATCGTATAGTTGCGCACGTGACCCATGTGCAGCTTGCCCGAGGGGTAAGGCAGCATCGAGCAGGCGTAGTACTTGCCCTTCGGGAAACGCGGGTCGTTTTCCACCGCTTTATAGGCGTCGATCGACTTCCAGTAGCCCTGGGCGGCCTGTTCGACTTCGGCTGGACTATATTTTTCTTGCATCATTTCTGCAGACGTAATGGAGGGGTTGAACCGGACATTATACTGGTTCATTTTGCGCTGCGGCGAAAGTGAGGGATAGCGGGAGCAGCGGCGCGGCTGACGCCGATCTGCAGCCTGTCGACGTCATTCCCGGCGCTTTCGGAATCGGCGTCCGGAGGCCTGAATACCTCGTCCAGAGCCTCAAAACGTCATCCCGCGGCCGCACAGCGTCGTCCCGGGCCGCAAAACGTCGTCCCGCTGCCCCAAAACGTCATCCCGGCGAAGGCCGGGATCCAAGTTTCTGCGCTGGTACGCGGCTTATGTGTAGGCCAACATGACGCGACGAACTTGGATCCCGGCCTTCGCCGGGATGACGGTTTTGAAGCTGGCGGTGATGGTTAAGGTGCTGGCTCTCGCACTGGCGCTGTTCGCGCAATGGTGCTGGTTCTCGCACTTGTGCTGTTTGCGCAATGACGCTGGTCTTTGCACTGGTGCGGGTGCTGTGCCTTGTACCCTGCCAAGTGCAACGCGCGATCAGCGCAGCACCAGCTTGAGCGCCGGCTTCTCGCCATAATCCTCGTAGCGCTCGTTGATGCCGCCCACGCAGTAAGCGAGCTCTTCCAGCAGGTCGGGAACCTGCGCCTTCATCTTCCCGGCATCCTTGACCACGATCTCCAGCACCTCGTTCTCCCCGAGGCGAAAGCGCGTCATGTTTTCCTCGTCGCGCAGGTAGCTCATGCAGTCCACCCAGGCGTCGATGCTGTCGCCGTAGGTCTCGGGAAAACCGAAGACGCGCCGGCTTTCGGCGTGAAAGGCCGCCTCGTCGACGATGGCGGCGCCGTTCAGTTCCACGCTCGCCATGTCAGCCCTTCAGGCCCAGCACGTCGTGCATGTCGAACAGGCCGGCCGGCTTGTCGGCCAGGAAGCGCGCCGCGCGCAGCGAGCCGTGGGCGTAGGTCACGCGGCTGCTCGACTTGTGGCTGATCTCGATGCGCTCGCCGGTGCCCAGGAACATCACGGTGTGGTCGCCCACCACGTCGCCGCCGCGCACGGTGGCGAAGCCGATGGTCGACGGGTCGCGCTCACCGGTCACGCCTTCGCGGCCGTACACCGCGCACTCCTTCAGGTCGCGTCCCAGCGCATCGGCGATCACCTCGCCCATCTTCAGCGCCGTGCCCGAAGGCGCGTCGACCTTGTGGCGATGGTGGGCCTCGACGATCTCGATGTCGTAGCCTTCCGAGAAGCTCTTGGCCGCCATTTCCAGCAGCTTGAGGGTGACGTTCACGCCCACGCTCATGTTGGGGGCGAACACCACCGCGGTCTTTCCAGCGGCGGCGCGGATCGCGGCCTTGCCGGCCTCGTCGAAGCCGGTGGTGCCGATCACGATCTTCTTGCCGTGGGCGGCGCAGTAGTCCAGGTGCTTCAGGGTGCCTTCCGGACGGGTGAAGTCGATCAGGATGTCGGCCCTGGCCAGCCCGGCGTCGAGGTCGGACTGGATGACCACGCCGGTCAGCTGGCCCGAGAAGGCGCCGGCGTCGTTGCCGATTTCCGGCGCGCCGGGCACGCCCAGGGCGCCCACCAGCTCGCAGTCGGGCGCGGACTGGATGGCCTCGATCAGCATGCGGCCCATGCGGCCATTGGCGCCGGCGACGGCGATCTTCAATGTGCTCATGCCGGGCTCCTTACGGCGTCACCGGCGCGGGCGCGCCCGGACGGACCGGCTCGACCGGACGCGATTCGGCTTTCTTCTTCGGCACCTTGGCCGGACCGGCGATGCGGTCGATGTAGTCGCGCTCGCTCGGCAGGTTGCCGCCTTCGAAGCGCTCGACCTTGTCGTCCTTGAAGAACACGGTGACGCGGCTGGTGGTCAGCTCGCCATTGCCGCGCGCCAGGTAGAACGGGTAGTCCCAGCGGTCGGCGTGGAAGGCGTCGGTCAGGAGCGGCGAACCGAGCAGGAAGCGCACCTGGTCGCGGGTCTGGCCGACCTTCAGCTGGCTCAGCATCTCCTGGGAGACGAAGTTGCCCTGCTGGATGTCCGGACGGTAGGGCGAGAACAGCCACAGGAACTTCTGCAGCTTGGTGACCTGGGTGGTCTGCGCGCCGGCGTTGGCGATGGCGGCGGATTTCTCCGCGTCGGCGGCCGTTGCCGCCGGGTCCGTGCTCACCGGCGCCGCCGGACGCGTCTGGTTGCGCCAGCTCGCGCAGCCCGACAGGGTCAGGACGCAGACGAGACCTGCCGCGAGCGCAGCCCTGGCGGGAAATCGATGGAGAACGGCTTGTTTGACGCGCATAAGTAACCTCAAAACGTTTGAGCGGGAGCTCCAAAACGCTATATCATAAAGCACTCCGCCAATATACGAGTAACAAAACATGAGCAACAACCCGACCGACCTGAAGGCCAGCGGCCTGAAGGCTACTCTCCCGCGCATCAAAATCCTGGAAATCTTCCAGAACAGCGCGGTACGGCACCTCACGGCGGAAGATGTGTACAAGATCCTTCTGGCCGACAACATGGACGTGGGTCTGGCGACCGTCTACCGGGTGCTGACCCAGTTCGAGCAGGCCGGCCTGCTGAACCGCAATCACTTTGAAACCGGCAAGGCGATCTACGAGCTCAACGCCGGCTCGCACCACGACCACCTCGTGTGTCTGGACTGCGGCCACGTCGAAGAGTTCTACGACGACGAGATCGAGTCGCGCCAGCACAAGATCGCGACCGAGCGCGGCTACAAGATCGCCGAGCATGCGCTTGCGATTTACGGCAATTGTGTCAAAGTGAATTGCCCGCGGAAACAATAAGCGGGATGTTGCGGTTTCGTTAGCAAAAAAGCACGCCTGCGGCGTGCTTTTTTATTAGGGGTAGTTAGGGATTACTCAGCGCGTTCGACAGCAGCTTGGCCGTGATGTCCACGATCGGGATCACCCGCTCGTAGGCCATGCGGGTCGGCCCGATCACCCCCAGGGTGCCGACGATGCGCCCATTCACCTCGTAGGGCGCGGTCACCACGCTCATCTCGTCCATCGGCACCAGCTTCGACTCCCCGCCGATGAAGATCTGCACTCCGCCCGCCTTGCTGGACACATCCAGCAACTGCATCAGCCCGGTCTTCTGCTCGAACATCTCGAACATCTGGCGCAGCGAACTCATGTTGGACGACAGGTCGGCCACCGAGAGCAGGTTGCGTTCGCCGGCGATCACCATCTCGTCGCCCTCGGCCATGGCTTCGCTGCCGGCCTCCACCGCCGCCTGCATCAGGCGTCCCATGTCGTCGCGCAACTGGCGCAGCTCGCCCGTCAGGCGGTCGCGCACCTCGTCGAAGGTCAGCCCGGCATAGTTCTGATTCAGGTAATTGGCCGATTGCGTGAGCTGGCCGGGGGTGTAGTCCACGTCGGTCAGCAGCAGGCGGTTCTGGACGTCGCCGCGCGGGTCGACGATGACCAGCAGGATGCGCTTTTCCGACAGGCGCAGGAATTCGATCTGCTGGAACACCGATTCGCGGCGCGGGCTCTGCACGACGCCGGCGAACTGGGACAACGAGGACAGCATCTGGGCCGCGTTGGCGATGAGCTTCTGCGGCTGCTGCACCGGCAGGCGCATGCGCTCGGCTTCCACCGCCGTCTCGTCGATGTGCTGCACGGTGAGCAGGGTGTCGACGAACAGGCGGTAGCCGCGCGGCGTCGGGATCCGGCCGGCCGAGGTATGCGGGCTGGCCACGTAGCCCATTTCCTCGAGGTCGGCCATGATGTTGCGGATCGTGGCCGGAGACAGGTCGAGGCCGGAAATCTTCGACAGCGCGCGCGAGCCTACCGGCTGGCCGTCGGCGATATAGCGTTCGACGAGCGCTTTGAGCAGGGTTTGGGCACGGTTATCGAGTTGCATGATTCATGGAAGCAAAGCTTTGCTGCCTAATATTATATGTAGATGAGGGCGCATGGCCCGGAGCGCAAGCCCGGCTCTGCGCCGGCTCAAGCCGCGCCAGCCATGCCCGTGCTTCAGTCGTATTCGCGTTTCAGCCAGTCCACCAGTTCGTCCAGGCTGCTCACTTCGGCATCCGGCCGCACTTCGTGCGCCAGGTCGTTGGTCTTACCCATGCGGTTCATCCACACCGCGCGCAGGCCGGCGCGCTGGGCTCCCTGCACGTCCAGCAGCAGGTCGTCGCCGACGTAGACCGCCTCATGCGGCGCCACGCCGAGCGCCTCGCAGCCGGCCAGGAAAATCGCGGCCTCCGGCTTGGCCACGCCGAGCTGGTGGGCCGCGACCGAGCCCTGGAAATGGTGGGCCAGGCCGATGGTCTGCAGGTCGGCGTTGCCGTTGGTAATCGAACCGATGCGCACCCTTCCCTTCAGGCGCAGCAGGCCGGGCAGCACGTCGTCATAGGGAATCACGGCGTTGCGCGCGGCAAAGAATTCCACCATGGCCAGTTCCACCTTGGCCACATCCTCACCCGCCTGCTCGAAGGCGGCGGTAAGGCCGGCGCGGCGCAGGGCGCCCAGGTCGAGCTGGAACTCGGGCCGGCTGGCCAGCAGTTCGAGGCGCGCCTGGCGCAGGGTGTCGATGGTATATTGCTCGGCCACCCGGGGCGCGTGCCGGCGCAGCCATTCGTACAGAATTTTTTCCGCTTCCAGGATGACAGGCGCAATAGGCCACAGGGTATCGTCGAGATCGAACAGGACGGCTTTGGGCCAGGGTGTCGTCATAGGTGAACCGGTAATGGGAATGCTCGCCCCAAGCATAGCGAGCCGTTGGCTGAAAAGCAATCGCGTGCACCGGTTACACCAGGATACAAAGGCAAATGGACCAGTTGCTTGCCAAATGCACTAAAATGTTGGGCGATTTGTCTATCCGACCGCGCAGCTGCGCTATCCCCCGAACAATTGGAGTGAGTAAATGAAGAGTTCCTACCTGCGTGCCGGCGCCGTGCTGGCATGCACGCTCGCGCTGTCTGCCTGCGGTGGCAGCGATGGCGACCTGCTGCTCGGCGGCAGCTTCTCCGGCGTGACCAAGCCCGGCCTGGTGCTGACCAACAACGGCGGCTCCGATTACGCAGTCCCCGTGCCGGCCAACGGCACCGGCACGGATCGCTTCTATTTCCCGAACCTGGTCTCCACCGACGACCAGTACAACGTCGAGGTCAAGGCGCGCCCGGACAATACCGAGAAGTGCGACGTGATCAACGGCCGCGGCCGCGCCGCCTTCAACATCACCACCGTGCAGATCGTCTGCACCATCAAGACCCACAAGCTGACCGGCACGATCAGCAACCTGAAAGGCCAGCTGGAGCTCGTCAACGGCGCCGACAAGGTCGTGGTCCCGGCCGGCGCCACCAGCTTCGCGATGACCCCGGTGTTCGAGGATGCGGTGTACGGCGTGACCGTGCTGAAGAATCCCGAAGGCCAGACCTGCACCATCGCCAATGGCAGCGGCGTCATGCGCAATACCGACGTGACCAACCTGGCCGTCACCTGCACCCCGTAATCTATCCGGAGTTTATGCGAATGAAGTCTTCCCTGATCCGTCCGGCGCTCGCGCTGGCCCTGGTTGCGGGCCTGTCCGCCTGCGGCGGCGGCGGCAAAGCCACCTTCACCATCGGCGGCACCATTGGCGGCCTCGAGTACACCGGCCTGAAGCTGACCAGCAATGGCCAGGAAATCAGCGTCAATCCGCCCGCCAAGGCCGGCGAGAACGTGAGCTTCAACTTCCCGCGCCAGATCGAGTACGGCGACGTCTACAACGTCCAGGTCAGCCAGCAGCCGCTGCACCAGCGCTGCGCCCCGGCCGGCCAGTTCCCGAACAACAGCGACACCGCCGGCCGGCTGGCGGCCATCAACGTCCTGATTTCCTGCTCGGTCAACCAGTACACCGTCGGCGGCAAGATCACCGGCCTGACCGCGGACGGCCTGGTGCTGGCCAACGGCAGCGGCGGCGGCAACCTGCTCGTTCCCAAGGACGCCAAGGAATACGTCATGCCCCTGCCCGTGGCCTATAACGTGACCTACGGCATCGCCATCATCGAACAGCCGGCCGGCCTGATCTGCACCGTGGCCAACCCGGCGGGCACCATGGGCGACGCCAACGTGACCAACGTGGACATCACCTGCCGCCCGCGCATCCTGGCGTAAGATATATCAAAAACTTATGTCGAGTATTTGAAAGAGAAATTGGACGTATATGCTGTCACGCAGCATACTAGCTCCTGTCTCCTCCAACTCTCCTCAGAAAAGAATTGGATTTCAAGCCCGCTCCACACAGCGGGCTTTTTTTCGCCCGCGCTTTCCTGAGGCTGAACTGCAGGGCTCAGCGGGCGGCGCTGACCTTCACGACGGCGATCTTGTCCATGCCGACCGAGACCTGGGCGTGGTAGGCGTCGGAGGCTTTTTCGGTGGCGGCCACGGCGTAGCTGCTGCCGCCGGCGACGATCAGGGCGGCCAGGAAGATGGTTTCCATGTGCTTGAGGACGTTCATGATGTGCTCCTTCGGGTGAGTGGGTAGGCCTGAATGGCCTGTCGATGGAAGCACTATAGGAAAACGCCGCCTGGGGCTCCAGCGGCGTGCGACGGACTGCGGAAAAGGTGGGGTGGAAAGGCCCGGGAGGACGCTGGAATGCGTTTGTGCGGTGCAAAAACTGAACGCTTCAGCTTCGCTCCGGCGGCAGTAAAACGTCATTCCGGCGAAGGCCGGAATCCAAGTTTGCGCGTGCGGCTTCGGCAGACGAACTTGGATTCCGGCCTTCGCCGGAATGACGGTTTTATGGCTGACTCAGAGAATGAAGGTGCGGGGCGAGCTTGCTAGACCGCCTTATGGCACGGCCCTAGAGCAGATTGGCCAAGGCCACATACTGCTCCAGCCCCACCGCCTCCGGCCTCGCCCCCGGATCGATCCCCGCCTCCACCAGCTGCGCCTCGGTAAACATCCCCGCCACGCAATTGCGGATCACCTTGCGCCTCTGCGAAAACGCCTTGGCCACCACCCGCTCCAGCTTCACCGGATCGCAGGCCAGCCGCTCGCGCTTGGGGATCATGCGCACGATCGCCGAATCCACCTGGGGCGGCGGGTCGAAGGCGGTCGGCGGCACCACGAACAGCAGTTCCATGTCGTAGCGCCACTGCAGCATCACCGTCAGCCGGCTGTAGGCCTTGGTGCCCGGCTCGGCCACCATGCGCTCCACCACCTCCTTCTGCAGCATGAAATGCTGGTCCTCGACCAGGTGGGCGAATTCGGCCAGGTGGAACAGCAGGGGGCTGGAGATGTTGTACGGCAAATTGCCGACAACGCGCAGCTTCTGCCCTTCCGGCACCGGCAGGCTGGAGAAATCGAACTTGAGAGCGTCGCCCGAGTGCACGCTGAGCCGTTCGCGCGGATAGGCCTTTTCCAGGCGCGCCACCAGGTCGCGGTCGAGCTCGACCACATGCATGTGGTCGAGCTCCTTGAGCAGCAGCGCCGTCATGGCCGCCAGGCCCGGACCGATCTCCACCATCGCCTGCCCGCGGCGCGGCGCGATGGCGTCGATGATGTTGTTCAGGACGTGGTCGTCGGTCAGGAAGTTCTGGCCGAAGCGCTTGCGTGCGACGTGTTTCATGAATGCTTTCGTGATGCCGGCGTGATGCCGTTGTTTAATGCGATGAGGCCGCGCGGCTGGCCTGGACCATGTGCATGGCGGCGCGGATCGCCTCTTCCATGCTGCCGCAGTCGGCCAGCCCCAGGCCCTGGGCCGCGAGGTCGAGCGCGGTGCCGTGGTCGACCGAGGTGCGGATGATGGGCAGGCCGAGGGTGACGTTGATGCCGCGCCCGAAGGTGGCGTACTTGAGCACCGGCAGGCCCTGGTCGTGGTACATGGCCAGCACGCAGTCGGCGTCGCGCAGGTACTTGGGCTGGAACAGGGTGTCGGCCGGGTAAGGCCCGCGGGCGTCGATGCCGCGCGCCCGCGCCCCTTCCAGCACCGGGCTGATGAGCTCGATCTCCTCGCGTCCCAGGTAGCCGTTCTCGCCCGCGTGCGGGTTCAGGCCGGTGACCAGGATGCGCGGCGCGGCGATCCCGAACTTGGTCTTCAGGTCGAGGTGCAGGATGTCGATCACCTGGGCCAGGCCCTCGCGCGTGAGCGCGCCCGAGACCTCCTTGAGCGGCAAATGGGTGGTGGCCAGCGCCACCCGCAGGTAAGGCTGACCAGGGCCGGGCGAACCGGCCAGCATCATCACCACCTTGGGCGTGCCGGTCTTCTCGGCCAGGTATTCGGTGTGGCCGGAGAAGGCCACGCCGGCGTCGTTGATGGTGCTCTTCTGAAGCGGCGCGGTGACGATGGCGTCGAACCAGCCGGCGCGCGCGCCCTCGATCGCCAGGTCGAGGGTGGCCAGCACCGCGCGTCCGTTCTCTGGGTCGAGGGTGCCGGGCCGCACATGGGCCGCCAGCGGCACGTCGATCACGGCCAGGCGATCCGGCCCGAAGTGCGGCAAGCCGCTGTTGCGCAGCGCCTGGGTCGAGAGCGCCGACAGGCGGATCGCCGGGTCGATCAGGCTGGCGGTGAGCGCCAGGAAGGCGGCGTCGCCGACCAGCACGCAATTGGCCTGCTCGCGCAGCGCCCAGGCGGCGCGGATCGCGATCTCGGGTCCGATGCCGGCCGGCTCGCCGACCGTCACGGCCAGCACCGGCCTCGCCTGGGGCGCCGCCATGGGTTTACTGCTCCTCGCGGAACTCGACGTAGGCGCGGTCACGCACCTCGCGCAGCCAGTTCTCCATCGCTTCCTGCATCTTGCGCTCGCGGATGACCTGGCGCGCGACGTTGCGTTCCTTCTGCTGGGTCACGTCCTGGCTCTTGCGCTCGACCACCTGGATCAGGTGGAAGCCGAAGGGCGATTCGATCGGGTCGGACAGCTCGCCCGGCTTGAGCTCGTTCATCGCGGTCTCGAATTCCGGCACGGTGTCGCCCGGCTCCAGGAAGCCCAGGTCGCCGCCCTTGCTGGCCGAACCGTCCTGCGAGTGCAGGCGCGCCAGTTCCTCGAAGGTGGCGGCGTTGTTGGCCATCTTTTCCTTCAGCTCGAGCAGCTTGCGCTTGACCTCGGCCGCGGTCATGGTCGGCGTCGGCTTGATCAGGATGTGGCGCGCGCGGGTCTGCTGCACCACCGCCTTCTCGTTGTTCTCGGCCAGCGAACGCTTGTTCGTCATCTTGAGGATGTGGAAGCCGACGTTGGTCTTGATGATCGGGGTGATCTGGCCCGGCTGCAGCTTACGCAGCTCGCCCGCGAACACCGGCGGCAGGCGGTCCGGATCGCGCCAGCCGATCTCGCCGCCCTTGAGGGCGTCGGGCGCGTCGGAATAGGTGGCGGCGGACTTGGCGAAGTCGGCGCCGGTGCGCAGCTGGCGCGCCACTTCCTCGGCGCGCGCGCGGCGCGCGTTGATCTGCTCGGGCGAGGCGTTCTCGGGCACGCGCACCAGGATCTGCGACAGTTCCAGCTCGACACGGTCGGCGGCGGCCACCTTGGCGGCGGTCATGTAGGTGTCGATCTCGGCCTCCGAGACCTGGATCTTGCTGTCCACCTCGTGCTCGCGCAGCCGCTGCATCAGGATCTCGTTGCGGATGTCTTCACGGAACTGGGCGAAGGGCAGGCCCTCCTTTTCCATCTGGTTGCGCAGTTCCTGCACCGACATCTTCTGGCCTTCGGCGATGCGGCCGATGGTCGCGTCCAGGGTGCGGTCGTCGACGCGCACGCCCATTTCCTTGGCCAGCTGGAGCTGGGCGCGTTCGACGATCATCGACTCGACCACCTGGCGTTCCAGGGTCGCCTGGTCGGGCAGCTGGGCGTTGCGCGCCTTCAGGTTCTGCGACACCTGGGTCACGCGGCCCGCGACTTCGTTCTTGGTGATCACTTCGTCATTGACGACCACGTGGATCGAATCGATCACCTTGGCGCTGGCGGAGGCGGGCGGCAGGAAGCCGCTGCCCGGCTTGGCGGCAGCCGCGGCCGGCGCCTGTGCTGCCGGCGCCTGGGCTGCCGGCGCTGCCGGCGTGGTGGTGGCGGCGGCCTGGGCGAAGACCTGGCCGGTGGCGAGCGCGCACAGCAGCGCCGTTGCGAGCGAGACAGCTCGCGTGTTCTTGTGCAAACGGGTAGTACGCATCATCTGGGAAGCACTCATTTCAGGATGGTCAATCAGGGTCGGCCGACGTTGGAATTCAGCCGCGTGTAGCCCGGGATGCTCTTGTTGAACGTCTCGAGCGGGTTGCTGCCCAAGCCCAGGCGCGACAGGCCGTTGAGCTCGAGCTGGAAGAAGATCGGCGTCGAGGTGGTCTGGGCCGCGGTCACGAAACGCTGCGCACCGAAGCGGAACACCCAGCAGTCGGCCTTGTATTCGAGACCTACGAGGCTCTCGATCAGCCTGCCGCCGCCGGACGGATTGTTCAGCAGGCCCACGCCGTAGGACCGCAAGGCATAACTGACGCGTCCCACGCCGTACCAGCGCTTCGACAGCGGCCACTGGGCCGACAGGTCGAGGTTGCGGAAGCTGTCACGTTGATAACGGTATTCCGCATTCACCACCTTCATCTGGCCAGGCGACCATTGTACCCCCGCGTTCGAGCTGTACAGGTTGCTGCCGTTGGCGTCGTATTGTACGCCGCTATCGAAGGTCCAGGTCTCGGAAATGCGGCCCGAGGCGGCCACCAGGATGTCGGAGCGGCTCTGGTGGGCCGGCTCGCCCGGCAGGCGCACGCGCGGCGCCTCCAGGTAGTAGCGCTGGCCGAAGGCCAGGCGCAGGCGCTCGGCGCCGTCCGGCTGGATGAAGCGCGACACCAGGGCCGCGGTCAGCTGGTTGGCGTCCGAGATGCGGTCCGCGCCCACGTAGCGGTTCTCGCTGAACAGCTGGGCGTAGTTGAAGCCGGCGCGGCCGGTGTCGAACAGCGGGATGTCGTCCTGGTCCTTGTACGGGGTGTGCACGTAGAACAGGCGCGGCTCCAGGGTCTGGGTGATGGCGCGGCCGAACAGGGTGGTGTCGCGCTCGAACACCAGGCCGCTGTCGAGCGAGAAGGTGGACAGGGTGCGCGACAGCTTGGTCGGGCGGCCGTTGCGGCGCTCGGCGTCGAGGTCGTACTTGGCGCTGTTGACGATCACCTTGGGCGTGATGAACCAGCCCGGGCGCACGATCGGGTAGCTCAGCTGGCCGCTGACGATGGCGCGGTTGCCGCGCTCCAGGTCGGGGTGCCAGAAGCGGGTCATCTCGGCGTCCACCGCCCAGTCGAAGCCGGCGACGTCGTAGCGGCCGGCGTGGAAGTTAATCTGGGGCAGGCGGTCGTAGGGGCGCGGCACCGTCAGGCTCGGATTCGTGGCCGAGGCCGGGTCCTGCAGCACCTGGTAGTTCTGGGCGCGCGCCGACAGGCTCCAGTACTGGCCCACGTAGTCGGTGCGCAGCTCGCGCAGCAGCTGGCGCTCGGCCGAGGCCGAGACCGTGCGCGAGAAGTCGGACGGGTATTCGTCGTCCGAGGCGCCGTGCAGGTTCCAGCCGAAGGACCAGTTGGGACGGATCGCCTGGAAGTGCTGGGAGTCGGCGCGCCAGCGCGTGGTCTTGGTCTCGCGGTCGTCCGGCAGCACCTCGACGTGGGTCTCGCCGTTGTAGGTGGCGCCCAGGTAGCGGCCGGTGGCCCCGAGCTGCAGGCCGCGGTCGAACATCAGGCGCGGGAACAGGGTCAGGTCGCGGTTGGGCGCGATGTTGACGTAGTAAGGCACCATGATCTCGGCCTTGCCCTTGGAGCCGAAGCCCACCGAGGGCGGCAGCCAGCCGGAACGGCGCTCGCCCGAGAGCGAGAACGAGATAGCGGGCGTGCCGAGGATGGGCACGTCCTTGAAATAGATGACGGTCTTGCCGGCGATGCCGACGTCGCGCCCGGTGTCCAGGCGCAGGGTGCTGGACTTCAGGTACCAGTCCGGATCGGTGCCTTCGCAGGTGCTGTAGGTGCCGTCGCGCACCACGGCCTGCTGCTCGCCCAGGAAGTCGATGCGGTCGGCGCGGCCCTGGCCGTTGTTGGCCTGGATCCGGTACTCCGGATGCAGGACCCAGCCCTTGCCGGTCTCGAGGTTCATCTGCAGGGCGTCGCCCTTGTAGCGGTCGCCGAAGCGCCACATGTTGACGTTGCCGCTGGCGGTGACTTCATCCTCGACCCTCATGTAGCAGGCGGTGTCGGCGGTCAGGCCGGTCTGGCCGCGGGTGATCTCGACATTGCGTTCGAGGTTCAGCTGGCGGTCGGGACGGCCATTGATTTCCTCCGCACGGATGGTGATCGGCAGTTCGTCTTCGGATTGTGGCGCGGCGGGAACAGTCTGTGCGCAGGCCGGGCCGGCTGCGGCGCAGGCCAGTGCATAGAGCGCCAGCGCCTGGCGGGGCGGAAAAGGTTGGGCCGTAAACCAGCTCATGGAAACTCAGCTCGCTCCATAAAGGGCGGTATTTTTTAAATGAATCCCTTATTATAGGGGAATTACCTCAACCAACCCGATTCACCAGGCCGCTTCATGTCTTCTTTGTATCAAAATTCCCCCACTTCCGCCGAACGCGATGCACGCCTGACGCAGCTGAACGCCTGGCTGGCGTCGACCGGCCTGGTGGACGTGGAAACGGGCCGTCCCGCCTCCTCGGACGCCAGCTTCCGCCGCTACTTCCGCTATGACGTGAAGCCCGAGCTGCACGAGAAACTGGGCGCGACCCTGGTCGCCATGGACGCCCCGCCGGAGCGCGAGAACGTGCCGGCCTTCATCCACGTGCAGGGCCTGCTCCAGGGCGCCGGGGTGACCGTGCCCGCCATCGTCGCGCGCAAGGTCGAAGACGGCTACCTGCTGCTCTCGGACCTGGGCAACACCACCTACCTGGCGCGCCTGGACGCCGACAACGCGGCCTTCATGTATTCGGACGCGGTCGACGCCCTGATCAAATTCCAGCTGGCCAGCCAGCCGGGCGTGCTGCCCGAGTTCGACCGCGCCTTCGTGCTGCGCGAGATGAATCTGTTCCCGGAGTGGTACATCGGGCGCCACCTGAACGTTACGCTGGACGACAAGCAGCAGGCCCAGCTCGACAAGGTGTTCGAGGCGATCACGGCCAACGTGCTGGCCCAGCAGCAGGTCTACATGCACCGCGATTTCCATTCGCGTAACCTGATGTTCCTCGACCAGGGCAACCCGGGCGTGCTGGATTTCCAGGACGCGGTCTACGGCCCGGTCACCTACGATCTGGCTTCGCTTTTGCGCGACGCCTACATCCAGTGGGACGAAGAGATCGTGCTGGACTGGGTGGTGCGCTACTGGCAGAGCGCCAAGCAGGTCGGCCTGCCGGTCAGCCCCGACATCGACGCCTTCTACCGCGACTTCGAGTTCATGGCCCTGCAGCGCCATCTGAAAATCCTCGGCATCTTCTGCCGCCTGAACTACCGCGACAACAAGCCGATCTACATGGGCGACCTGCCCACCGTGATGGATTACGTGCGCAAGACAGCCAACCGCTACACCGAACTCAAGCCCCTGCTGCGCCTGCTCGATTCGCTCGAGGACAAGGCTCCGCAGGTCGGCTACACCTTCTGACGGATTTCCATGAAAGCGATGATTTTCGCCGCCGGCCGCGGCGAGCGCATGCGGCCGCTCACCGACGCCTGTCCCAAGCCCCTGCTCAAGGTGCGCGGGCGCCCGATGATCACGACCCATGTGCTGAACCTGGTGCGCGCCGGGATCACCGAGATCGTGATCAACCACTCCTTCCTCGGCCACATGATCGAGGAAGAGCTGGGCGACGGCAGCCGCTTCGGCGCGCGCATCCAGTACTCGCACGAGCCGACCCCGCTCGAGACCGCGGGCGGGATCGCCAACGCCCTACACCTGCTGGGCGACGAGCCTTTCCTGGCGGTGTCGGGCGACATCTATGCGCCCTATTTCGACTTCTCGCAGGCGCTCGACGCGCTCAAGGACGCCGACGCGCTGGGCAAGCCCTACCCCCACGACCAGCGCGACATCGCCTGGCTCTGGCTCACCCCCAACCCCTGGCACAACCCGGAGGGCGACTTCGCCCTCGACATGTACACGCTGAAGAACGAGGGTGAGGTCAAGTGGAACTTCGCGGGCATCGGCGTCTACCGGCCCGAGATGTTCGACGGGATCAAGCCGGGCGACTTCGTCAAGTTCGGCCCCCTGATGCGCAAGTACATCGAACTCGGGCGCGTGGGCGGCGAGATCTACGAAGGCCCCTGGGTCAACGTCGGCACCGTGCGCCAGCTGGAAGAACTCAATGCGCCGCTGGGGGCGGCCAGGGCGGCGCCATGAGGCCCGGGCTGCTTGCCTGCCGTGAGCGGCGCGCCCGCCTGGCGGCGCGCATGCAGCCGGGCGCGGTCGCGGTGCTGGCCACCGCGCCGGAAGTGCTGCGCAACGGCGACAGCCACTACCCCTACCGCCACGACAGCTATTTCTACTATCTGACCGGCTTCGCCGAACCCGAGAGCGTGCTGGTGCTGGTCGCCGCCCAGGGCGAACAGGCGGCGCGCGCCATCCTGTTCTGCCGCGAGAAGCACCCCGAACGTGAGATCTGGGAAGGCTTTCGCTTCGGCCCCGAGGCGGCGCGCGAGGCCTTCGGCGTCGACGAGGCCTATCCGATCGGCGAGCTGGATGCGAAGATGGCCGCCCTGCTGTCGGACGCGCCGGCCCTGTACCACGCGCTCGGCCACAGCGCCGCGCTGGACGCCCAGGTGCGCGGCTGGCTCGCGGCCGTGCGGGCGAAAAGCCGCAGCGGCGTCGCCGCGCCGGGCAGCGCCCACGACCTGCTCGGCATCCTCGACGAGATGCGCCTGCTAAAGGACGCCCACGAAATCGAGGTGATGGCGCGCGCCGCCGCGATCTCGGCCGGCGCCCACGCGCGCGCCATGCGCGTCACCCGGCCCGGCATGTTCGAGTACGAGCTCGAGGCCGAGCTGCTGCACGAATTCCGCCGCCACGGCGCCCAGTTCCCGGCCTACACGCCGATCGTCGCCTCGGGACCGAACGCCTGCGTGCTGCACTACAACGCCAACGACAGGCGCATGGCGGACGGCGAGCTGGTCCTGATCGACGCCGGCTGCGAGCTCGATGGCTACGCTTCCGACATCACCCGCACCTGGCCGGTGAACGGCCGCTTCAGCGGCCCGCAGCGCGTGCTGTATGAACTGGTGCTGGCGGCCCAGGCCGCGGCCTTCGCCGCCATCGTGCCGGGCCGGCCCTACAGCGGCATGCACGACGCCGCCGTGCGCGTGCTGGTCCAGGGCATGCTCGAGCTCGGGCTGCTGGACCGCAAGGTCCACGCCAGCGTCGACGACGCGATCCAGGCGCGCGCCCACCAGCAGTTCTACATGCACGGCACCGGCCACTGGCTGGGCATGGACGTGCACGACACCGGCGCCTACCGCGACCTGCACGCCGCCGGCAAGCCCTCGCGGCCGCTGCTGGCGGGCATGGCGCTCACCGTGGAGCCGGGCATCTACGTGCGGCCGGCCGAGGGCGTGCCCGAGCAGTTCTGGCACATCGGCATCCGCATCGAAGACGACGTCGTGGTCACCGGCGATGGCTACCGGGTGCTGAGCGGCGCCGCGCCCAAGGGCGTGGACGAGATCGAAGCCTGGATGCGGGAGGCCGGATGAACCAGGAAGCGCTCGACTTCGACGTGGCCGTGTGCGGCGCCGGCCCGGTGGGCCTGGCGCTGGCGGCCTTCCTGGTGCGGCGCGGCTTGCCGGGCCCGCGCATCGTCCTGATCGACGGCAAGGCCCTGGGCCAGGCGATCTCGGACCCGCGTTCGATCGCCCTGTCCTGGGGCAGCGTGCAGTTGCTGGAGGAAGTGCGCGCCTGGCCGCTGCCGGCCACGCCGATCCACGAGATCCACGTCTCGCGCCGCGGCCAGCTCGGGCGCAGCCTGATGGACCGCGGCGAGCACGGCCTGCCGGCGCTGGGCTACGTGACCCGTTACGGCCAGGTGGTCGACGCCCTGGCGCGCGCCTGCGAGCGCGATGGCGTGGCGGTGCTGCGTCCCGCGCGTGTGGAATCCTTCGACGAAGGGGCCGAGGGCGTCAACCTGCGCCTGGACGACGGCCGTGAAGTGAGGGCCCAGGTGGCGGTCCAGGCCGAGGGCGGCGTGTTCGGCCAGCAGGAAGACAAGGCGCAGCGCCGCGACTACGCGCAGACCGCCATCATCGCGCGCGTGACGGCCAGCCAGCCCCTGCCCCACCGCGCCTTCGAGCGCTTCACCGACGAAGGTCCGCTGGCCCTGCTTCCCCAGGACGACGGCGACGGCCACCAGTACGCGCTGGTCTGGTGCATGCGTCCCGAGCGCGCCAACGCCGTGCTGGCCCTGGGCGACGAGCAATTTTTGCATGCGCTGGGCGAGGCCTTCGGCCTGCGCCTGGGCCGCTTCACGGCCGCATCCGGCCGGGTCGCCTTCCCCCTGGGCCTGAACGCCGAGGCGCGCGCGAGCACGCGCACGGTCGCCATCGGCAATGCCGCCCAGACCCTGCATCCGGTGGCGGGCCAGGGCCTGAACCTGGGCTTGCGCGACGCCGCCGTCCTGGCGCGCGCGCTGGGCCGCGGCGCCAAGCCGAGCGCGATCCAGGCCTTCATGGACGAGCGCGCCCGCGACCGCCGGCTGACCATCGGCCTGACCGACGCGATGGCGCGCGCCTTCGTCGGCGCCGGCCCCCTGCAGCCCCTGCTGGGCCTGGGCCTGGGCGCCCTCGACATCGTCAAGCCGGCGCGCATGCTGCTCGCCGAACTCATGATGTTCGGCCGCCGCTAAACCCCAAAATAGGGTCGGAGTCGAGTTGTTTGACAACTTTGGGGAATTGCCCAAAAAGTCGACTCCGACCCTATTTATTTTTCTCCCGCCGAGCTCGTCGGAGCACAACATCCCGCGAAAGCAAGGAAACCGCGTTTGAACCCGCGCAAACGCATGCGCTCAATTCTTTCTAGGAAGACACGAAAAAACTAGGGTCGGAGTCGAATTTTTTGACAACTTTGAGGAATTGCCCAAAAAATCGACTCTGACCCTAGTTTGAGGGGCCTGGTTTGAGAGACCCTAGTTCGAGAGCGGGGTGACGGCGGGGTGCCTGGGGGTGGCGTCCTCGTGGAAGAGGTCGGCCAGGTACTCGCCCAGGTTGTGGGCGGTGATGTCGGAGGGGATGATGAAGTCGGCCGGGCGGCGCTTGCCTTCGGCGCCGAGGTAGAAGGCTTGCCAGCCCCCTTCCCCGGCGCGCACCGCGACCGGCGTGCCGAACACGTCGAAGCGGTACTCCCGGCTCATTCCACGGCTTTGACCATCGATTCGATCACCTTCTTGGCGTCGCCGAAGACCATCATCGTGTTGGGCTGGTAGAACAGGTCGTTGTCCAGGCCCGCGTAGCCGGAAGCCATCGAGCGCTTGTTGACGATGATGCTCTTGGCCTTGTAGGCCTCGAGGATGGGCATGCCGGCGATCGGCGACTTCGGATCCTTGGCCGCCGGGTTCACCACGTCGTTCGCGCCCAGCACCAGCACCACGTCGGTCTGGCCAAACTCGCCGTTGATGTCTTCCATCTCGGCCACCTGGTCGTAGGGCACCTCGGCCTCGGCCAGCAGCACGTTCATGTGGCCAGGCATGCGCCCCGCCACCGGGTGGATCGCGTAGCGCACCTGGACGCCGTGCTCGGTCAGCTTGTCGGCCAGCTCCTTCACCGAATGCTGGGCGCGCGCCACCGCCAGGCCGTAGCCCGGGACGATGATCACCGACTCGGCGTTCTGCAGGATGAAGGCCGCGTCCTCCGCCGATCCCGATTTCACCGGACGCTGCTCCTTGGCTTCGCCGCCGCCCGTCTCCGCCTCGCCGCCGAAGCCGCCCAGGATCACGTTGAAGAAGGAGCGGTTCATCGCCTTGCACATGATGTAAGACAGGATCGCGCCGCTCGAGCCCACCAGCGAGCCGGCGATGATCAGCATCGAGTTGTTGAGCGAGAAGCCGATGCCGGCCGCCGCCCAACCCGAATACGAGTTCAGCATCGACACCACCACCGGCATGTCGGCGCCGCCGATCGGGATGATGATCAGGACGCCCAGGATGAAGGACAGCAGCGCCATCAGGATGAAGGGATTCCAGGCCGGCGCCACGCCCTCGGCGAAGCAGAACACCAGGCCCAGCGCGATGATGGCGATCGCCAGCGCCAGGTTGAGCAGGTGCTGCCCGGCGAAGCGCACCGGCGCGCCCTGGAACAGGCGGAACTTGTACTTGCCCGACAGCTTGCCGAAGGCGATCACCGAGCCCGAGAAGGTGACCGCGCCCACGAAGGTGCCGATGAAGAGCTCGAGCCGGTTGCCGAAGGGCAGCGCGGTCTCGCGGGTGGCGATGTTGAAGGCCCAGGGCTCGGACACCGCGGCGATCGCGATGCACACCGCGGCCAGGCCGATCAGCGAGTGCATGGCGGCGACCAGTTCCGGCATCTTGGTCATCTCGACCTTCTTGGCGGCGTAGGCGCCGATCGCGCCGCCCACCACCACGCCCAGCAGCACCAGCGGGAAGCCCATGCCGTGGCCGGTCTGCAGCTCGGCCTGGAGCTTGAAGATGAGGGCCACCGTGGTCAGCACGGCGATCGCCATGCCGGTCATGCCGAAGGCGTTGCCCATGCGCGCCGAGGACGGCGAGGACAGGCCCTTGAGGGCCTGGATGAAGCACACCGAGGCGACCAGGTAGAGCAGGGTGACGACGTTCATGCTGATGAAGTTCATGCCTGCTCCCCCTTCTTCTCGCCCTTGTCCTTCTTCTTGAACATCTCCAGCATGCGCTGGGTGACCAGGAAGCCGCCGAACACGTTCACGGCCGCCAGGGCCACGGCGAGGGTGCCGGCCACCTGGCCGGTCAGTCCTTCGGTGAGGCCGGCGGCCAGCATGGCGCCGACGATGATGATGGCCGAGACGGCGTTGGTGACCGCCATCAGCGGCGTGTGCAGGGCCGGCGTGACGGTCCAGACCACGTGGTAGCCGACGTAGATGGCCAGCACGAAGATGATCAGGTTGATGATGGTGTGGCTGATGTCCATGCGTTGCTCCCGTCCCGTTCTTTATTTACGCAGCAGCTCGCCGTTCGCGCACATCAGGGTGGCGCGCACGATCTCGTCTTCCATGTCGATGTGGAACTTGTCGTCCTTGTCGATCACGAGCTTGAGGAAGTCCAGCACGTTGCGCGCGTACAGGGCCGAGGCGTCGGCCGCGACCAGGGCCGCCAGGTTCGGCTCGCCGATGATGTGCACGCCGTGCTTGACCACGGTCTTGCCGAGTTCCGTGAGCGGGCAGTTGCCGCCCTGCTCGATCGCCATGTCGACGATCACCGAGCCGGGCTTCATGGCGCGCACCGTGTCCTCGGCGATCAGCACCGGGGCCTTGCGTCCCGGGATCAGGGCGGTGGTGATGACGATGTCGGCCAGCTTGGCGCGCTCGTGCACCAGCTCGGCCTGGCGTCGCATCCAGTCGGGTGGCATCGGGCGCGCGTAGCCGCCCTCGCCCTTGGCGATCTCGCGCTCCTCGTCGGTAAGGAAAGGCACGTCGATGAACTTGGCGCCCAGCGACTCGACCTGTTCCTTGACCGGCGGACGCACGTCCGAAGCTTCGATCACCGCTCCCAGGCGCTTGGCGGTGGCGATCGCCTGCAGGCCGGCCACGCCCACGCCCATGATCAGCACGCGCGCCGCCTTGACGGTGCCGGCCGCGGTCATCAGCATCGGCATGAAGCGCTGGTAGGTATTAGCGGCCAGCATCACCGCCTTGTAGCCGGCGATGTTGGCCTGGGACGAGAGCACGTCCATCGACTGGGCGCGGGTGATGCGCGGCGCCGCCTCCAGCGCGAAGGCGACCAGGCCGGCGCTGGCCAGGGCCGCCAGGTTGTCGGCGTCGAAGGGATTGAGCATGCCGACCAGCACCGCGCCCCGCTGCATCTGGGCGCGCTCGGCGGCGTCCGGACTGCGCACCTTGAGCACCAGTTCGGCGCCCAGGGCGGTGGGCGCATCGACAATGGCGGCGCCGGCGGCTTCGAAGGCCGCGTCCGGGATGGAAGCCTGGACGCCGGCGCCGGACTGCACCAGCACCTGGTGCTTGCCTGCCAGCTTCTTGACGGTTTCGGGGGTCGCTGCGACGCGGGTCTCGCCCGGCCTGGTCTCGGCCGGTATGCCTATCCTCATGAAGCCCTCCACTTGTGGAATGAACCGGCTAACAATCTAACACGTATTTATATTAATTGCCTAAACATAAATATTCTTTGGATAACAAGGAATTGTGGCGAGAAAGCCGCAGGCAGAACAGGGAATTTCCCGTAATTTTTGTGGCAAATCAAAGCAAATTAACGACAAGCAAGCACACGAGACAGGGCATGGCTGAGCGACGCCGCCCCGCTCAAGGTAGAATACCGGCTCATTTTCAAGGACAGGCATGACCGATATCTTCAAACCATCAGTTACCGTGGCCGCGATCATCGAACGCGATGGCCGTTTCCTGCTGATCGAGGAGGAGACCAGCGAAGGCATCAAGCTGAACCAGCCGGCCGGCCACCTCGACCCGCACGAATCGCTCGAGCAGGCCGTGGTGCGCGAGGCGCTGGAGGAAACCGCGCACGAATTCATTCCGCGCGCGCTGGTGGGCATGTACATGTCGCGCTACCACTCGAAGTCGCGCGGCGTCGACGTCACCTACCTGCGCTTCACCTTCTGCGGCGAGGCCGGGCGCAAGCTCGAACAGCCGCTGGACGAGGGCATCCTGCGCACCCTGTGGATGACGCGCGACGAGATCGCCGCCACCGTCGATCGCCACCGCAGTCCGATCGTGCTGCAGTGCGTGGACGACTACCTGGCCGGCCATCGCACCCCGCTGCACCTGCTGTACACCCACCCTTCGGTGTTCGAAGGCGGGATCTGAACCAAGACGGAAAGACCATGAGCAAGAAAAAAGTCGTGATCGGGATGTCGGGCGGCGTCGACTCCTCGGTCGCGGCCTGGATGCTGAAGGAACAGGGTTACGAGGTGATCGGCCTGTTCATGAAGAACTGGGAAGACGACGACGATTCCGAATACTGCTCCACCCGCCAGGACTGGATCGACGCGGCCAGCGTGGCCGACGTGGTCGGGGTGGACATCGAGGCGGTCAACTTCGCCGCCGAATACAAGGACCGCGTGTTCGCGGAATTCCTGCGCGAGTACCAGGCGGGCCGCACCCCCAACCCGGACGTGCTGTGCAACGCCGAGATCAAGTTCAAGGCCTTCCTCGACCACGCGATGAAGCTGGGCGCGGACCTGATCGCGACCGGCCACTACGCGCGCGTGCGCCAGAACGGCGAGCGCTTCGAGCTGCTCAAGGCCCTCGACCACACCAAGGACCAGAGCTACTTCCTGCACCGCCTGAACCAGGCGCAGCTCTCGAAGTCGCTGTTCCCGCTGGGCGAGATCGCCAAGACCGAGGTGCGCAAGATCGCCGAGAAGCTCAAGCTGCCCAACGCCGCCAAGAAGGACTCGACCGGCATCTGCTTCATCGGCGAGCGCCCTTTCCGCGACTTCCTGAACCGCTACCTGTCCTATAAGCCGGGTCCGATCAGGCTGGACGACGGCAGCGTGGTCGGCGAGCACGTCGGCCTGTCCTTCTACACCCTGGGCCAGCGCAAGGGCATCGGCATCGGCGGCCTGAAGTCGCGCAAGAACCCGGACGGCACCAGCGAACCCTGGTTCGTGGCGCGCAAGGACATCGCCGAGAACGCCCTCTACATCGTGCAGGGCCACGACCATCCGTGGCTGCTCTCGAACCGCCTCGAGGCCGGCCAGGCCAGCTGGATCGCGGGCGAGGCGCCGGATGCGCGACCGCTCTCGGCCAAGACCCGCTACCGCCAGGCCGACGTGGCCTGCACGGTCAGCCCGCAGGGGCTGGAGCGCTTCGCGCTCGACTTCCTCGACCCGCAGTGGGCGGTCACCCCGGGCCAGTCGGCCGTGCTGTACGACGGCGACGTCTGCCTCGGCGGCGGCATCATCGACGCCAGGTCGGCGGCCTGAGAGGCCGCCCATCTTGCCGGCCCACCCGGGCGGGCATGCCATGCCTGCCCGCGCGCGCCCTTCTTCCTTCCCTTCCCTCAGCCTTTGACGGCCTTGCGGCGGCGCGCCAGGCCGGCTGCGGCCAGGCCCAGGCCGACCAGCGCCATCGACGCCGGTTCCGGCACCTCGAGGCTGCCCTCGTCGATCAGCGCGTAGTGCACGGTGCCGCCGAACAGCAGGTATTCGCCGAAGCCGTCGCCCCAGAACTGCACGGTGGTGAAGGAGCCGGCGTCGTCGAAGGCGCCCACGAAGACTTCGTCCTTGCCGTCGAACTCGACATCGCCTGGCTGCTCGGACAGGCCGACGCGGATTGCCTGGCCGCCGTCGAAGGAGATGTAGAGGGCCGACGGGAGGCAGCAGGTGCCCCAGTCGCCGACCTCGAAACCGATCGCGTTGACCGCCGACTTGAAGCTCAGGGTCACGCCGCTGCCCTTGCCGCCGTCGCCATCGTCCACGGGATCGATGCTGACCACCTGGCCCGACAGGTCGCCGTAGGTCTCCGGCGCCAGGTAGCCGCCATTGTTGCGGGTGACGGTGTAGTTGCCGCGGTCGAAGCTGTAGCCGCCGGACAGGTTCTCCCACTTGTCATGGGTAGCGCTGCCGTTGGCGGCGGCGACCGTGTCGTTGAAGTTCTTCAGGCCGTTGGCCGGGGAGCCGAACACGGCGATCTGGGTGGCGTGGGCCGAGATGGCGCTGGCGCACAGCAGGATGGGCAGCAGGACGGTACGCAGGATGCGTGGCATTACGGGTTCTCCTTTAAGCATGGTGAATGAGTCGCGGATCCCTCGGATCGCGCCCATGCCTCTAAGCAAGTCGTGTGCCACGGTTACATTTGCTTTTAAATCAAAAGTTTAAATTCATATATGTACGAACTGTTAAACTCTTGTGTAAAGTTTTGCGACAGTCTTTCTATTTCTCAACAATAACAGGCTTATCCCGGCCAGAACATGGCTGAATATGCGGGAATCCTCATTGCGCGGCGGATTCTAAAAATACTTCACAGCAACAAAATTCATGTCTGCATGAGCAATTCCCCGATCGCCCGGCCCGGCCGGCTCCGGTAACCGGAACGCGGCTCACGCCGGCTGCGCGAGCGCGGCCAGCTCGCGCTCCCCCAGCCAGCCTCCGAGAGCCAGGGCCTCCATCGGCCGCGCATACAGGAAGCCCTGGGCCTGGTCGCAACGGGCGGCGCGCAGCACCCGGGCTTCGTCCTCGGTTTCCACGCCCTCGGCCACCACGTCGTGCCCGAGGTCGTGGGCCAGCTTGATCATGGTTTCCACCAGGGCGCGCTTGCGTCCATCGTGGCCGATGCCGCGCACGAAGGACTGGTCGATCTTGACCACCTTGGCCGGCAGGCTTTGCAGGTAGGCCAGGCTGCTGTAGCCGGTGCCGAAATCGTCGATCGCGAGCTGCACGCCGGCGCCCGCCAGGCGCTCCAGCGCCGCGTGGGCGGCCTGGGGATTGCGCATCAGTGCGCTCTCGGTCAGTTCCAGCGCCAGGCTGGCCGGGTCCAGGCCGCGCGCCGCCAGGCCATCCAGGATGCGCTCGCAGAAATCCGGCTCCTCCAGGTTGACCGCCGAGACGTTGACCGCGACCTGCAGGCGCAGGCCCTCGGCGCGCCAGGCGGCGAGCTGGTCCAGCGCCGCCTCCAGCACCCAGGCGGTGGTGGCGCGCGCCAGCGAGGTCCCCTCGACCACCGGCATGAACTCGGCCGGGGACACCGGGCCGTGCTCCGGGTGGGTCCAGCGCAGCAGGGCCTCGACCGAGGCGCAGGCGCCGTCGCCAAGGCCGACCTTGGGCTGGAACACCAGGCGCAGCTGCTGCGGGCGCTCGAGCGCGGCCCCGAATTCGCTCACCAGCCAGAAGCGGCGCCGGTAGACCGCGTCCTGCTCCGACGAGAACACGCGCACGCCGCGTTCGGCGCCCAGGGCGTCGTGGGCGGCGCTATGCATGTTGCGCAGCACGTCCAGGCCTTTGCTGAAGCCGACCGTGAAGGGCGCCACGCCGATCGTGGTGGTGGTGATGAAGCGCGCCTGGCCGGCCGCTTGGCGCGTGGCGAGCCACTCGAGCATGTGCGCGCACAAGTCGTCGAGCTGCGCGTCCTGCGCGGCGACGAAAGCGAATTGCGTGCTGCCTACCTGGTACAGCTTGGCGCCGCCGGCCAGCTGGCGCAGCTGTGGCTGGGCCTCGCGCACGATCTCGTCGAGATAGGCCGCGCCCATCACGCGCAGCGCCTCGCTCAACTGCTCGGGACTGGCCAGGCTGACCAGGGCCGCCAGGCGCTGCGCGCCGGGCTCCTCGGCCAGGCGCAGGTCGCGCACGTCGCTGATGAACTGCTGGCGGTTGGGCAGGCCGCTGGTGGGATCGATCCGTCCCAGCGCGTGCTGCAGCTCGATCTGGGCCATGACCATCGCCGCCAGGTCCTGCAGCGCGGCGCACTCGGCCTCGCTGGCCTGGCGCGGCGCGAGGCCGAGCACGCACAGCGCGCCCAGGCAGTAGCCATCGCTGGTCATCAGGGGCGCGCCCGCGTAGAAGCGCACGCCCTGTCCGGCCAGGGTGCTGTCGCGGAAATGCGCGTCCTCGAGCAGGTCGGGAATCACCAGCATCCTGCCCTCGTCCGCCACCGCCGCGCAGGGAGCGCGCAAGCGCGGAATCTCGCAGTGCCCGACCCCGACCTTGGACTTGAACCACTGGCGCTCGCTGTCGGTCAGCGACACCGCGGCCACCGGCAGGTGGAACAGGGCCGCGGCCATGCGCGTGATGCGGTCGAAGGATTCGCTCGGCGGCGTGTCCAGCAGCTCCAGGCGGCGCAGGGCTTCGAGGCGCGCCGTTTCGCGCGGCGGGTGATGCAATGAAGGCATGGGGATCCGATGTCGCAGACGATTTGCGCAAATTGATGAAATTGATGATTCAGGAAAGCATTGTTTCCTGATTTGACGGTGCCGGTCAACAAATTTCTGTACAGAACCAGTAAATTCGTCAAATTTAGTTGTTTGGTGTAGAATCGCCAGCATTTAGAAGACAGGCCTTTCCATGCGCGCCCATCCCGACAACGATCCGATCCTGACCACCCGCGAGGCGGCGCGCCTGCTCGGGGTGGCGGTCAGCACCGCCCAGCTGTGGATGGAGAGCGGCGCCCTGCCGACCTGGAAGACGCCCGGCGGCCACCGGCGCGTGCGCATGAGCGCCGTGCTGCACCTGCTGCAGGAACGCGGGGTGGAGCCGCCCGCGCCGACGCCGCAGCGCCCGCGCGCGGCGGTCGACGCCGACGGCGAATTCCTGCCCGATCCCGCGCCCGGCTATCCGGTGCCGGACAACGAAGCCGAGCGCCTGGCCGCGCTGGCGGCCAGCGGGCTGGTGGACAGCCCGGCGGAGGAAGTGTTCGACCGCCTGACCTGGCTGGCGACCCAGGTCACGGAATGCCCGATGGCCCTGCTCACGCTGCTGTCCTCGCGCCGCCAGTGGTTCAAGTCGCGCGTCGGCGTGGCCCTGCCTGAGACGCCGCGCGAGTGGGCCTTCTGCAGCCATGCGATCGTGCAGGAGCCGGGGCCCTTCGTGGTGGAGGATGCGGCGGACGACGCGCGTTTCCGCGACAACCCGCTGGTGACCGGGGAGCCGCACATCCGCTTCTATGCGGGGTACACGCTGCTGGATGCGAACGGGCTGCCGTTCGGGACGCTGTGCGTGCTGGACCGCGAGGCGCGCCGGCTGCGCGAGCGCGAACTGCGGGCCTTGCGCGAGCTGGCGGCGATCGCCGCGGACGAGATCAGGCGGCGCGCCTAACCCTCTGCTAGGACTCCTGGGCCCCGCCCTGCCCCTGCTGCTTCTTGACCCAGGCGATCACCGTGTTGCGGATGGTCTTGAGCACGGTGTCGGCCTTGAACGGCTTGACGATGAAGCCATGCACCCCGCGCGCCAGCGCCTCCTGCACCGCCTGGGCGTCGAGGGTGCCCGAGACGATGAAGATCAGGGTCTTGGGCAGCTCGGCGCGCAGCTGCTCCACCACCTGGTTGCCGTCCTCGACCTGCTCGCGCGCGATGCAGATGAAGTGCGGCTGGTGCTTGAGCGCGAGCAGGTAGGCCGCGCTGCTGGTGTGGGTCTGGCCGACCACGTTGTAGCCGCCGTCGGTCAGCACGGTGTTGAGCAGTCCGCGCGACACCGCGCTCGCATCCACGATCAAAGCCTTCAGCATCCCGCTTGTCCCTTCTAGAACGATTCGTAGGCCAGCATGTTCCAGCTGACGCCCAGCCGCACGTCGAGCTTGAGCCGCACCAGCTCGCGCGACACCGCGAGTATCTCACGCTCGGCGCGCAGCCTCTCCCCCAGCGGGGTCTTGAGGATGCCGGCGCCGGCCACCACGGCGTCCAGGCTGCCGTAGGCGTTGAGCAGGCGGGCCGCGGTCTTCATGCCGATCTTGGACACCCCCGGCACGCCGTCGGTGGGGTCGCCCATCAGCGCCAGCAGGTCGTGCAGCAGCTCGGGCGCGACCCCGAAGCGCTGGCGCACCCAGGCGTCGTCGTGCCACTCGCCCTTGAAATGGTCCCACACCAGGGCGCCGTGCGCGATCAGGGGGTGCAGGTCCTTGTCGGTGGTGGCGACGATGGCGCTGCCGCGCCCTTCCGCCAGCCAGCGCATCACGCCGGTGGCGATCACGTCGTCGGCCTCGACCTCGGGCACCATCACCACCTGCAGGCCGGCGCCGCGCAGGCGCTCGTGGAACTCGGGCAGGGCCGCGCGCAGCTCGGCCGGCATGGCGGCGCGGCCCTCGCGGTAGCGCGGATAGAGCGCGTGGCGCCAGGTCTGGCCGCCGTAGTCGAAGGCGGCCAGCACGTGGGTCGGCTCGTGCGCCTCCAGCAGCTTGCGGAAGGACGAGAAGGCGTGGCGCAGCGCGATGCCGGCCTTCAGGTCCGAGTCCGGCTCGGGGCTGGCCTCGTAGACGCGGCGCACGATGTTCAGGCCGTCGATCGCGAGCAGCTTTGCCTGTTTATCCATGTCGTGAATGGCGTGCGCGCCCCGCTTACTTGACCATGTCGTACTTGCCGCCGCGCTCGAGCGCGCGCTGGTAGGCCGGGCGCGCGTGGATCGCGTCGAGGAAGGCAGCCAGGCGTGGATACTGGCTGCCCAGGCCCGCGCGCGAAGCCGCCGCCTCGAGCGGGAAACTCATCTGGATGTCGGCGGCGCTGAACGCGGCGCCGGCGAACCAGCCGGTCTTGCCCAGCTCCGCCTCGAGGAAGTCGAACTGCTTGCGGATGTTGGGCTGGATGAAGCTCTCCTTCACCTTGCGCGCGATCGAGCGCGCGATCGGCCTGGCGAAGAAGGGCATGGGGCCGTTCTCGATGCGGTCGAACACCAGCTTCATGAGCAGGGGCGGCATGGCCGAGCCTTCGGCGAAGTGCAGGAAATAGGTGTAGCGCAGGCGCTCGGGCGTGCCCGCGGGCGGCACCAGGCGCCCGTCGCCGTAGCGGCCGGTGAGGTATTCGATGATGGCGCCCGACTCGGCCACCACGGTGTCGCCGTCGCTGATCACCGGCGACTTGCCGAGCGGGTGGACGGCGCGCAGTTCGGGCGGGGCCAGCATGGTCTTCGGATCGCGCTGGTACTTTTTGATCTCGTAGTCCAGCCCCAGTTCCTCCAGCAGCCACAGGATGCGCTGCGAGCGCGAATTGTTCAGGTGATGGACGACGATCATGAGGTACCTGGCGAAGTGATAGAGGCGGCAAGCTTAGCACTGTTGCGCGCCCGCCAACAACTGTCTCGGCTGGGTGCGCCAGCGCACGATGCGCTAGCGGGCCCGGCGCTATCGTGGCCGGATGAGCGGCGCAACCTACATCGGCATTTCCGGCTGGCGCTACGCGCCCTGGCGCGGCAGCTTCTATCCGCCCGGGCTGGCCCAGCGGCTCGAGCTGGAATACGCGGCCAGCCGGCTGGCTAGCATCGAGATCAACGGCTCCTTCTATGCCCTGCAGCGGCCGGCCAGCTATGCCGCCTGGTACGCCGCCACCCCGCCCGGCTTCGTGTTCGCGGTCAAGGGCAACCGCTTCCTGACCCACATGCTGCGCCTGCGCGAGGTCGAGGCGCCGCTGGCCAACGTGCTGGCCTCGGGCGTGTTCGCGCTGCGCGAGAAGCTCGGCCCCTTCCTGTGGCAGTTTCCGCCCAATTTCGCCTTCGAGCCGGAACGCTTCGAACACTTCCTGTCGCTGCTGCCGCGCGACACCGATGCGGCGCTGGAGCGCGCCCTGCGCCACGAGCCGCGCATGGAAGGCAGGGTCATGCTCGACCCCGGCCCCAGGCGGCCGCTGCGGCACGCGGTCGAGATCCGCCACGAGAGCTTCGTGGATCCGGCCTTCGTGGCCCTGCTGCGCCGCTACAAGGTGGCCCTGGTGGTGGCCGACACGGCCGGGCGCTGGCCGCAGTTCGAGGACCTCACCGCCGATTTCGTCTACCTGCGCCTGCATGGCGACAAGGAGCTCTACGCCAGCGGCTACGACGACGCGGCGATCGCGCACTGGGCCGCCCGCATCCGCGCCTGGCGCGACGGCGGCCAGCCGCCGGACGCGCGCCTGATCGCGCAGCGGGCGCCGCCGCGGCGCGCCGCGCGCGACGTCTACTGCTACTTCGACAACGACATCAAGGTGCATGCGCCCTACGACGCCCAGCGCCTGATCGCGGCGCTGCAGGGCCCATGATGCATTGCGGCGTGCACTTCGGCGCCGCGGGGCTAGAATGGACGGGCTACCCTTTCACATCAGGAGGTCGCCATGAAGCCTATGCAAGTTGGAATTTTCTCCCTGGCATTGCTGCTGGCCGGGCCCGCGCTCGCGGCGGACGGCACGCCGCTGCGCAGCGCGAACGGCGTGCTGGTCGACGCCAACGGCAAGACCGTCTACACCTTCGACAAGGATGAAGCGGGGGGTGGGCGCAGCGCCTGCAGCGGGACCTGCGCAAAGAACTGGCCGCCGGTGAACGCGGCCGGGATGCGGCTCAATCCGCCCTACTCGAGCATCACGCGCGAGGACGGCAGCAAGCAGCTGGTGCACAGGGGCAAACCGCTCTACACCTTCATCAAGGACCAGAAGGAAGGGGACAAGACCGGGGATGGGGTCGGCGGGGTCTGGCACGTGGTGACCGAGGCCGGCAAGGAGTAGCCGCCGCAGGCGGCCGCGGCGGCCAGCTCAGCGCTTCTCGTGCAGCTTGATCACCCGGTGCTTGCCCCCGGCCGGCGGCTGGGGCGCGGCCGGCTCGCAGGTGTTGCAGCTGTCGCAGCCGCTGCCGCAGCTGGCCGAGGTGTCCAGCCAGCGCACCAGCGCCGAGCGCTCCCCGCCCTGCGACAGGCGATGCACCAGCTTGCGGCGCCAGGCGGCCGGCAGGTATTTCGCGCCCAGGTAGAGCGCGGCCAGCACGACGATGATCCCGACCGCCAGTTCCTGCATCTCAGCCTCCGAGCGCGAGCGCCACGCGGTAGGTGATGAAGGCGGCCACATAGGCCAGCGCGAACATGTAGCCGGCCATGGCGAAGGCGTAGCGGCGGCTGCCGGTCTCGCGGCGCACCGTGGCCAGGGTGGCGATGCACTGGGGCGCGTAGACGTACCAGGCCAGCAGCGCCAGGCCGGTGGCCAGCGACCAGCTCTGGGCGATCATCGGCGCCAGGGTGTCGCCCACTTCGTCGCCGCCCGACAGCGCGTATACGGTGCCCAGGGCGGCCACCGCCACTTCGCGCGCGGCCATGCCTGGGATCAGGGCGATCGCGATCTCCCAGCCGAAGCCGATCGGCGCCAGCAGCACCGACAGCGCGCGGCCCAGCATGCCGGCCACGCTGTAGTAGATCGGCGGATGGGTCGCGTTCTCGGGCGCGCCCGGGAAGCTCGACAGGAACCAGAGCAGCACCATCATGGTCAGGATCACGGTGCCGACCCGCATCAGGAAGATCTTGGCGCGTTCCCACAGCCCGATCGCCAGGGTGCCCAGGTGCGGCCAGTGGTAGGCCGGCAGCTCCATCATCAGGGGCTGCTGGGTGTAGCTGGCGCGGCGCTTGAGGAACCAGGCCACCGCCATCGCGCTGACGATGCCGGCGAAGTAGAGGACGAACAGCACCAGGCCCTGCAGGTTCATGAAGCCGGCCACCTGGCGGTCCGGGATGAAGGCGGCGATCAGCAGCGCATACACCGGCAGGCGCGCCGAGCAGGTCATCAGGGGCGCGATCATGATGGTGGTCAGGCGGTCGCGCGGGTTCTGGATGGTACGCGCCGCCATCACGCCGGGAATCGCGCAGGCGAAGGAGGACAGCAGCGGGATGAAGGCGCGGCCCGACAGGCCGACGCTGCCCATCAGGCGGTCGAGCAGGAAGGCCGCGCGCGGCAGGTAGCCGCAGTCTTCCAGGATCAGGATGAAGAAGAACAGGATCAGGATCTGCGGCAGGAACACCAGCACGCTGCCCACGCCGGCGATGATGCCGTCCACGATCAGGCTGCGCAGCGGGCCTTCGCTCATCAGGGCGCCCACCTGCTCGCCCAGCGCGGCGACGCCGGCGTCGATCATGTCCATCGGCGTGGCGGCCCAGGTGAACACCGCCTGGAACACCAGGAACATCAGGAGCGCCAGGATGGCGGGGCCGGCCACCGGGTGCAGCACCACGTGGTCGATCTGCTCGCTCAGGTTGCCCTTGTCGTTGGCTTCCGAGACCGCCAGCGCGAGGATGCGCCGCACTTCCTTCTGGGTCTGCTCGACCGGCACCTCGTCGATGGCGGACAGGGGATTGGGCGCGACCGGGGCGCCGAAGCCCATCTGGTCGAGGGCGGCCAGGAGCTTCTGCTCGCCGCCGGCCTGCACCGCCACGGTCTCGACCACCGGCATGCCCAGTTCGCGCGACAGGACCGCGGTGTCGATCACGATGCCGCGCTTCTTGGCGACGTCGACCATGTTCAGGGCCAGCAGCATCGGCAGGCCGAGGCGCTTGAGCTCCAGCACCAGGCGCAGGTTGAGGCGCAGGTTGGTGGCGTTGACCACGCAGACGATGGCGTCGGGCGCCTGTTCGCCGGCGCGCAGGCCGCCGACCACGTCGCGGGTAATGACTTCGTCCGGGGTCTGGGCGTTGAGGCTGTAGGCGCCCGGCAGGTCGAGCACGCGGAACGGCCGACCGCCCGGCGAGGTGAAGCTGCCTTCCTTGCGTTCGATGGTCACGCCGGCGTAGTTCGCGACTTTCTGGCGTGCGCCGGTAAGGCGGTTGAACAGCGCGGTCTTGCCGCAGTTGGGATTGCCGAGCAATGCGACCAGGGGCGTGCGCGACGCCACCTGTTGTTCCATGACACCCATTGTTTATTCCGGCTGGATCGACACCAGGGCCGCTTCGAAGCGGCGCAGCGCGAAGGTGGACTGCCCGACCTTGACCGCCAGCGGCCCGCCCAGCACGCGCTTGAGCACGCGGATGCGCTCGCCGGGCACGAAGCCGAGTTCCATCAGGCGGCGCTGGACGTCGGTGCCGCCCTGCTGCGTGGTGTGCGGAGCCAGGTGGATCACGGTGGCGCTCTGTCCGGCCTTGAGCGAGTCGAGCGTGGTGAGGGAAGGAGCAAGGGTCATGGTCGCGTCCGTGCGTAGGTGCTGCGGGATGAAAAGCGTACAAGCACCGTCGTCCTCGCCGGGGCGGGGAACCAGGTGATGTAGCGCGGATGAAACAGATACCAGCATCATAAACCTAAATGCGAATTATTTCTATTTGCAGGCTGATATCGCTTAAAAAATTGGCGCTCGGATCGCAAAATTCGCTTGCGTTCGCCGCAGAAATTCTGGAGAATGGCAACGCAAATGAGAATGATTCGCATTTTATAGATCAACTGGCAACTGCCGAACCGACAAGCCAAACCGGCAAGGAAAAGATTCACATGATCGTCTGCGTCTGCAACAACATCTCCGACCGTGAAATCCGCCAGGCGGCCGACCTGGGCATCTCTTCGATGGCCGAACTGCGCAAGGAACTCGGCGTCGGCACCATGTGCGGCAAATGCGTCAGCTATGCGCGCGAAGTCCTGCACGAGCACATCGACAGCAAGACCACCATCACCGAAGTGCGCCGCGTCCCGCAAGCGGCCTGATCCACTCGCTGAACCCGCCTCCAGCCCCGTTCCGCGACGGGGCTTCGTCGTTGACATCCCGCCCATTCTCCCGAACATCCGACTCGCGCATTGGGCGCGCCTCCAGCCCCGTTCGGGGCCGCTTCGCGCGGTAGCGAGAAGCGTTCTCAAGATGGAGTGAGAACGCTTTCCATTACGCCCTGTTTTGTGGATTTTGCTGCGATTTTTCGCGGTTTCTTCGCAAGATTTCGCCCTTTGGAGGGCGACCGGGGCCTGCCGGTTTGCTATCATGGAGCCCATTCAAAAACACCAAGGGCAAGCACCATGAAAGGCGATCAAAACGTCATCCGTCTGCTGAACGCGCAGCTGACCAACGAGCTCACCGCGATCAACCAGTACTTCCTGCACGCGCGCATGTACCGCCACTGGGGCTTCGAGCGCCTCGGCAAGAAGGAGTACGAGGAGTCGATCGGCGAGATGAAGCATGCGGACAAGCTGATCGACCGCATCCTGATGCTGGACGGCCTGCCCAACCTGCAGGCGCTGCACAAGCTCCTGATCGGCGAATCGACCCAGGAAATGCTGGAATGCGACCTCAAGCTCGAGCGCGCGGCCCAGGTGACGGTCAAGGAAGGCATTGCGGCGGCCGAGGTGGCGCACGACTACGTCTCGCGCGACCTGCTGCTGGAAATCCTGGAAGACACCGAGGAGCACATCGAGTGGCTGGAGACCCAGCTCGACCTGATCGTCAAGATCGGCATCCAGAACTACCTGCAGAGCCAGATGGCCGAGTAAGGTCTCACCGGCGGCGCCGCGCGCCGCCGGCCCGCGCCTGGCGCCCTAGCGCCAGCGCGCCATCCACCTGTCGTAGAAACCCAGGTCGCGCGGCACCGCCCCGGGAATCGCGCACACCGCCCCCGCGAATTCGTTGGCCCGCGCCAGCGTCTGCTCCAGCGCCCAGCCGCGCACCTTCCCGAGCAGGAAGATCGCCGCGAAAGCATCCCCCGCCCCCACCGTGTCGATGATGAAGGGCGGCGCCGGATTGTCGCGGTGGTGCAGCACCTGCCCGTCCGCGCCGAAATAGGCCGAACCCCGGCTGCCCAGGGTGACGATCAGGGCGTCCAGCGAGAACATGCGCAGCAAGGCCTGGCAGGAGGCGTGCACTTCCTCGGCCGACAGCGGCGGATCCTCGGGCTTCATCTGGAAATACCAGCCGAACAGCGCCTGCAACTCCTCCTCGTTGACCTTGACCACGTTGGCCGCATGCAGCGAGCGGGTGACGCAGCGCTCGTCGAACTGGCCTTCGCGCAGGTTGAGGTCGAGGAAGCGCAGCGCGTGGGTGGCCTCGAGCACGCCGGCCAGGGCCGCGCGCGAGCGCTCGTGGCGCTGGGCCAGGGTGCCGAAGTAGACGATCCCCGCCTGCGCCCGGCCAGCCGCGGCGGCCGCGGCCTCGCGGTCGATGAAGTCGTAGGCCTGGTTGGGCAGGATGGTGAAGCGGTGCCCGCCGCGCGCGCCGCGCTCGACCAGCACCCGGCCGGTCTCCTCGATCGGGTCGGTCTGCAGCCCGGCCTCGCTCATGGCGAAGCGCTCGAATTCGGCGCGCACCAGCTGGCCCAGGCGGTCGTTGCCGATGCGGGTGATCATCAGCTGCGGCGCCATGAAGGCCGCCAGGTGGCGCGCCACGTTGAAGGGCGCGCCGCCGACCACCTGCTCGGTGCTGAAGTCGTCGACCAGGGCTTCGCCGAAGACGGCCGTGCTGAGCAGCGTGGCGGGGAGGTTCATGCGCCGCCTCAGGCGAGGAAGGGAACGGTGTCGCGGAAGGAGGGGCGCTCGGACAGCTTGTCGAACAGGCGCGCCAGGTTCGGATAGTCCTCGCGCCAGGCGATGTCGGGGAAGCGGAAGGAGATCCAGCCCAGCGCGCAGCCGACCGCGACGTCGGCCAGGGTGTAGTGGATGCCCATGCAGAAAGCGTCGTCGCCCAGGTCCTCGGACATGGTGCGCAGGCCGGCGTGCACCTTGCCCCACTGGCGATCGATCCAGTCCTGGCTCTGCTGCTGCTCGGGGCGCAGGACCTTCTCGAGCCGCACCAGCACGGCGGCGTCGAGCACGCCGTCGGCCAGCGCCTCCCACACCTTGACCGAGGCGCGCTCGCGGCCGTTGGGCGGCAGCAGCTTGCAGACCGGGGTGAGGGTGTCGAGGTATTCGGCGATCACGCGCGAATCGTAGAGCGTGCTGCCGTCTTCCATCACCAGGCAGGGCACCTTGCCCAGCGGGTTGGTCTGCTGGATGGTGGTCGCGGGGGCCCAGACATCCTCCTGGATGAAGCTATAGTCGAGCTTTTTCTCCGCCATCACGACACGGACTTTGCGGACGTAGGGACTGGTCACGGAACCGATGAGTTTCATACATGCTCAGAGAGGAAGATTGGATGACAGTATAGCATCGCCCCTTGGCGCACAGTCCGCCCCGGACGCGGCGCAATCCGGGCCGGGCGCAAGGACCGCGCTGGCCGGCCGGCGCGCCGCCAGTGGTAGAATCGGCGTTTTTGCACTCTCCCCGCCCGCCATGACCTCTACCGCTCCCTCCCCTACCCTGTCGGCCCTGTCCCCCCTGGACGGGCGCTACGCCGCCAAAACCGACAAGCTGCGCCCGATCCTGTCGGAAGCCGGCTTCATGCACCACCGCGTGAAGGTCGAGATCGCGTGGCTGCAGGCCCTGTCGCAGGCCGGCTTCGCCGAGATCAAGCCCTTCTCGGCCCAGGCCAACGCCCACCTCGACAAGCTGGCGGCCGAGTTCAGCGAAGCGGACGCCGCGCGCATCAAGGAAATCGAGGCGGTCACCAACCATGACGTCAAGGCGGTCGAGTACTGGCTCAAGGAGCAGGTCAAGGACGTGCCGGAACTGGTGGCGGCCAGCGAATTCATCCACTTCGGCTGCACCTCGGAAGACATCAACAACACCTCGCACGGCATGATGCTCAAGGCCGCGCGCGACGGCGTGCTGCTGCCGGCCCTGAACGCCATCATCGCCAAGCTGACCGAGATCGCGCACGTCAACGCGGCCCTGCCGATGCTCTCGCGCACCCACGGCCAGACCGCCAGCCCGACCACCCTGGGCAAGGAATTCGCCAACGTGGTCGCGCGCCTGCAGCGCGCCGTGCAGCGCATCGCCGGGGTCGAGATCCTGGGCAAGATGAACGGCGCGGTCGGCAACTACAACGCCCACCTGTCGGCCTATCCGGGCTTCGACTGGCCGGCCTTCTCGAAGGAAGTGATCGAACAGCGCCTGGGCCTGGTGTTCAACCCCTACACCATCCAGATCGAGCCGCACGACTACATGGCCGAACTGTTCGACGCGGTCGCGCGCGCCAACACCATCCTGCTCGACCTGAACCGCGACATCTGGACCTATGTCTCGCTCGGCTACTTCAAGCAGAAGCTGAAGGCCGGCGAGATCGGTTCCTCGACCATGCCGCACAAGGTCAACCCGATCGACTTCGAGAACTCGGAAGGCAACCTGGGCCTGGCCAACGCGGTGCTGCGCCACATGGCGGACAAGCTGCCGGTCTCGCGCATGCAGCGCGACCTGACCGACTCCACCGTCCTGCGCAACATCGGCGTCGGCTTCGGCTACGCCCTGCTGGCCTACGACAGCTGCCTGCGCGGCCTGAACAAGCTGGAAGTGAACGCCGCCCGCCTGGAGCAGGACCTGGACGCGAGCTGGGAAGTGCTGGCCGAGCCGGTGCAGACCGTGATGCGCCGCTACGGCATCGAGAACCCCTACGAGCAGCTCAAGGAACTCACGCGCGGCAAGGGCATCACCCGCGAAGCGCTGCAGGAGTTCATCCAGGGACTGGCGATTCCGCAGGACGCCAAGGACCTGCTGCTGGCGATGACGCCGTCGAACTACATCGGCCTGGCCGCCAAGCTGGCGGCTGCGATCTGAGGCGCAAGGTGGACGGCGCCGCCGTCCACCGCCTTCAATACTCCCACACCGCCTTCACGCCGATCCGGCGTTCGATCTCGGTCCGGTAAGCCACCGGACCGTATTCCGCATGGCTGCCGGTGAGGTTCTCGCCGAACACCGACAGCGTCATTCCCGGGCGCAGGCGCCAGCCGAAGCGCGCATCCAGCGCCGTGTACGACTCCACCCCGAAGGTCGCACCCACCCGGCGCAGCATCAGGTCGAGCTCGCGGCTGTCGTCGATGGCATGGCTCGAGCGCAGCTGCCAGGTATGGCGCGGATCGCGCTCGGCCATGCGCGGGCCGTTGATGTCGTTGCTGCCCGGCTTGAGGCGCAGGCTCTGGTGCATGGCGGTGAAGCCGGCCGACAGGCGCCAGTTGCGCGCCGCCTGCCATCCGCCCCAGGCCTCGACGCCGGTCGAGCGGCCTTCCATCAGGCTGGCGAAGGTGATGAAGGTGCCGCTGGGGTCGATCTCCTGGGTGCGCAGGTCGTCGTAGTCGTGGTGGAACAGGGTCAGCGACCAGGACAGCTCCGGCAGCGGCTGGCCGCGGTAGCCCAGTTCGAACACCTTGGCCACTTCGCCGCGCACCTGGGGGCCGCCGCGCAGCAGGTAGGGCGGACGCGCCGGGATGAAGGTGTCGACGTCCAGGCGCGAGGGCGCGCGCACGGTGCGCGAGGCGGCGCTCCAGAAGGCGTGGTGGGGCGACAGGCGCCACGAGAGGCGCAGGCTGGGCAGCCATTCGGCGCCCGTGTATTCGTTGTACTCGACCCGGTTGCCCAGGGTCAGGCGCCAGTCCTCGCGCAGCGCGATCTCGTCCTGCACGAACAGGCTGGCCCAGCGCTGGCTGCTGCGCGCCGGCAGGAAGGCCACGATCTCGCCGTTGTCGATGCGGTCGCGGCTGTGGCGGACGTTGGCGCCCCACACCACGCTATGCGCGCCCCAGGGCGCCAGGGTGTGCTGGAACTGCAGGTCGGCCGTGGTGCGGCGCTCCGAGAACAGCGGCGGCACCTTGCGCGAGGTGTGGTCGACATAGGCCTGCACGCTCAGGCCGGCGCCGCCGTCGAGGCTGCGGTCCCAGCGCGCAGTCAGGTTGGCGCCGTCGGATTCGATGCGGTCGAGCTGGGGATCGAAGCCGGTGACCGTCAGCGCGCCCGGCTCCGGCTGCTCGAGCCGGCCGCGGATCAGGTTGGCGTTCACGGTTACCCGGTCGCGCCCGCGCGCCCAGTCGGCGCGCATGCCGGCCAGCCAGCGCCGGTAGCTGTCGTTGACCGGCGCGCCGCTGGCCAGTTCGGTGTTGTCGTGCTTGCTCACCTGGGCGAAGGCGCGCCAGGCCAGTTCACCCTCGGCGCGGCCGTGGCGAACCACCGCGCTGCCGCCATCGGTATCGACCCGGGCGGCGGCCAGGGTGCTGGCGGTATCGCGCGCCGAGCGGGTGCTGATGTTGATCACCGCATTGACCGCGTTCAGGCCCCACAGCACCCCGCCCGGCCCGCTCACCACTTCGATGCGCTCGATGTCCTCCAGCACCAGGTCCTGGGCGTCCCAGAACACGCCGGCGAACAGCGGCGTATACACGCTGCGGCCGTCGACCAGCACCAGCAGCTTGTTCGAGACCGAATTGCCGCTGGTGTTCATGCCGCGCGCGCTGATCGAATAGCCGTGGCTGCTGGAGCGCGCCACATAGAGGTTGGGCGCCAGGCGCAGCACCTCGGGCAGGGTGGCGGCGCCGGAGCGGCGGATGTCGTCGTTGGTGATCACGAACACCGAGGCGGCAGCATCCTGCAGGCGCTCGGGGCGCTTGGACACCGAGGTCACCTGGATGTTGGCCAGTTCCTCGATCGAGAGGTCGGCCAGGTCGTCGGCCTGCACCTCACCCCGCTCCGCCAGCGCCGGCAGCGCCAGCGTCAGTCCGAGGCAGGACGCCAGCAGGCGGGAAAGGGTGGTGACTCGCAGAGGCTTTCTCATGGTTTAGTTGCGCCCGGTAATTTGTAATTCTTCGCGTTGTAGCCGATTTTACATTCTGAGTGGCCGAATCGTGCACACTGTGCAATACCGTGCTAGTGTGTTTCAGCAAAAAAATGGGCTCGTCAGCACGTCAAGACGTTTTTTGCTATAGTTGGTTCTAACACGAACGAATTTCCTGTAAGAAACATCATGCCTCGTTACACCAACACCGCCATCGCCCTGCACTGGCTGATCGCCATCCTGATCATCGGCGCCTTCACGCTCGGCCTGGTCATGACCGAGATCCCCGGCCTGACGCCGACCAAGCTGAAGTACTATTCCTGGCACAAATGGGCCGGCGTGACCGTGCTGGCCCTGGCCGCCCTGCGCCTGCTGTGGCGCCTGTTCAAGCACCCGCCCGAATACGCCGACGAGATGCCGGCCTGGCAGCGCGGCGCCGCCCACGGCCTGCACTGGCTGCTCTACATCCTGATGTTCGCCGTGCCGCTGTCGGGCTATTTCTACAGCCTCGCCGCCAACGTGCCGGTGGTCTATTTCGGGATGATCCCCCTGCCCGTGCTGATCGATCCCGATCCCGCCCTCAAGGACCTCCTGAAGGGCGTCCACTACTGGCTCAACATGCTGCTCGCCGGCTTGGTCGGCGTGCACGTGGCGGCCGCCTTCAAGCACCTGCTGGTCGACCGCGACGGCGTGATGGCGCGCATGCTTCCCTTTTCCTCTTCCACTCAGGAGAAACGATGAAACCCATGAAGGCCCTGTTGCTGGGCACCCTCTTGGCCAGCGCCCTCGCCGGCGCCGCCCCGCTCAAGACCGATCCCGCCAGGAGCAGCGTGTCGGCCGTGTTCAAGCAGATGAACGTGCCGGTCGAAGCGAAGTTCAAGAACTTCAGCGCCCAGATCGACTATGACGCCGCCAAGCCGGCCGCGTCCAAGGCCAGCGTCGAGATCCAGACCGCCAGCCTGGACCTGGGCGACGCGGACATGAACAAGGAAGTCGCCAAGAAGGAGTGGTTCAATTCGGCCCAGTTCCCGAAAGCGAGCTTCGTGTCGACCTCGATCACCCCGGCCGGCGCCGGCAAGCTCACGGTCGCAGGCACCCTCACCATCAAGGGCAAGGCCGCCAACGTGAGCTTCCCGCTCAGCACCAAGACCGAAGGCGGCAAGCAAGTGTTTGAGGGCCAGTTGCCAATCCGGCGCCTGGCCTTCAATATTGGCGAAGGCGAGTGGAAGGACACCAGCATGGTCGCCGATGAAGTCGTCATCAAATTCCGCGTCAGCGCGGCTCCGTAATCACCTCAACAAGGGATTTTGCAGATGAAAATCAAGCACATCGTCGCAGCACTGGCTGCACTTGCCGCCACCACCGCATTCGCGGCCGATACCTACAAGATCGAAAAGAACCACACGTATCCGAGCTTCGAAGCCGATCACATGGGCATCTCGGTATGGCGCGGCAAGTTCAACAGCAGCGACGGCACGATCGTCCTGGACCGCGCCAAGAAGACCGGCTCGCTCGACATCACGGTCGACATCAACAGCATCGATTTCGGTCACGACAAGATGAACGAGCACGCCAAGGCGGATGACATCTTCGACGCGGCCAAGTTCCCGACCGCGACCTTCAAGTCGAAGTCGATCAAGTTCAACGGCGATGTGCCGGCCTCGGTCGATGGCGAATTCACCCTCAAGGGCGTGACCAAGCCGCTGACCCTGACCATCAACAAGTTCAAGTGCATCCAGCACCCGATGCTCAAGCGCGAAGTCTGCGGCGCCGACGTGACCGGCCAGTTCAACCGCGCCGACTTCGGCATCACCAAGGGCCTGCCGATGTTCTCGCCGGAAGTGAAGCTGGCGATCCAGGTGGAAGCGATCAAGCAGTAAGCTTCCGCTCCAAGGAAAAAGCCCCACGGCTTGCGCCGTGGGGCTTTTGTTTTTTTGAAGGCGCCGCGGGCGCCCTCTTCCACTCTCGCGATCAGCGGCCGTCGCCGTCGGCGTCGCCCGGAATGGCGCGCTCGACCTTGTGCCAGGCGGCGCGGGTGGCCTGCTTGGCCTGCTCCCAGCTCAGGCGCGAATTGCCCTTAACGCGGTCCCATTCGCCCGACAGGTGGCTTTCGTTGGCGTCGTAGTTGCCCGGGTACTTGCCATAGCTGTTGTAGCCCAGCGCATAGGCCGGCGCATAGTCGTCATAGGTGTAGCCCGGGGTGTAGTACGGCTGGGTCTGGTACGAGTTGCGCCAGTGGACGTCCTCGTCGTGCGGGTTGACCATGTGGCCCACGCCCTTGCCCAAGGCGCCGCCCACGGCCGCGCCGATGCCGGCCCCGGCCACCATGCCCACCGGGCCGCCGACCGCCGCGCCGATGGTCGCGCCGCCGGCCACTGCGCCGCCCGCCGCGCCCACGCCCTTGGCCAGGTTATGGTCGTGCAGCTCGTCGCCCGACTTCGGGTTGGCCACTTCGCCCACGCCCTTGCCGGCAGCGCCACCGGCCAGGCCGCCGATCACGGCGCCGGCCGCCGCGCCCACCGGGCCGGCCACCGAACCCGCTGCCGCGCCGGCTGCCGCGCCGCCGCCCGCGCCCACGCCCTGGGCCAGGTTATGGTCGCGCAGTTCGTCGTCGGACTTCGGGTTCACCACTTCGCCCGCGCCGCGGCCGGCAGCGCCGCCCGCCAGGCCACCCACCACGGCGCCCGCCGCCATGCCGATCGGACCGGCCGCGGTGCCGGCCGCCGCGCCAAGGGCGGCGCCGGTGCCGGCGCCCACGCCCTTGGCCAGGTGGTGCTCGGCCAGGTCGTCGCCCGACTTCGGATTCACGACTTCGGCCGCGCCCTTGCCGGCGATGCCGCCGGCGATGCCGCCGATCGCGGCGCCGGCCGCCATGCCGACCGGACCGGCAGCCGCGCCGATGCCGGCGCCCAGCACCGCGCCGCCGGCGGCGCCCAGGCCGGTACCGATCACGTGCGAGCCGCCGTGTTCCTTGAAGGAGCGCTCGAAGTGGGCGGCGTCCTCGTCCGAACGGGCGCGCACGCCCATCAGGATGCCGCCCTGCTTGATGCCTTCCTCGTAATGGGCGGCGCGGTCTTCCGGGATGCCGGCGCCGATCAGCGCGCCGATCAGGCCACCGGTGATGCCGCCCGCGCCGGCGCCCGCCAGTGCGGCCGCCAGGGGACCTGCGACCACGATGCCCAGGCCCGGCAGGACCAGGGTGGTGCCGACTGCGGCGATGCCGGCCAGCACCGCGCCGATGGTGCCGCCGATGCCGGCGCCGATGCCCGCGCCTTCGGCGGCCTTGCTGCCCAGTTCGGTGTCGGTGTCGCCGAAGTGGGTCTTGCGGGTGCTGTCCGTCATCATCAGGTTGACGTCGTCGCGGCCGTAGCCGCGGTCGGCGACCGAGCCATAGGCGCGCTCGGCGCTGGCGCGGTCAGGGAACAGGCCGGTGACCATGCGCGAATTCTTGTCCTGGTTGTTATCGTAGCTGCTCATGATGAATCCTTTCTCAGTCTGGAATCGGAAGCCGAAGCCTTGCTCAAAGATGGTCTTGCTGAACGGTGTTGCAAGTAGTGGAACCTTATGCCGCGCACCCCTATGCTTCTGTTCGCTGACGCACCCTGCCGCAGGCTTTTTGAGCAGGGCCGAACAGCCTTGCGAAAACGCCATCTAACGTTCGTTGCCGCACCGACCCGACGGGCTCGGATCATTAGACTTTTTCCCATGGCCACGGCAATCAATTGGCCTGGGGTATGTTTTTCCACTAAGAGGAGGAATCACCATGTTATTCATCATCTGGATCGTCGTCGGTGGTATCTTGGGCTGGCTTGCCAGCATGGTCATGAAGACCGACGCAGAGCAGGGCATCATTCTCAACGTGGTCGTTGGTATCGTTGGCGCCTTCCTGGGTGGCTGGCTGCTCTCGCCGCTGTTTGGCTCGGGCACCATCAACTCGGATGACTTCAGCGTGTCGTCGCTCCTGGTTTCGTTCCTGGGCGCCGTCATCCTGCTGGCCATCGTGAACCTGCTGCGCCGCGGCCGTGTACGCTAATAAGACTAGTGAGTAGCCCCTTATAAAACCAACGCCGTGCGCGTTGGTTTTTTTGTCCCTGAGCACTGACTGATGAGTTCGAAAATGTTCTGGACGGCTTTGATCACCTGCGTCGTGACGCTGATCGTCGGCTTCCTCGCATTGAATTTCATGCCGAGCGAAAAGCAGATCGAACGCCAGCTCACGCGCCAATACGATACCCACGACCCGCAGTTCCGCCGCTCGCTCGGCGTCCTGCTCGGGCCCCCTATCCTCGAAGGCAACAAGGTCGAGGTCCTGGTCAATGGCGACCAGATCTTCCCCGCCATGCTGGAGGCGATCCGCGCGGCCCGCGAGACGATCACCTTCGAAACCTATATCTACTGGTCCGAATCGATCGGCAAGGAATTCTCCAAGGCCTTGTCGGAACGCGCCCGTGCCGGAGTGAAGGTCCACCTGATGCTCGACTTCATGGGCAGCATCAAGATGGACAACGAATTGCTGCAGGAAATGAAGGACGCCGGCGTGCAGGTGCAGCGCTACCACAAGCCGGTGTGGTGGAAGCTGGCGCGCCTGAACAACCGCACCCACCGCAAGCTGCTCGTGATCGACGGCAAGATCGGCTTCACGGGCGGGGTCGGCATCGCCGACCAGTGGCGCGGCAACGCCCAGGACGAGGAGCACTGGCGCGACAACCACTATCGCGTCGAGGGCCCGGTGGTGGGCCAGATCCAGGCCGTGTTCATCGACAACTGGACCAAGGCCACCGGCATGGTGCTCGACGGTCCCGAATACTTCCCGGCCCTCGCGCCAGCAGGCGACAAGCCCGCCCAGATGTTCTCCAGCTCGCCGACCGGCGGCAGCGAATCGATGCACCTGATGTACCTGATGGCGATCACGGCGGCGCGCAAGACCATCGACCTCTCGGCCTCCTACTTCGTGCCGGACGACCTCACCATCAAGACCCTGATCGCGGCCGCCAAGCGCGGCGTGCGCGTGCGCCTCATTACGCCGGGCAAGATCATCGACTCCGACCTGGTCAAGGCCGCTTCGCGCGAGCGCTGGCCGGAACTGCTGGCGGCCGGGGTCCAGATCTCGGAATACGATCCGACCATGTACCACGTTAAATGCCTGGTCGTCGATTCGCTGCTGGTCTCGGTGGGCTCGACCAATTTCGACAACCGCTCCTTCAGCATCAACGACGAGGCCAACCTCAACGTGATGGACGAGGAGTTCGCGCGCCGCCACGTCGAACTGTTCGAGGCCGACTGGGTGCGCGCCACCCCGGTGACGCCACAGAAGTTCGCCAAGCGGCCCTGGTGGCAGCGCCTCAGCACCTGGCTGGTGTCCCTGGTCGGCAAGCAGCTGTAAAGACGTGTTTCCACAGGAAAAGCCCGGCGTGCGCAGCAGAAATATCGGTTGACGACGCGTCCTTGGATTACGGATACTCTCGGATGCTCGAGCCCGAGTGTTCCCTTCCACCCAAGACAGACGCGCATGAAAAAGACCCTTCTCTCGCTCGCCATCCTGACCAGCTTCGCCGCACAAGCGGACGAAGGCATGTGGATGCCGCAGCAGCTGCCACAAGTAGCCAAGCAACTCAAGGCCGCCGGCCTGAAGCTCGACCCGAACACCCTGACCAAGCTGACTGAGTTCCCGATGGGCGCGGTCGTCAGCCTGGGCGGCTGCTCGGCGTCCTTCGTGTCGCCGCAAGGCCTGGTGGTCACCAACCACCACTGCGTGTACAACAGCATCGCCGTCAACTCGACGCCGGAACGCGACCTGCTGGCCAACGGCTTCCTGGCCAAGAGCCTGGACGAGGAACTGCCGGCCGCCCCGGGCAGCCGCATCTACGTGACCGAGGAAGTGGCGAACGTCAGCAACCAGGTCATCACCCCCGAAGTCGCCAAGCTGAGCGGCAAGGCGCGCATCGACGCCATCGAGCGCAACCAGAAGCAGCTGACCGCCGAGTGCGAGAAGGACGCCGGTTACCGCTGCACCGTGGCCAGCTACTACGGCGGCCTGGAGTTCTACCGCCTGAAGCAGCTCGAGATCCGCGACGTGCGCCTGGTGCACGCGCCGCCTTCGGGCGTGGGCAAGTTCGGCGGCGACACCGACAACTGGATGTGGCCGCGCCACACCGGCGACTACGGTTTCTACCGCGGCTACGTGAGCAAGGACGGCAAGTCGGCCGAGTTCTCCAAGGACAACGTGCCCTACCGCCCCAAGCACCACCTGAAGATCGCCAAGGAAGGCTCGAAGGAAGGCGATTTCATCATGGTCATGGGCTATCCGGGCCGCACCAACCGCCACCGCCTGCCCTCGGAAGTGGCCTTCACCTTCGACTGGAACTACCCGGCCTTCGTGCAGGCCTCGGGCGAAGTGCTGGCGATCATCGAGCGCGAGACCAAGAACGATCCGGCCGCCAAGCTCAAGTACGCCGGCCAGGTCGCGGGCGTGAACAACTACTACAAGAACCGCAAGGGCATGCTGACCTCCTACGCGAACAGCGACTTCCTGCAGCGTAAGACCGCCGAGCACAATGCGCTCAAGACCTGGGTCAACGCCAATGCCCAGCGCAAGGCACAGTACGCCGCCGACATCGAAGCGGCCGAGAAGCTGATCGCCGAGCGCGACGCCGGCGTCAAGAAGAGCTTCTTCCTGAGCTATGCCCAGCCGCGCTTCCTGACTTCGGCGCGCACCCTGTACCGCCTGGCCAACGAGCGCGCCAAGCCGGACGCCGAGCGCAAGACCGGCTACCAGGAACGCGACCTGCCGCGCCTGACCTCGGTCATCACCGGCCAGGACCGCACCTACGACGAGAAGGTCGACAAGGCGCTGGTGCTGAACTTCCTGAGCAAGTACCTGGCCCAGCCGGCGAACGAGCATGACGCCGCCTTCAACGCCGCCCTGGGCATCCGCGCAGGCATGAGCGAAGCCGAGCTGAAGGCCGCGCTGGACCGCATCTACGCCGGTTCCAAGCTGGCCAACAAGGACGAGCGCCTGGCCTGGATGAAGAAGTCGCCGCAGGAATTCCAGGCCTCGAACGACAGCTTCATCAAGGCGGCGGTCGCGATGTACGACGCCAGCATGAAGGAAGAAGCACAGGAAGAAGAACTGGCCGGCAAGATCCAGCAAGCCTACGGCAACTACATGAAGGCCAAGATCGCCTACATGAACAGCCGCGGCCAGGCGGTCTACCCGGACGCCAACGGCACCCTTCGCGTCACCTTCGGCAAGATCGCCGGCCGTCCGGTGGGCGCCGACGGCACCACCGGCTGGACCGCCTTCACCACCGTGAACGGCATCGTGGCCAAGCACACCGGCGAGGGCGAGTTCAATGCCCCGGCGGCCCAGCTGGCGGCGATCCGCAACAAGGACTTCGGCAAGTACGTCGATCCGAAGCTGAAGACGGTGCCGGTCAACTACCTGGCGACCCTCGACATCACCGGCGGCAACTCGGGTTCGGCCGCGCTCAACGCCAAGGGCGAGCTGATCGGCCTGGCCTTCGACGGCACCCTGGACTCGATCATTTCGGACTGGGACTTCAACGCCGCGATGACCCGCGACATCCAGGTCGACGTGCGCTACATGCTGTGGAACATGCAGCACGTGGACAAGGCCGACGCGCTGCTGAAGGAAATGAACGCGCTCTAAGCGCGCCCCGGGGCGCCCACGGCGCCCGCCATCCCGAGCCACGCCGTCCTCCCGGACCGCGTGGCTTTCTTACTTCTCCACACCAGCACCTGCGCCCCCACAAAATAGGGTCGGAGTCGAATTCTTTGACAACTTTGAGGAATTGCCCAAAAAGTCGACTCCGACCCTATTTATTTTTGGCCCCTCGAGCTCGCCAATGCACAACGGGCCGTCAGTGCAAGTAAACCCAGGTTGAGGGAGCTCACATCCAAGCGCTGCCAATTTTTCTGTAAAGAAGAAAAAAACTAGGGTCGGAGTCGACTTTTTGGGCAATTCCTCAAAGTTGTCAAAGAATTCGACTCCGACCCTGGTTTTACGTCCGTCCCTTGCCGGCCCGGCGGTGCGCCGGCGGCATCGGCCTCAGCGCGCCTCCAGCTTGAGCAGCGCGTCGGCCGCCGCGCCCGAGCTGGGCGCGAGCCGCAAGGCGCGCCGGTAGGCGGCAATGGCGCGCTCGCGCTCACCGATGGCCAGCCAGGCCGCGCCCTGCCCTTCGTAGCCCCAGCCCACCTCGGGATGCGCTTGCGTCCACAGCTCGAATACCGCCAGCGCCGCCTCCGCACGGCCCTGCCCGAGCAGGCGGTGGCCGGCCTGGTGGAAGGCGTCCTGGGCGTCGGCGTAGCGGTTGAGCGCCTGACCGCGCCAGCCTGCATAGGCCGCGCGCACCGCGGCCGGCGTGTCCGCCTGCGCCAGCAGCTCGGCCAGCGGCGGCGCCGGACGGTAGGCGGCGATCGCCGCCAGCGCCGGGTCGATTCCGCGCCGGTAATCGTCGAAGCGGTAGGCGACCGAGACGGCGGGCGCCGACCACTCGCGCCGGTCGCGCTCGTCCACCTGCCACCACACGGTGGAGACCCTCACCGTGATGCCGCTGTGGGGCAGCATGATCTTGCGCGAATCGCTGTACGAATTGGCCTTGCCGCCGGTCGGCTCGCCCACCAGCACCGCACCGGTATAGCGTTCCAGGTCGTTGACCACGAATTGCGCGGCCGAAAAGGTGGCGCGGCCGGTGATGGCGAACAGGGCCGGTCCGCCGGGCGGGGTGGCGCGCACCAGGCTCGCGATCAGCGGCGGCACCAGGGCGCCGTTGCCGCCGCGGTCGAGGCGCAGGTCGAGCACCAGCTTGTCCGGCTTGCGCGCCTCCACCGCGGCTTCGATGCGGCGCGCGAACCCGGCCAGGGTCTCGTCCTTCTCGTCGCCCACCTGGTTGAGCTGGACGTACAAGGTCTTGCCGCCCTCCAGGTGCTCCAGGCGGAACTTGCTGTGGGCGTCACGCAGCCACAGGGGCGTGGCCGCGCGCGCGTCGACCCAGCCGGGACGCGGCATGAAACTCAGGTCGGTATCGGGCGGCATCATCGGGGCCGGCAGCGCCTGGTCGAGTTCGACCGTGCGGCGCCGGCCATCCTGTTCGAACACGAAGCGCGCCTTGCCCGGCCCCGCGCCCATGCCGAGGGCGTCCAGCACCTCGGGCATCACCAGCAGGTGAGGCGCGAAGAACAGCGCGTTCTGTTCGTTGTCGCGGCCGACGATCTCGCGCACCGCCGCGTAGGCCTGGGCGGTCGACAGCGGACCGATGCCGACCACCTTGGCCCCCACCAGCGCGCGGTGGCGCTCGGCCGCCGCGCGCACGTACAAGCCGTCCTCGAAGAAGTAGAGCGCCAGCGGAAAGGCGTGAAAGCCGATGCGCGGGTCGCGCGTCGGCGCGATGTTGGTATGGCCGTCGCCGACCATGGCGGCGATGCGCGCCATCTCGACGATGACATGGTGGCGCGGCAGCGTGCCGATGCGGGCGTCGAGCCGCGCCACCGCGTCGGCGAACTGTTCGCGCGTGATCGTGTGATACAGGTTGCGATGGCGCGCCGGCATCTGCTCGGCCAGCACCCGCAAGTCCTCGCGCCACTGCTGCGCGCTGGGCTCGACCGGCTGCGCCGCCGCCGCGGTCGCGGCGGCCAGCAGGGCCGCCGCCAGGATCCGTTTCCACATGGCTTCCCCTCCCTTTTCTGATGTAAAGGGATGCTAGCCCGGCGGGCGCGCCTTGCCGCGTGCCGGGCGACAGACTGCAGGAAAGGGGGGACGAGCGGTGGCTCAGCCCAGCGCGTGCGCGAGGTGGTACAAGCCGAAGAGGCCAAACACCGCGACGCTGGACGCCGCCAGGCGCAGGAAGAAGGCGCGCGAATACAGTGTCTCCGGCTCACCCCCGCGGCCGGGAACCAGGTGGTTGCACACCGTGGAGACGGCGGCGGCGCCGAACAGCAGCATGGGCGAGACGCTCAGGCGTTCGCCCAGCACGCCGGGCAGCAGGACGAGCGCGATGCCGAGGATGGCCGCGAACAGGATGGCGCCGCCCGCGCGGCCGGTGGAAGCAGAAGCAGTCATGGTGAACCCGTGCATGTCGATGACAGGAGTGTAGCCCGGCGCCGCGCGTCCGGGTATGCCGCCGGCATCGAATGCGCCGTCAGCGCATGAAACCTGCGATCTCGGTCTCGATGGCCTGGGCCAGCTGGTGGATGTGGAAGCCGTCCACGAAGCCGTGGTGGGCCTGGACCGCGAAGGGCAGCTGCAGGCGGCCGGGGCCCGCATCGCGGAAGCGCCCCCAGGCCAGCGAGGGAATGTCGGGTTCGGCCAGCTTCGCGATCGGGTGCTGGATGGCGGTGAAGTCCAGCCAGGGGATGCAGGTCACGAACACCTGCTCCTTGGCCGCGCGCGGCGCCATGCCGCGATATTTTTCGTGCAAGGCCGTCATGCTGCTGGCCTCCTCGCGCGCCGCCACCCCGCGCGCCACGAATTCGCGCAGGTCGTCGCTCCAGTCGAACTGGGCGAAGTTCAGGTCATTGTGCTGGTTGATCGCCGTGAAGGAGGGCCTCAGCCGGTCGATGCGGATCACCTCGCCGTCCAGGATCCGGTAGCGGAAGTTCTCCACCGCCAGGATCGAACGCAGCACGGCGCACAGCAGCACGTGGAAGGGCGCCAGGCCCTGCTCCCTGCACCAGGGCCGGAAGTCCGGCAGCTCGAGCGTGAAGCAGATGTTCACCGCCGGGCTGTCCATGGCGTCGAAGAGCGCGAAGCGGTCGCGCCTCAGCGCGAACTTGTCCATCCCGGCCGCTCCCGCATCAAGCCTTGTTCAGGCGGCTGTGGCGCACGCTGTACAGGAAGTAGGTGGCCACCGCCACCGCCATCCAGATCGCGAACACGCGGAAGGTGGTGCCCGACAAGTCCTTCATGATGTACAGGCAGGCGAAGATCGACAGGCCGGGGATCAGGTAGGGGCCGAAGGGCACGCGAAAGCCGCGCCGCGAACCGTCCTCCGGCGGGGCGTCGCCCTGCTTGGCGCGGATCACCGGCACCGCCACCGAGACCACGATGAAGGCGGTCAGGGTGCCCATGCTCACCATGTCCCACAGGAAGGTGGCGTCCACCAGGCCCGCCACCAGGCCCACCGCGATCGAGACGATCACGGTATTGCTGACCGGCGCCTGGGTGCGCGCGCTCACCTTCTGGAAGGTCTTGGGGATCAGGCCGTCGCGGCTGATGGCGTACAGGATGCGGGTCTGGCCATAGATGGTCACCAGGGTCACCGAGAACACCGAGACCACGGCGCCGGCCGACAGCACCAGCGCCGGCCAGGCCTGCCCGGTCACGTTCTGCAGGATCACCGACAGGCCGGCGTGCTGGCCCTCGAACAGGTGGGCCGGCTGGGCGCCCATGGCGGCGAAAGCCACCATCAGGTAGAAGGCGGTGACGATCAGGAGCGCGGCCAGGATGCCGATCGGGACGTTGCGGCGCGGGTCGCGCACTTCCTCGCCGGCGGTGGCGATGGTGTCCAGGCCGATGAAGGAGAAGAACACGGTGCCGGCGGCGGCGGTCACGCCGGCCATGCCGGCGAAGCCCTTGCTGTTGTCCTCGTTGAAGAAGGGCTGGAAGTTGGCGGCGTCGAAGCCGCTGAAGGCGATCACCGCAAAGAACACCAGGATCGCCAGCTTCACCAGCACCATGATGGCGTTGGTGGTGGCCGATTCCTTGGTGCCGCGCACCAGCAGGATGCAGCACATGATCACCAGGAGCACCGGCGGCAGGTTGAAGTTGCCTGGGTTGATCGAGATGGTGTTGTGGTCCGAGACGAACATCGGCGACCGCAGGTGGGCCGGGATCTCCCAGCCGAAGGCATTCTGCAGGAAGTTGTTCAGGTAGTCGGACCAGCCGATCGCCGTGGCGCTGGCCGCCAGGCCGTATTCGAGCAGCAGGCAGGCCGCCACCACGAAGGCGGCGAACTCGCCCACGGTGGCGTAGGCGAAGGAATAGGAGGAGCCGGCGGCCGGCACCCGCCCCGCCAGCTCGGCGTAGCACAGCGCGGTCAGGCCGGCGGTGACCGCCGCGATCAGGAAGGACAGCACCACGGCCGGTCCGGCCTTGGGCACCGCCTCGACCATGGTGAAGAAGATGCCGGTGCCGATGGTGGCGCCGACGCCGATCATGGTCAGCGAAAACAGACCCAGCGAACGCTGCAGGCCGACTTCCGTGCTGCTGTGGCTTTCTTGATGGCGCTCGGCCGGTTTGGTACGGAACAGCTTTTGGCCCAGGGTCAGATTCACGGCAAGTCCTTCGGTGCGCGGTTGATTGGCTGTGCGGCGGCTCGGCAGCCGCGGGCGTAAAAGCTGCGATTATAGGGGCAAAGCCTTCGTGCTAAAAAAATAGTTTTCTACAATCATGCAAACAATCTGCATCTTTGCTAGAATTGTCTCGTCCGCTTGGCCCAGCCTGTCCCCCAGGCGTTTTTTTTGAACTTAAACATGCATAATTTATGCATCAATTGAGGAAATCATGATCTCTGCCGCTTCCCGCCCCTACATCGACGCCTCGGTCCCCGTCCTGCGCGAGCATGGCGTCACCATCACCAAGACCTTCTATCGCAACATGTTCGACGCCCATCCGGAGCTGACCAACCTGTTCAACATGGGTAACCAGGCCAACGGGGTGCAGCAGCAGTCGCTGGCGTCGGCGGTGTTCGCCTATGCCGCGAACATCGGCAACGCCGACGCGCTCGGCCCGGTCGTGAGCCGTATCGTGCACAAGCACGCTTCGGTCGGCCTGCGCGCCGACCACTACCCGATCGTCGGCTTCCACCTGCTGGGCGCGATCAAGTCGACCCTGGGCGAGGCCGCGACCGAGCCCCTGATGGCGGCCTGGGAAGAGGCTTACGGTTCGCTGGCGCGCCTGCTGATGGACGCGGAAGCCAGGATGTATGCGGAGGCCGGCATCCAGCCGGGCGAACTGCGCCCGATGCGCGTGACCGAGGTGAAGCGCGAAAGCGACAACGTGCTGGCGATCCGCCTCGAACCCCAGGACGGCGGCGCGCCGCCCGCCTTCAAGGCCGGCCAGTACGTGAGCGTGGAAGTGACTTTCGACGATGGGCACCGCCAGCTGCGCCAGTACAGCCTGTCGGACGCCCCGGACGGCCGCAGCCTGCGCATCTCGGTCAAGCGCGAGGACGGCAATGCCAAGCTCCCGGCCGGCGCGGTGTCGAGCTGGCTGCACGAGAACGTGAAGCCGGGCGAGGTGCTGAACGTGGGCCATCCCTTCGGCGACTTCCTGCCCGACACGGAGTCCGACGAGCCGGTGGTGCTGCTCTCGGCCGGCGTGGGCATCACCCCGATGATCGGCGCCTTGAACCGCATCGCCCAGGTCAACCCGAACCGCCGCGTGATCTTTGCGCACGCCGCGCGCAATGCCGCCCACCATGCGCACCGGGACGACATCGCCGCCGCCAAGGCGCGCATGCCGCATCTGCACGTGGTCACCTTCTACGAGGACGGCGCCGCCGACGGCGCGCTGGCGGGCCAGATGGAGGTCGCGCGCCTGCCGCACTGGCCGCTGGGCGAGACCAATGTCTACATGTGCGGCCCGCTGCCCTTCATGCAGGCGCAATGGAACGCGCTCAAGGACAAGGGCGCCCCGCTGGCGCGCCTGCACCGCGAGGTGTTCGGTCCCGACCTGCTGGACCACCTGCTGTAATCACACACGCCGGGTAGCGGGCGATGTAGGGCTCCATCGAGCGGTCCGCGTTGCGCCCCGCCCTGGCGCCGCCTCAGTCGAGCAGGTGCACGCGCTCGCCGCTGATGTTGCGCTGGGCCGGCTGTCCGTACACGCGGATGCCGCCCGAACCGCTGGTGCGGGCGATCAGCGACTGCTTGACGGTGGCGCGGATGCCGCCCGAGCCGCTGGTGCCGAGGTCGGCGTCCTGGGTGCTCAGGCCGCCCAGGTCCACGCTGCCCGAGCCGCTCACGCGCGCATTCAGCGAGCGCACCACGCCGCTCGCTTCCAGCCTGCCGGAACCGCTCACGTGCACGCGCGCATAGTCGCCGCGCACGTCGCCCACGGTCATGCGGCCCGAGCCCGCCAGTTCCAGGTCGGCGCTCGCGCTGTGCAGCTGGGCGGCGTCGATCACGCCCGATCCGCTGGCGCGGGCGTTCAGGCTTTCCACCCTGCCCGCCAGGCGCACCTCGCCCGAACCGCTCTTGCGCACGTCGAGCGGCGCGCCATTCAGTTCGCTCACCTCGACGCGGCTGGAGCCGGAGGCGCGCACCTCGCTCAGGCGCGGGGTGGTGTAGACGATGCGGATCGGGGTGCGGCTGCTCAGTTCCTGCTCGCTCCATACGCGCAGGGCATTGCCGCTGGCCTCGGTGCGGATGTAGGGCAGCAGGTTGCCGTCCGCTTCCACCACCAGCGAAGGCGCCGGGCCGACGCGCACCTCGACCGGCAGCGCGCCGCTGACGTCCAGGCCCGGAAGGGCCGGCACGTTGCGCTGGTCGCGCGCCGCCACGCCATTGCCCTGTTCGACGCTCTTGCTCCACATGGTCTGGACGTGGGCGCCTTCGTTCGGGTTCACGATGATGGCGCAGCCGCCGAGTGCAGCGAGGCTGGCGAGGGCGGCGAGGGCAGTAAGCGTACGCATGGCTATCCTTTATGGGTATGGTGGTCGTTCGTCGGCGCGCAAGGCGCCAATGTTGCCACTCTACCCATCCCTCCCCTGCCCGGCAGCCGCCATGCGACAGGCTGCAGGATTCGCGTCCTGAGCTGCGGATCGGCGCCGCGCTAGCGCTGGCCCAGGTGGGTCTCGCCGAACAGGTGCTTGTGCTCGCGCGGCTGCGAGCGCCAGTACTGGGGCGGCGCGAACACCTGCTCGCCCAGCTCGGCCGCCGCATGCCAGGGCCAGCGCGGGTCGTACAGCATGGCGCGCGCCAGGGCGATCACGTCGGCCTGGCCCTGCTGGAGGATGTTCTCGGCTTGGGTAGCCTCGGTGATCAGGCCCACGCCGATGGTCGGCAGGCCCGTCTCGTGCCGGATGCGTTCGGCGAACTCGATCTGGTAGCCCGGGCCCAGCGGGATCTGCTGGCTCGGGTGCAGGCCGCCGGTGGAGACGTGGATGAAGTCGCAGCCGCGCTTCTTGAGCGCCTGGGCCAGGACCGCGCTCTGCTCCAGGTCCCAGCCGCCCTCGACCCAGTCGGTGGCCGAGATGCGCATGCCGACCGCCATGCCGGGCGGCACCGCGGCGCGCACGGCGTCGTAGATCTCGAGCGGAAACCGCATGCGGTTCTCGAGCGAGCCGCCATAGGCGTCCTCGCGCCGGTTCGACAGCGGCGACAGGAACTCGTGCAGCAGGTAGCCGTGGGCGGCGTGCAGCTCGATGCCGTCCAGGCCGAGGGCATGGGCGCGCCGGGCGGCGCTCACGAAGCCCTCGCGCACCCTTTCGAGGCCAGCTTCGTCGAGCGCCAGCGGCACGGTTTCGCCTTCGGCGTGGGGGATGGGAGACGGCGCCACGGTCTGCCAGCCGCGCTCTTCGGTTGGCGGGATGTTGGCGCCGCCCAGCCAGGGCACTTCGCTCGAGGCCTTGCGGCCGGCGTGGGCGAGCTGGATCGCGATCTTGATCGGGGAGTAGCGGCGGATCGCGGCGACGATGGGTTCCAGGGCTTGCGCATGGGCGTCGGACCACAGGCCGAGGTCGGCGGGCGAGATGCGGCCTTCGGGGACCACGGCGGTGGCTTCGATGATCAGGAGGGCCGCGCCGGACAGGGCCAGGTTGCCGAGGTGGATCATGTGCCAGTCGGTGGCGATGCCTTCGATGGCCGAGTACTGGCACATCGGTGCGATGGCGATGCGGTTGGACAGCTGCATCGGACCCAGCGCAAAGGGGGAAAAGAGCATGCTCATGGTGCCTCCGGAGAGCAAAGACACCAGTCTAGCAGCATACAAACATCGTCCGCGCGGCCCACAAGATCATTCTTGCGGCTCAAACCGTCATCCGCGCTGCCCAAACCGCCATGCCCACGCCCCAAAAAACGTCATCCCCGCGCAGGCGGGGATCCAAGTTTGCATGCCCACCCGCTACGTTTGAGGTTTACGGGACGCATCGAACTTAGATCCCCGCCTGCGCGGGGATGACGTTGCTTAAGGTGCGTGGTTTTGGGGGACGCTGCTTCGCTGTGCGCGCCGGTCAATCCACCTGGACGACCATCAGGCCCGCACGCAAGCCAACCCGGACGTCGGGATTGGGAAACACCACCAGCTCTTCCTCGTGCTGGACGGTGTAAACCGTTGCGCCGTCCTGGGCGATCAGCTCGCCCTTCTTGAGCGGCGTGAAGTTCCAGGTTTCGCGCCCGACGTGCATGCGGAAGTCCTCGGACAGCTTGAGCACTTCCTGCACCTGCCTGAACACCAGCGGCCGCGGCTGCTGCGCGGGGTCGGGCTCGCCGCGCAGCAGGCGCGTCAGCGCCCGGGATGCGGCGGCGAACTGCGACAGGTCGTTCTGCCCCAGCGTCCCCACCCTCCCCAGCTCGACCGTGCTGCCGGCCGCGCCATGGTGCTCGCAACTGTAGTAGCTGTAGGTGCCGGCCGACTTCGGGTTCATGATCACGGCCTGGATGCCCGCCTCCCCCAGCCAGCCAATCAGCCGCTCGCGCGGCTGCTGCGCGATCAGCTCAGGCACGATCGCGAACATCGGATAGTGCGAGGGCCTGATCGCCGTGTGCAGGTCCAGGTGCCAGCGCTGCGGACCCGCGCCCTCGAAGAAGGCGCGGGTGGCCGCGATGATCACGTCGGCACGGCCGGCCTCGAAGCTGGCGGCCAGCGCGCCGCGCTCGGCGCGGAACATGCGGTTCAGGTCGGCGTCGATGAAACGCTTGCCGGCCGCGATCGCATCGATGTTCCCGACGCACAGCATCAGGTCCACCGCCAGCGCTTGCGGCTCGCGCGACAAGGCCTCGACCACGTGGGCCGTCATTTCGATCGGCCCGGTCTCGTCGCCGTGCACGCCGACCGACACCAGCACGCTCGGGCGCGCCGCATCGCGTGCGGCGCTCCTCACCGTGAAGATGCCGGGCGCCGGCAGGGCGACCTCGAATCCCGCCTGCGCGAAGCGCTGCGCGACCGTGCCGAAGTCGCCTTCGGCCAGGGCGCGCACCGCCTCGGGCAGGGGCGCAGCGGGAGCGGCGCTCATCGCCTTACGCCGCCAGGCGCTCGGGGCTGGCGCCTTCCGACAGCGACCAGACGTCCAGCATGGCCTGCTCGAGGTCGACCGGCTGCTCGAAGCCGCTCAGGCCGCGCGCACGCACCACTTCGTCCACGGCCGCCAGCGGATCGCCTGCCTGGGCCGAGCGCTCGATCACCTGCATCAGGAGGCGCTGCTGGGCGCGGCGCAGCGACTGCATCGCGTAGTTGCGCAGCTGTTCCTGCGACTTGCCCTGGGCCGGCAGCTTCAGGCCGCGCTCGAGCGTATCGATGCCGGCGCGCTGGCGCAGGGTCATGCCGACCTGCAGGAACTGGGCCAGGGTCATGCCGCTCGGACGCTGGACCGACACCGCCGCGAACAGGAAGGTGGCCAGCGACTCGATGGTCTCGACCGCCTTCCAGGCGCCGGTGAAGGAAGCCGGCAGGCCGGTGTGGCCATCGGCTTCGGAACGGGCCGGGGTCAGGCTGCGCAGCTGGTCGGCCTGGCCGAACAGGGTCGACAGCTCGGCCATGCCGTCCGCGCCTTGCGGCAGCGAGAGCACGCCTTCGATCACCGCGCGCAGCAGGCCGCGGGTGCGGCTGTCGACCGCCATCGAGACCTCGCGCGGCACCTTCAGGGCGTCGGCGTCGAGGGCGTCGAAGACCGGCGCCAGGTGCAGCGCCGACCAGGCGCGGGCCCAGGCCTTGACCACTTCGGTCTCGTCCACGCGGTGCTCGGCCGCCAGGTCGCGCAGCATCAGCGGACCGCAGCGGTTGACCGCCTCATTGGCCAGCACGGTGGCCAGGATGGCGTTGGCCAGCGGGTGGTCGAGCGGGTCGCGGGTGGCGACCAGCTGCGCCGGGAAGTAAGGACGCAGCAGCGACTGGGCCCAGGATTCCGAGGTCAGGTCGAGCGCCGACAGGGTGCGCTTGAAGCGGTTCTTGACGTTGGCGATCACTACCGCCAGTTCCGGAGCGGTCAGGCCCAGGCCCAGCGACTTGCGGCGCGCCAGCTCGGCGTCGCTCGGCAGCTGTTCCAGCTCGCGCGAGACCGCGCCTTCCGATTCCAGGTTGGCGATCAGGGCGGTGTAGCCGTCGACCACCGAGGCGTTGGCCTGGGCCTGGGCCTCGCGGGTCAGCAGGTGGGTCTGCAGGGTGTTGTCGCGCAGGACCAGGTCTTCCACCGCGCCGGTCATCTCGTTCAGGATGCGGTTACGGTCGGCTTCGCCCAGCTTGCCCATGTTGACTTCGGTGTCCAGCCAGATCTTGATGTTGACCTCGTGGTCCGAGCAGTCCACGCCGGCCGAGTTGTCGATCGCATCGGTGAAGATGCGGCCGCCCGCCAGCGCGAACTCGATGCGGCCGGCCTGGGTCGCGCCCAGGTTGCCGCCTTCGGCCACCACCTTGCAGCGCAGTTCGTTGCCGTTGACGCGGATGCGGTCGTTGGCGCGGTCCTTCACCTGGGCGTGGGTCTCGTTCGAGGACTTGATGTAGGTGCCGATGCCGCCGTTGTAGAACAGGTCGACCGGCGCCTTCAGGATGCGGTGCATCAGCTCTTCCGGCGCGAGCACGGTTTCTTCGATGTCGAGGGCGGCGCGCACCTGCGGGCTCAGCTCGATCGAGCGGGCGGAACGCGGGAACACGCCGCCGCCCTGCGAGATCAGGCTCTTGTCGTAGTCTTCCCAGGACGAACGCGGCAGGGCGAACATGCGCTGGCGCTCCTTGAACGAGACTTCGACGTCCGGGGTCGGGTCGAGGAAGATGTGGCGGTGGTCGAAGGCCGCCACCAGCTTGAGCTGGCGCGACAGCAGCACGCCGTTGCCGAACACGTCGCCCGACATGTCGCCCACGCCGACCACGGTGATCGGGGTGGTGTTCAGGTCGTGGCCCAGTTCGTAGAAGTGGCGCTTGACCGCCTCGAAGGCGCCCTTGGCGGTGATGCCCATCTTCTTGTGGTCGTAGCCGTTCGAGCCGCCCGAGGCGAAGGCGTCGCCCAGCCAGAAGCCGCGCTTGACGGCGATGCTGTTGGCGATGTCGGAGAAGGTCGCGGTGCCCTTGTCGGCCGCCACCACCAGGTAGGGGTCGTCCTGGTCGTAGCGCACGGTCGCTTCCGGCGGCACGACGGCGCCGCGCACGCGGTTGTCGGTCACTTCCAGCAGGCTGGCGATGAACAGGCGGTAGACTGCTTCGCCCTCGGCCGCCACCACTTCACGCGCGGCGTCCTTCGGCATCTGCTTGCACACGAAGCCGCCCTTGGAGCCGGCCGGCACGATGACCGCATTCTTGACCATCTGCGCCTTCACCAGGCCCAGCACCTCGGTGCGGTAGTCTTCCATGCGGTCCGACCAGCGCAGGCCGCCGCGCGCCACCGGGCCGCCGCGCAGGTGCACGCCCTCGAAGCGGCGCGAGAACACGTAGATCTCGCGGTAGGGACGCGGTTCCGGAGCCAGCGCCAGGTTGCTGGTGTCGACCTTGAAAATCATCTTTTCGCCGTCGTTCTGGAAGTAGTTGGTGCGCACGGTGGCCAGGGCCAGGTCGACCAGGGCCGCCATGATTTCCTCGGTGTCGGCGTGGTTCACGCTCGACAGGCCGGCCTTCAGGGAGGCCAGCTTGGCGGTGCCGGCGGCGCGCTCGGATTCGCCCAGGCTCGGGTCGAAGCGCAGCAGGAAGCCGGTCACGAAATCCTTCACCAGGGCCGGCTGGGTGCGCAGGGTCTCGGCCATGTAGCGCACCGAGAACTTCGAGCCCAGCTGGCGCCAGTAGCTGATGTAGGCGCGCACCAGCTGCACCTCACGCAGCGACAGGCCGCCTTCGATGGTCAGGCCGTTCATGCGGCCGTCTTCGGCTTCGTTGTTGAACAGCGCGGTGAACAGCTCTTCGGCCACGCTCACGATGCCCGGCTTGATCAGCTTGGCGCCGCTCTCGTCGTCCACGGCCAGCGCGGTCACGTTGTGGCGCACGCCGTCGGCGGTCTTGATGGTCCAGGTCTGTTCGCGGTCGACCGCGATGCCGGCGTTCTGCAAGGCCGGCAGGATGCGCGACAGCGAAGGCACGGTCTCGCCCGAATACAGGCGGATCGAGGCGTCCTCGCCGTTGCCGCCGCCGGTCTCGATGCGCACGGTGACGTGGTTCGGCTGGCCGTTCCTGAGCACGGCCTGGAGGTCGCGGAAGGCGGTTTCCGGCGAGGTGGCGGTGACGAAGCTGACCGGCAGGGTCGCGCCCAGCTTGCGCAGGGCGCTGCGCTCGGCGCCGTCCTCGACGCCATTGGTCAGCAGCGAGAAGCGGTCGTGCCAGCCGTCCAGCACCGACAGCAGCGGTTGCTGGATGTCGGTTTCCAGGTCGAGCGGGTAGCGCGCGGCGTGGGCGATCAGGTAGACGCGGGCCAGCGGGCCGTCGGCCACCAGCGGCTGCACGCGCACTTCACGCGCGCCCGAGCTGTCCTGCAGGGCCTGGGCCAGGGCGGAGCCGACCGCGGCGCTGTAGCGCTCGCGCGGCAGGTAGACCAGCACGTTCAGGTGGCGGCGGTAGACGTCGCGGCGCGCGAACACTTTCGGGCGCGGCTGCTTGTACAGCGAGACCACCGCGCTGCACACCTGGGCCAGCCATTCCGGCTCGGCTTCCAGGGCTTCGGTGCGCGGCAGCGATTCGAGGATCTCGACGAACTTCTCGGCGCGGAAGCCTTCCTGGCGCACGCCGGCGATCGACAGCACCTTGGCCACGCGGCCGCGCGCGAAGGGCAGGCGCGCCAGCGGGGTCAGGGTGGCGGCGCGGGTGAACAGGCCGATGAAGCAGTGCTCGCCCAGGATCTTGCCCTGGGCGTCGGTGTCGCGCACGCCGATGAAGTCGAGCGGCTGGTCGCGGTGCAGGGTGCCTTCGACGTCGGCCTTGACGATCGACAGGGTGTCGGCGCGGCGCGACAGGGTCTCGAAGTCGCCCGGGATGTTGGCCAGGCAGGTGCCGTAGACCGGGTGGGTGGTGTCCTTCAGCACGCCGATGCGGCTCGGGATGTCGCGCTCGAGTTCACGCGCGCCCGGCTTGACCACGTAGTAGGCGTAGCCGAAGGGCTCGAAGCCTTCGTTCTTGGCCCATTCGAGGAAGGCGGCCGCTTCCTGGCCTTCCGGGGTGCCGGCGGCGGCGGCGGCCGCGGCCACGGCGGTCATGCGGTCGCCCATGGCGACGGCGTCGCGATGCACGGTGGCGGCGTCGCTGGCGACCATGCGGATGCGCGCGGTCAGGGAGTCGAGTTCGCCGAAATCGAGCTCGTCGCTCATCAGGATCAGCACGATCGATTCCAGCGGCGCGCCGGCTTCGCCGACGGCGGTGACGACGCCGCCGGCGTCGCGGCGCACCGGCACCACGGCGTTCATCACGCCGGCGGCGACCTGGCGCTCCTTGCGCAGGGCGATCACGAAGGAATCGACCAGGTAGGGCATGTCGTCATTCAGGATCAGCAGGGCGGTCGCCATGCAGCCGCGGCCGTCCGAATAGCGCATCTTCGCGATCTGGCAGCCCGGACCCTGGCGCTGGGCCAGTTGCGTGAAGCCTTCCCACAGCACCGGGGCCAGGCTTTCCGGCGCGGTGCCGGCGAGGTCTTCGTCGTCGAGCGATCCGAGCCAGGCGCCGATCAGGGCGCTCACTTGTCCGGAACCGCCGCCGGCGGCGGGGTTTGCGTTGACCAGCGCGAGCGTCTGGTTGCGCAGATCTTGAGGCATGTCTTTCATTTGCTTCTCCAAAGTTTGTATGCGGGGCGCGCTCCGGCTTGTGGCCTGGCGCAGCCCTGCTTTATGGGGACGGGGGTGTCCCGTCCGAATTCCGTGGGCCGGCCTTCAGCGCGGCCCCAATCCGTTATTAGATCACGCCGCGCGGGCCGGGTCATCCCGTCCGCAAGGCGGATCCGTCCTCACGACAGGTCGTACAGGCCGGGCAGCTCGAGGATACGGGTCAGCTCTTCGAGCGCCGCCGCGCATTCGATCGCCAGCTGCGGGTCGGCCAGGTCCTTCGGCTCGATGCGGTCGCGGTAATGCTTCTCGACCCAGGCCACCAGCCGGGCGTACAGGGTCTCGGTCATGATCACGCCGCCGTGCATGGCGGCCGCTTCCTCCTCGGTCAGCACCACGCGCAGGCGCAGGCAGGCCGGGCCGCCGCCATTGCGCATGCTCTGGCGCAGGTCGAACTCGACCAGCTCCTCGATCGGGCCGCCACTGCCGACCATGCCGTTCAGGTAGGACGACACCGCCGCGTTCTCGCGGCACTCGTGCGGCACCACCAGGGCCATGCGGCCGTCGGCGCGGGTCAGGAGCTGGCTGTTGAACAGGTAGCTGGCGACGGCGTCGGCGACCGGCACCTGGCTGCCCGCCACGCGCACCGGGACCAGGTCGGCCTCGACCCCGGCCAGGGCGCGGCGCAGCGCGTCCACGGTGCCGGCTTCATCGGCGAAGGCCTGCTCGTGGTAGAACAGGACGTTGCCGTTGCCGACCGCGATCACGTCGTTGTGGAACACGCCCTGGTCGATCACGTCCGGGTTCTGCGAGGCGAACACGGTGCGCGCCGGGTCCAGGCCGTGCAGGCGCGCGATGGCCTGCGAGGCTTCCAGGGTCTGGCGCGCCGGGTATTTCTTCGGCGCCGGGGCCGACGGGTCGAACTCGACGCGGCCGTAGACGAAGAACTCGACCCCGGCGGCGCCGTGGCCGGCGGCGAAGCGGGTGTGGTTGGCCGCGCCCTCGTCGCCGAAGGCAGGCACCGGCGGCAGCGCGTCGTGCACCACGAAGCGGTCGCCGTTGCCGAAGATGGCGCGCAGGGTGCGCGTCGCCTGCACGTACTCTTCCGAGCGGTGCAGCTTGTTGTTCAGGTTGGCGGCGGTGAAGTGCACGCGGCCGTCCAGGGTGTCGGCCGAGGGGCTGACAGTGGCGGCGTTGGCGGTCCACATCGGCGCGGCCGAGTAGGCGCAGGCCAGGATCACCGGCGCTTCGCGCCAGGCGCGCGCCAGCACGTCGGCGTCGGTGCCCGAGAAGCCCAGGCGGCGCAGCAGGCGGAAGTTGGGCCGGCCCTGGGGCGGCATCACCGCCTGCGCGTAGCCACGCGCGGCCAGTTCGCGCATCTTGGCCAGGCCCTGGAGGGCGGCCTGGCGCGGATTCGAGGCGCTGCGCACATTGTTAAAGGAGGCCACGTTACCGAAGGACAGGCCGGCGTAGTTGTGCGACGGCCCCACCAGGCCGTCGAAGTTGTATTCGCGTGCGTTCAGCATAGGTTCAGAACATCAGGCCGGGCGACAGCTTGGCCGGCATTTCAAGGTCGGCGGTCTCGATCGAGGCCACGGGATAGGCGCAGTAATCGGCAGCGTAATAGGCGCTCGGGCGATGGTTGCCCGACTTGCCCACGCCGCCGAAGGGCGCCGAGCTGGCCGCGCCGGTGGTCGGCCGGTTCCAGTTGACGATGCCGGCGCGCGCCATCACGGCGAAGCGCTTCCACAGCGCTTCGGAGGGCGAGAGCAGCGCCGCGGCCAGGCCGTATTCGGTGGCGTTGGCCACCCGCAGGGCGGCGTCGAAGTCCTTCACGCGGATCACCTGGAGCAGCGGGCCGAACCACTCTTCGTCCGGGATGCCCTGGGCGTCGGTGGTGTCGACGATGCCGGCGCTGACGAAACCGGCGTTCGGGTCGGGCTGGCGCATCTGCAGCAGGATCTTGCCGCCCTTGGCCGCCATGTCGGCCTGGGCCTGGACCAGGCGCGCGGCCACGGCGCTCGAGACCACCGGGCCCATGAAGGGCTGCGGGTCGGCGTTCGAGGGGCCGACCTGGAGTTTGGACGCCACCTCGACCAGGCGGTCGAGGAAGGCCTGGCCCTGGGGGCCGTCCTGGACGATCAGGCGGCGCGCGCAGGTGCAGCGCTGGCCGGCCGAGATGAAGGCCGACATCACGGCGTGGTGCACCGCGGCGTCGATGTCCTTGGGCGTGTCCTTAAGGTCCCAGACCACCAGGGGATTGTTGCCGCCCATTTCCAGCGCCAGCATCTTGCCCGGCTGGCCGCCGAACTGCCGGTGCAGGGCGGCGCCGGTCTGGCTGCTGCCGGTGAACAGCACGCCGTCGATCAGCGGGTTCTGGCCCAGGGCCACGCCGGTGTCGCGGCCGCCGTTGACCAGGTTCAGCACGCCGGCCGGCAGGCCGGCCTGCTGCCACAGCTGCACGGTCTTGACCGCGGTGCGCGGCGCGTATTCGCTGGGCTTGAACACCACGGTGTTACCGGCGATCAGGGCCGGCACGATGTGGCCGTTGGGCAGGTGGCCAGGGAAGTTGTAGGGGCCGAACACGGCGAACACGCCGTGCGGGCGGTGGCGCAGCACGGCGTTGCCGTCGGCGACCTTGGCGGCGCTCTCGCCAGTGCGCGCGTGGTAGGACTGGACCGAGATGTCGATCTTGTTGGCCATGGTCGCCACCTCGGTGCGCGCTTCCCACAGCGGCTTGCCGACTTCCTCGGCGATGATGGCGGCCAGCTCCTCGCCGTGCTCCTTCAGCAGGTCGCGAAAGCGCGCGCAGATGGCGATGCGCTCTTCCAGCGGGGTCAGCGCCCATGCCTCGAATCGGTCGCGGGCGGCCTGGGCGGCGCGCTGCACGTCCTGCGCCGTGGATTCCTTGCTGGTCCAGGTCTGGCGGCCGGTCGAGGGATCGATGGTGGCGAGCTCCGCGCCGCTGCCGGCGAGCCACTCGCCGTTGATGTAATTCGAGAGGTTAGCCATGGACGTTCTTCCTTGGGTTGAGTGTCAGGGTACGCACTTCGTCGCCGGCGCGCAGCTGCAGCTGCGACAGCTCCTGGGCCGTCAGGTGCACGCGGCCGGCGCCGGGCACGGCGCGGGTCAGGATCATCCGGAAGTGTTCGAGACTGGTGTTCGAGACCAGCATGTGCTCGGTGTCGCCTTGCGGCTGGCCCTCGTCGGCCACCGCCAGCACGCTGTCGCGCACCGCGCGCAGCTCGGACACGCGGCCCTGCAGCACCGGGCCGGCGTCGAAGATGTCGACGTAGCCTTCGTAGTGCATGCCTTCCTGCTCCAGCAGGCGGCGCGCCGGCTGGGTCGAGGTGTGGACCTTGCCGATCACCTCGCGCGCGGACTCCGGCAGGTAGTCGACGTACAGCGGCTGGCGCGGCATCAGCTCGGCGATGAAGGACTTCTTGCCGATCGCGGTCAGGCCGTCGACGTGGTCGAAGTCCATCTTGAAGAAATGGCGGCCCAGGCCCTCGTAGAAAGGCGAGTCGCCGTTCTCGTCCTGGTAGCCGCGCATCTCGGCGATGATCTTCTCGGTGAACAGGTGCTGGAACTGGGCGATGAACAGGAAGCGGCTCTTGGACAGCCACTTGCCGTTGAAGCCGGCGCGGTACTGGGGCAGCAGGAACAGCGAGCACAGTTCGCTCGACCCGGTCAGGTCGTTCGAGAGGTAGAGCGTCTCCATGCGGGTGAAGACGTTCAGCTCGCGGCTGCAGTGCACCAGGGTGCCGATGCGGTAGTTGTAGAAGGGTTCGGTGAGGCCGACCGCGCCCTTGATGGCGCACACGCCGGCGATGCTCTTGTCCACGGTGTGCTCGAGCACGAACATGTAGTCGCGTTTTTCCGGCGCGATGGTCTGGGCGAAGGAGGCTTCGGCGGTGGCCAGGCGCGCGCCCAGCATCTCCGGGTCGGGCTTGAGCGTGGTCATGCCGCTGCCGGCCAGGCGCGCCATCTCGATCAGGGCATCCAGGTCCGACTTTCTGGCAGAACGGATTACGAGCATGTGTTTCCTCTCTAGATGCGCACGCAGATGACGTTGTCGCCGGCCGCCACGCCCAGCGCCTGCTGGGCTTCGCGCGGCAGGCACAGGGCCTGGCTGGTTTCGCAGGGCGGGCAGGCCGCGATCACGGCGCGGAAATTCCGTTCGGTGCTGGCGACGGCGTAGTTGACCAGGGATTCCGGCGCCGCGGCCAGGCCGGCGTTCTCGACGCGCCGCAGCTGCGAGCCGCAGAAGGAGCGCAGCGAATTGCGGTGGGCCTGCAGGATCGGGCCGCCGTCGAAGATGTCGATGTACTGGTCGGCCTCGAAGCCTTCCTGGGTCAGCAGGTTGAAGGCCAGCTCGCCGCTCGGGTGGATCTGGCCCATCGCGGCCTGGGCGTCGCCCGGCAGCAGCGGCACGTAGACCGGATAGTGCGGCATCAGCTCGACGATCAGGGTGCGGTTGCGGGCGCCGCCGATGACGCGCTCGGCGTCGAGGAAGTCCATCTTGAAGAACTTGCGGCCGAGGGCGTTCCAGAACGCCGACTGGCCGTCCGCATCCAGCCGGCCGGCCAGCGGCACGAAGAAGCGGTCGCCGAAGCGGTGCGGGGCCTGCACCGCGTACAGCAGGCGCGCGCGCGACAGCAGGGCCGCTTCCAGGCCGGCGCGCTCGCGGTGGCGCAGGTAGAAGCCGGACAGCTGCGAGCAGGCGGTGAGTTCCGAGCACAGGGTCAGGGCATGCACGCTGTGGCTGATGTTCAGGTCGCGCGAGACCTGCTGGATGACGTCGTTGCGGAACGCGAAATAGGTGCCGTTCGAGCCGGCCGAGGCGTGGATGGCGGCGGTGCCGACCACCTCGCGCGAGGCCAGGTCTTCGAGCACGAACAGGTAGGACTCTTCGCTCGGGATGTCGACGTGGGCGGCGAACGAGGCCAGCGAGCGTTCGACGAAGGCGACGATTCCTTCGCGCGTGCGCGGCAGCGTGTGCACGCCGGGCATCGAGAGCGCGGCCATCGCCTCGAGGGCGCCGATATCCGCGACGTCGACCGGACGGACTACATACATGTGAACTCCCTCAAACAGACCAGTGCGTGCAACGGCCGGCCGCGCCCTCGCGGGCGGGCCGGCCGTATCCGTGCGCGGCGTCAGCCGGCGATGAACGCCTCGACGGCCTGGCGCATCAGGCGATCCGCTTCGGCGATCTGCTCGTCCGACACCACCAGGGCCGGGGCCAGGCGCACCACGTCGGGGCCGGCGATCAGGAGCATCAGGCCGAGCTTTTCGGCGACCTTGGTGTAGTCCTTGGAGCGGCCCTTGTAGGCTTCCGCCATCGGCAGGCCGAGCAGGAGACCCATGCCGCGCGGCTGGCCGAACACCTGCGGGTAGTCGGCGGCCAGCTTCTCGAGGTTGGCCATGACTTTCGCCGAGGCCTGCTTGACGCGTTCCATGAAGCCCGGACGAGTCATGATGTCGATCACCTTCAGGCCGACGGTCGCGGCCAGCGGGTTGCCGCCATAGGTGGTGCCGTGGGTGCCGACCGCCAGGTGCGACGCGATCTCGTGGGTGGTCAGCATGGCGCCGATCGGGTAGCCGTTGCCCAGGGCCTTGGCCGAGGTCAGGATGTCCGGGGTCACGCCCATCTGGGTGTAGGCGAACAGCGAGCCGGTGCGGCCCATGCCCGACTGCACTTCGTCGAACACCAGCAGGGCGCCGGTCTGGTCGCAGAACTCGCGCAGGGCTTTCAGGTAATCGGGGTTGCCCGGGATGACGCCGCCCTCGCCCTGGATCGGCTCGACGATCACGGCCGCCACGTCATCGGTGATGGCGGCGCGCGCGGCTTCGATGTCGTTGTAGGGGATGTGGTTCAGTTCCTGGGGCAGCGGCTCGAAGCCTTCGGTGTACTTCGGCTGGCCGCCCACCGAGACGGTGAACAGGGTGCGGCCGTGGAAGGACGACAGGCAGGACACGATGCGCGACTTGTGCGGGCCGAACTTGTTGTGCGCATACTTGCGCGCCAGCTTGAGGGCCGCTTCGTTGGCTTCGGCGCCGGAGTTGCAGAAGAAGGCGCGGTCGGCGAAGGTGGCTTCGGTGATGGCCGTGGCCAGGCGCAGGACAGGCTCGTTGGTGTAGCCGTTGCCGAGGTGCCAGAGGGTGTTCAGTTGCTGGGTCAGGGCGTCGGCCACTTCCTTGTTGGCGTGGCCCAGGCTGGTGACGGCGATGCCGGAGGTGAAGTCCAGATAGTGCTTGCCTTCCTGGTCCCACACGTCCAGGCCCGATGCGCGCACCGGCACCATCGCGGCCGGGGCATAGGTCGGGACGAGGACTTCGTCGAAGGTCTGCCGTGTGACAGGCCGCGTGGTGACACCCGAATCAAGCTTTGCGTTCATGGTTCCTCATCCAGTTCAGAGTAATGGTTGTGCGGGCGGAGCGCCGCAGGTTCGGGCCATTATAGGAACGCCACCCGGGAACTTCTTGCAGAAGTGCGACGGGGATTTTCATTTTTGGTCGGATGGCAACTTGCCTGCGCGCCTGGTGGCTGCGCCCGAGGGCGTGCATGCTGAACTCTGAACGCCTGCACGCTGAGCGCTGAAGGCTGAAGGCCTGCACGCTGAACGCCGGAAGCATGTTGCCGTATTAACCACACGCAGCGTGTAAACGTCATCCCGGCGAAGGCCGGGATCCAAGTTCTCGCCGCGAACCGATGCTGCCGGCGTTCCCACTAACCTGCGGAATTGGATCCCGGCCTTCGCCGGGATGACGTGCTAAGGATTGCGGCCAAAGGGGCTTGCATTCCGGCCTTCGCAGGGATGACGTGCTAAGGATTGCGGCCAAAGGGGCTTGCGTTACGGCTTTCGCCGGGATGACGTGCCAGGGATTGCTGCCAAAGGGGCTTGCATCCCGGTCTTCGCCGGGATGAGGTGCAGCTTAGGGAAAGAGAATAGGCGGACGCGCTGCGGGATCGCAGGTGTGCAAGCGCTTACTGACCGAGCTTCCTCTGCCGCTCTTCCCGCGGCGTGTTGCCGAACAGCGCGCCGAACGCCGTCGAAAAGTGAGACCCGGACGAAAAACCGCACATCAACCCCACCTGCACGATCGAATGATTGGTATCCAGCAACAACTGCCTCGCCCGCTTCAACCTCAGCTCCAGGTAGTAGCGCGAAGGCAGGCTCCCCAGGTATTGCTTGAACAGCCGCTCCAGCTGGCGCCGCGACACTCCCGCCAGCTGCGCGATCTCGTCGGTCGACAAGGGTTCCTCGATGTTCGCCTCCATCAGCGCCACCGCCTCGCTCAGCTTGGGCTGCAGGGCCCCGAAGCGCGCCTGCAGGGCCACGCGCTGGCGCTCGTCCGGGCCGCGCACCCGGTCCACGCACAGGATTTCCTTGACCTGGGCCTGCACCGCCGGCCCGCCCAGGTGCTCGACCAGGGTCAGGGCGAAGTCCAGGCTGGCGGCGCCGCCGCAGCAGGTCAGGCGGTTGGCGTCGAATTCGTAGAGGTGGGGCGTGAGCAGCGCGCCTTCGGCGGCCGCGCCGACGTCCGGATAGAGCGACCACGGCAGGGCCGTGCGCACGCCCTGCAGCACGCCGGCGTCGGCCAGCCACAGCACGCCCGCTCCCACCCCGCCCCAGAAGGGCGCGGCGCGGCAGCGCTCGACCAGCGCGCGGCAGTTGGCGGGTTTCAGCGCCGCCTCGGACTCGTCCGCCACCAGCAGCACCAGGTGCCAGTGGCGCTGGGCGTCGCCCACGAACTTGTCGGGGCCGCGCACGTCGACGTGCAGGCGCTCCGGCCCCATCAGCTTGGCGGCCAGGCGCAGCGGCTGGACCAAGGCCGACCAGGTCAGCGCGTCCGGCTCGCCGGCATTCACCAGCAGCACGCGCAGCGGCCGCTCCTGCGCCAGGCGGGACAGGTCAACTGGCTGCATGGGGGTGAATCGGCGGTGTCATGGAGGGGAAAGCGCGGTCCGCATCAAGGCGTAGTCCTTTATGATACTGGATAACAACGCAGGGTGAGGAAACCCGGCGGACCCGGCAGTGACGTGGCGAAACAGCAAAGCGTTGGCGGACGGCTATAATTCCTCTCCATGGGGGAACGTTACTTAAAGAGTGTCCGGCTGCTGGCCGAATGCATGCAGGGCTTCGAGCGCTTCTCGGGCGAATCGGTACGCCGCCACGGGCTGACGCACGCCCAGTTCGACATCATCGCCACGCTGGGCAATACCGCCGGCATGAGTTACAAGGAGCTGGGCGAGCGCACCCTGATCACCAAGGGCACCTTGACCGGCGTCATCGAGCGATTGGAACAGAAAGGTCTGGTCATGCGCGAACGCAGCAGCGACGACAAACGCTCTTTCTTCGTCCGCCTGAGCCCGGCAGGAGACCAGGTATTCTGCGAAGTCTTCCCCCAAGTGGTCGCCCGTGGAAAACAATTATTCTCCGGCTATGGCGAAGCCGACTTCGAGGCCCTGGACGCCGCCCTGACCCGGCTGCGCAATGCCGTCGCCCGGGGCGCCGCCACCGATTTCCCCTCCCCTTCATCCTCCCTGACTAAGGACTCCCCTTGAAAACCTCCCTGATCGAAGGCAAGAAGCCTGCCCATTTCGACAAGCACATCATCGGCAACCTGCTGCTCGATGTGGCGCCGCTGGACGAAGTCAAACAGGAAAAGATGCTGATCGGCGTGCGCAACGAGGCGGGCGAGATCTACCGCCTGATCGGCGCGACCAAGCTGAACAGTTTCATGAACGCGGTGGAGGAACTCTTCGACCTCGGCCTGGTCGACGAACTGCAGGATACCGAAGAGCCCAAGGACGGCTGCGACGCCATCTTCAGCGAGCCCTGACCACCCGCACGGCAGGCGCCCGGGTGTCACACCCTGGTCACAAAAAGATGCCGTAGAGCAAAATTTTTCGGCGGTTTGCCGGTGCGATGGGGGTATAATTTTTTGATGGACAGACTCTCCGCACTCAAGAGCATCGCCGCCGAGGCCAGCCGCGGCGAGCTGAGCTTCCCGACCAGCGTCGCCGCGACGCTCAAGCTCCAGCGTTCGCTGGCCGAGCCCGACTGCCACGTCGACGCGGCCGCGCGCCTGGTCCAGGCCGAACCGCTGCTGGCCGCGCGCACCGTGGCGATCGCCAATTCGGTGGCCTACAACCGTTCCGGCAACGACGTCACCAACGTCCGCGCGGCGGTCCAGCGCGTGGGCTTCCGCACCCTCGGCGCGCTGGCGGCGGCCGTCATCGTGCGCCAGCTGGCGAGCGAGATCCAGGACCCGGCGCTGCGCGCCAAGGCCGACCAGCTGTGGGCGCACTCGGCCCACGTGGCCGCCTTGGCCCAGGTGATCGCGCGCCGTGTCTCCTTCGTCGACCCCGAAACCGCCATGTTCGCGGGCATCGTGCACGAAGTTGGCGGCTTCTACGCGCTGTCGCAGGCGGAGCGCTACCCGGGACTGCTGGACGGCGGCGCCGAAGACTGGATCGAGCACGGCGAAGTGCCGATCGGCCGCGGCGTGCTGCTCAAGCTGGGCGTGCCGGTGGCGGTGATGGGCGCCATCGAAGCGCTGTGGAACGGCATGCGCGCCCTGCCTCCGGAAACCCTGGGCGACACCCTGCTGCTGGCCAAGGACCTGGCGGCCCTGCCCTCGCCCCTGCTGGTCCGCCCCGGCGCCACCAGCCACGAGAGCGCGGCCACCATCGACTTCGCCACCGGGGCCGGCACCCTGGTCCAGATCCTGGAAGAATCGGCCGCCGAAGTCCAGAGCCTGACCACGGCGCTGATGTAAGCAGCGCCAAGGCTGCGGCTGTATGCCGCTATTGTTGCCGTAGCGCAACTGCAAACGCATATCGTGCGCCCCGTTGATTCCATGTGGATATAATAGTTTCCACAAGTCAACTACGAGCGCCCAGCGCCTTCCCGAAATGAGCCAGCCCGCGATCTACTACTCCACCGTCAACGCCTTCTACCTCGCCTTCTATGGCCGCCCCGCGGATCCCGCCGGCATGAAGTACTGGGCCGAGCAGCTCGCCAAGGCGAACGGCGACCTGAACGCGATCAAGGCGGCTTTCGCCGCGTCCACCGAAGCCCAGGTGCGCTTCGGCGACGACAGCGCCGCCGAACGCATCACCCAGATCTACGAGCAGCTGTTCGACCGCGCGCCGGAAGCCGGCGGCCTGGCCTATTGGGTCGAGGTGATCAGCAAGGGCCATGCCTCGGTGGCCGACGTCGCCATCGAAGTGCTGCGCGGCGCCCAGGGCGGGGACCTGAAGCTGTCCAGCCTGCGCCAGGAAGCGGTCGAGAAGTTCACGGCCGCCGTGGAAGCCTCTGGCGCCGGCTACGACGGCATCGCCGCGGTCGAGGCGGCGCGCGTCCTGGTGCGCGCCGTCACCCCGGCCTCCTCCAAGGCGGACCTGGACGCCCTGGTCAAGTCGACCACCACCCTGACCGACGTCGCCACCACCTCGCCCGAGGCGGTCGCCGCCCTCGGTTCGGGCGAGGACATGCTGGCGCTGTTCGAGACCGGCGCCGGCGCCGCCGATCCGGTGGCCCTGGTCGAAAGCCTGGCCGAAACCGCGCGCGGCGCCTCGGCCGACGCCCACGCGATGGCCTCGCTCAAGCGCGGCGGCGGCATGAAGAAGCTGCTGGAAGCCCTGCCCGAGGGCATGACCCTCAAGGACCTGATCGCCACCCTGGGCAAGGGCGGCCTGCCGGCCGCGATCAAGGCCCTGAACCTGGACATCGAGCCGGGCAAGCCCGGCAAACCCGGCAAGCCCGGTAGTGGCGACGGCGGCGCGACCGGCTTCGAGTTCCATCTGGCCGACAACCCGAGCAAGCTGGTCGTCAAGGCGGCCACCGGCCTGGCCGTTGCCGACGGCCTGACGCTGGAGGACGCGGGCAGCGGCACGCCGCAGCCGACCAGCACCGACTACACCGGCGCCGGCATGACGGCGAGCGGCAACGCCCTGTCCTTCGACGGCCAGCTGGACGCCGGCCTGTACCGCATGAGCTGGACCGCCGGCACCTTCGCCAGCGCCGACGGCCACCTGGCGGCCGGCTCGGCCCTGTTCGCGGGCGGCCGCGACGGCCTGTTCGTGCAGGAAGGCTTCGCGGTGGCCGCCAGCACCACCCTGGGCGGCGACCTGATCCGCTCGTCCACCGAGCAGAAAAACGAGGCCTTCATCGGCGTCGACAAGCTCGCGGCGCGCGTCGCCACCGGCGGCGGACAGGATGTGGTGGTCGACAACGGCGCCACCTTGACCATCGTGGTCGACAAGATCGACGCCGGCGCGGCCGACCTGATCCTCGGCTTCGACAGCGGCAACGACAAGCTCGCCCTGGAAGGGGCGGCGGCCAGCGCGATCGACGACAACGCCGACGGCAAGCTGGCCTGGTCGGCCTCGGCGACCGTGGACGCGGCGGCGGAAGCGGTGGCGGTGAACGTGACCGGGCAGATCGTGCTGGGCGCCGCGGCCGGCCTGAACCAGACCCTGGCCAGCCTCAACGCGGCGCTCGAGGTCGGCGCGCTGGCCTCCGGCCAGGACCTCCTGATCCTGGCCACCGAGAACGCGGGCAGCGGCGCCGCCCTGTTCCTGTACGTGAACAAGGACGACGACGACCAGATCGAGGCCGACGAACTGACCCAGCTGGCGACTTTCGCCGACGGCGCTCCTGGCCAGGACGACATCGTGCTGGTCGGCCTCACCGCCTGAGCCTTCGCGGCGCACCCCGCGCCCAGGCCCCTCCGCCCGCGTGGCCGAGGGGCCTTTTTCATGAAAAAAAAATGCCCGCTCCTGGGAGCGGGCAAAGTCCAAAACTAGGGATGTCCTGAAAGAGACAGGTCCATTGTGGGGCCGGTTGCGGGGCAACTCCGTGCGCTGCTTCACACTGGACGCCGCATGTGGCGTTTTTATCCGGGCGCGCTCGATGGCGGCAAAAAAAAACCCGCTCCTTGCGGGAGCGGGTGAAGTCCAAAACTAGGGATGTCCTGAAAGAGACGAGCTCAGTATAGGTCCGCCTCCCACCCCGCTCCGTGCGCTGTTTCACACTATGGAAGGATTGTCGCTTTTCGCCACATCGGCGAACCAAGTGTCTGAGCTCGCGCAAAAAAATGCCCGCTTCGTGAGCGGGCAAAGTCCAAAACTAGGGATGTCCTGAAAGAGACGGGTCCACTATAGACGGTTGGGCTCCAGACACTCTGTACGCTGGCGCACATAAATGCAAGGATGTCATTATGCTGGACGAAAAAAATGCCGCCGCGGCTGGGCCGGGCGGCATCCTGAGGCCAGGCGCCGTGCTTACACGACCGCGCCGTCGGTCTCGTCCTTTTCCTTGACCGGCTTGATCAGGTCTTCACGCTTGATGCCCAGGTACATGGCGATCGCCGCCGCCACGAACACCGAGGAGTAAATACCGAACAGGATGCCGATGGTCAGGGCGATGGCGAAGTAATGCAGGGCATGGCCGCCGAAGAGCAGCATCGCCAGCACCATCATCTGGGTCGAACCGTGGGTGATGATGGTGCGCGAGATGGTGCTGGTGATCGCATGGTCGATCACCTGGGTGACGGTCATCTTGCGCTGCTTGCGGAACATCTCGCGGATCCGGTCGAAGATGACGACCGACTCGTTGACCGAATAGCCCAACACCGCCAGGATCGCCGCCAGCACCGTGAGCGAGAACTCCCACTGGAAGAAGGCGAAGAAGCCGAGGATGATGACCACGTCGTGCAGGTTGGCGATGATCGCCGCGACCGCGAACTTCCACTCGAAGCGGATGGCCAGGTAGGCGACCACGCCCACCACCACCATCAGCAGCGCGTTCAGGCCGTTCTGGGCCAGCTCGTCGCCGACCTGCGGGCCGACGAATTCGACGCGCTGCAGGCTGACCATTTCCTGGCCGGCGGCGTTCAGGCAGCTGGTGCGGCTGACCTGCTCGCCCTTGTCGGTGGTGGTCTGGAACTGCTTCGGCGTGCCCTGCTCCGAGGCGCAGATCGCGTTGAACACGCGGGTCGAGGTCTCGGCCGCCGGCTTTCCCTGCTGGATGGGCAGGCGCAGCATGACGTTCTGTGCGGTGCCGAAGCTCTGCACCTCGGGCGCCTCGTAGCCGATGCTGCGCAGGGTGGCGCGGATCTTTTCCTGGTCGGCCGCATGCGGATAGCGCAGCTCCATCACGGTGCCGCCGGTGAACTCCACCGAATAGTGCAGGCCCTTGGTCGCCAGGAAGAACACGGCCGCCAGGAAGGTCAGCGCCGAGATCACGTTGAGGATCAACGCGTGGCGCATGAACGGGATGTCCCGCTTAATCTTGAAAAATTCCATCGTTAGTCCTGAGTAGCTTGTTTCTTGCTGGGCGAGGCGATGCCTTCCGCCCACACGGTGCCGATCGAGATCTTGGTCAGCTTCTTCTTGCGTCCGTACCAGGCGTTGACGAAGCCGCGCGCCACGAACACCGCCGAGAACATCGAGGTCAGGATGCCCAGGCAGTGCACCACGGCGAAGCCGCGCACCGGGCCCGAACCGAAGATCAGCAGCGCCAGGCCGACGATCAGGGTGGTCACGTTGGAGTCGAAGATGGTGTCCCAGGCGTGCTTGAAGCCGGCCGAGATGGCCGCCTGCGGCGCCGCGCCGGCGCGCAGTTCCTCACGGATGCGCTCGTTGATCAGCACGTTGGCGTCGATCGCCATGCCCAGCGCCAGCGCGATCGCGGCGATGCCCGGCAGGGTCAGGGTGATCTGCATCATCGACAGGATGGCCAGCAGGAACAGCACGTTGGCCGCCAGCGCCAGCGCGCTGAAGAAGCCCATCAGGTGGTAGTAGACGATCATGAAGATCGCGATCGCCACGAAGCCCCAGATGGTGGAGTACAGGCCGCGCTCGATGTTCTCGGCGCCCAGCTGCGGGCCGATCACGCGCTCTTCGATGAATTCCATCGGCGCCGACAGCGCGCCCGAGCGCAGCAGCAGCGCCAGCTCGTTGGCGTCTTCCGAGGTGCCCATGTTGGTGATCTGGAAGGTCGAGCCCAGTTCGCTCTGGATGGTCGGCGCCGACAGCACGCTGTACTTGCCCTTTTCCTTGAGCAGGATCGCCATGCGCTTGCCGACGTTGTCGCGGGTGGCCTGGCGGATGCGGCGGCCGCCGTCGCCGTTCAGGTCGAGCGAGACGGCCGGCTGCTGGTTCTGGTCGAAGCTGGCGACGGCGCTCGAGATGTAGTCGCCGGTCAGGATGACGTCCTTCGAGACCACCACCGGGGCGCCGCGGCCTTCGGTGAACAGTTCCGAGTTGAGCGGGATGGCGGCCGACAGTTCGGTGCCCGGGGTCACGGTCGAATCGACCATGCGCAGTTCGAGGGTGGCGGTGCGGCCGATGATGTCCTTGGCGCGCGCCACGTCCTGCACGCCCGGCAGCTGGACCACGATGCGGTCGGCGCCCTGCTGCTGGATGATCGGCTCGGTGGTGCCCAGTTCGTTGATGCGCTTGGACAGGGTGACGATGTTCTGCTTCACGCCGTCTTCGACGGTGCGCTTGAGGGCGTCCGGCTTGAGGGTGATCACCAGCTTCTGGTCGGCGCCGTCGGCGGCGTCGGCGAAAGCCAGTTCGTTCGACTGCGCGGCCAGGGCGTTGCGGGCGGCTGCGCGGGTCTCGGCGTCGCGGAAGCGCACTTCGACGGTGTCGCCGACGCGTTCGATGCCGGCATGGCGCACGTTCTTGTCGCGCAGGTTGCTGCGCACGCTGGCCTGGATGCCCTTGACCTTGGTGTCGAGGACGGCCTTGGTGTCGACCTGCAGCAGGAAGTGGACGCCGCCGCGCAGGTCCAGGCCCAGGTTCATCGGCAGCGCGCCGATCGCCTGCATCCAGGCCGGGGTGTTCTTCACCAGGTTGACGGTGACGATGAAATCGGGGTTTTCCTGGTCGCGGTTCAGGTCGCGCTCGAGCGCGAGCTTGGCGCGGAACTGCTCGTCGGTGCCGGCGAAGCGGGCCCGCACCGAGGTGCTGTGGCCGCTGCCTTCGAGGCTGACGGCGGTGGTGGGAATGCCGGCGCGCTTGAGCGCATCCTCGACCAGGGGCACGGTCGCGCTGGTGACATTGACCGTCGAGCGGCCGGAAGTCACCTGCAGGGCCGGCGACTCGCCGAAGTAGTTAGGCGCCGTGTACAGCGCGCCGAGCAGCAGCGCGATGACGATCAGTAAGTATTTCCAGACGGGATAGCGATTCATAGTGTTCCGGCGTTCGGTTGGGCGCTGCGGCCCCGAGGGGCCGCAAGGCTTGCTTACAGGGCTTTCAGGGTGCCTTTCGGCAGCAGGGTGGTCACGGCGTTCTTCTGGACCGTGATTTCGGTGCCGGGCGCCACCTCGAGGGTGACGTAGCTGTCGGTGACCTTGCTGACGCGTCCGACGATGCCGCCGGCGGTCACCACTTCATCGCCCTTGGTGAGCGCGTCCATCATCGCCTTCAGTTCACGCTGGCGCTTCTGCTGAGGGCGGATCATGAGGAAGTACATGACCACGAACATCAGGATCAGCGGCAGGAAGGTCGTCAGGCTGCCCATCAGGCCGGGGTCGGCGGCAGTGGCAGTTTGAGCGTACGCGTTGGAAATGAACACAAGAACTCCGATTGTGAAGTTAAAAAAATAAGCGGTGTATTCTAGCACCGGCTTACTGGCGCGGGACAATCTGGAGGTATGTAGGTCTTGCTAAATGGAATGCAAGATGTTGAAGGAAAAATAATTCCGGTTCGTGTCAATACGCATTCGCTGTCCAAATCCTGCGTGCAGATGGCCCTGCCACCTTTGACTACGTGCCCAAAAACGTCATCCCGGCGAAGGCCGGGATCCAAGTTCGTCGCGTCGCCACTACCTTTTACACGAAGCTGGGATGCGGGCAAAACTTGGATCCCGGCCTTCGCCGGGATGACGTGCGCAGGCCAAGGGCCGAAATAGTCGCCGCGAGCTGTCGGCTTCCTTGCTCTCCCCTGCTTACACACCCCGCGCCCGGTCCGCGTTGAACTTCAGCCTGAACGCATGGAACCCGTCGGCGTCGATCGCATCGCGCACCTCCTGCATCAGCTTCAGGTAGTAATGCAGGTTGTGGATGGTATTCAGGCGCGCCCCCAGGATCTCGTTCGAGCGGTGCAGGTGGTGCAAATAGGCGCGCGAGAAGTTCTTGCAGCAGTAGCAGTCGCAGCTCTCGTCCAGCGGCGCCGGGTCGTCCTTGTAGCGTGCGTTCTTGATCTTGACGTCGCCGAAGCGGGTGAACAGCCAGCCGTTGCGCGCGTTCCGGGTCGGCATCACGCAGTCGAACATGTCGACGCCATTGGCCACCCCTTCCACCAGGTCTTCCGGCGTGCCCACGCCCATCAGGTAGTGCGGCTTGTTCTCCGGCAGGCGCGGGCCGACGTGGGCCAGGATGCGCCGCATGTCTTCCTTCGGCTCGCCCACCGACAGGCCGCCGATCGCCAGGCCCGGGAAGTCGATGTCCTCCAGCCCCGCCAGCGACTCGTCGCGCAGGTGCTCGTACATGCCGCCCTGGACGATGCCGAACAGCGCGTTCGGGTTCCCGCCCGCATTGAACTCGTTCATCGAACGCTGGGCCCAGCGCAGCGACATGCGCATCGACTTCGCCGCTTCGTCCGCGGTGGCCGGGCGGCCGTCGATCTCGTAGGGCGTGCACTCGTCGAACTGCATCACGATGTCCGAGTTCAGCGCACGCTGGATCTGCATCGACACCTCGGGCGACAGGAACTGGCGCGAGCCGTCGATCGGCGAGGCGAACTTCACGCCCTCCTCGGTGATCTTGCGCATCGCGCCCAGCGAAAACACCTGGAAGCCGCCCGAGTCGGTCAGGATCGGCTTGTCCCAGCCCATGAACTGGTGCAGGCCGCCGAACTTGTTCAGCACGTCCACGCCCGGGCGCAGCCACAGGTGGAAGGTATTGCCGAGGATGATCTGGGAGCCGACTTCCTTCAGCTCGACCGGCGACATCGCCTTGACCGAGCCATAGGTCCCGACCGGCATGAAGATCGGGGTTTCGATGGTGCCGTGGTTGAGCTTCAGACGGCCGCGGCGCGCATGCGACAGGCCGCTGGTGTCTTTCTTCAGGAGGGTAAATTCGAGCATCGTGTTGGTCAGCGGGATTGCGTGGTCAGCAGCATGGCGTCGCCATAGCTGAAGAAGCGGTATTCGTGGGCGATCGCGTGGGCATAGGCCTTGCGGATCTCGTGGTAGCCGGCGAAGGCCGACACCAGCATCATCAGGGTCGACTTGGGCAGGTGGAAGTTGGTGATCAGGCGCGTCACCGTCTTGAACACATAGCCCGGCGTGATGAACAGGGCGGTGTCGCCGCTGCCCGCGGCCAGCGCGCCCGACTGCGAGGCCGATTCCAGCGCGCGCAACGAGGTGGTGCCGACGGCGACCACGTCGCGGCCGGCTGCCCTGGCGGCGCGCACCGCGTCCACGGTCTCCTGCGGGATGGTGTACCACTCGGTGTGCATCTTGTGTTCGGACAGGTTCTCGACCCGCACCGGCTGGAAGGTGCCGGCGCCCACGTGCAGGGTCACGTAGGCCAGCTTGACGCCCTTGGCCGCCAGGCGGTCCAGCAGCGGCTGGTCGAAGTGCAGGCCGGCAGTCGGCGCGGCCACCGCGCCCGGCTCCTTCGAGTACACGGTCTGGTAGCGCTGCTCGTCGAATTCGTCGGCGTCGTGCTCGATGTAGGGCGGCAGGGGCAGGCGGCCGTGGGCCTCGATCAGCTCGAACACGTCGCCCTCGAAGTGCAGGGTGAAGAATTCGCCGGCGCGCTCGCCGGTGACGACCTCGAAGGCGTCCGCCAGGCGGATCCGGTTGCCCGGCTTGGGCGACTTGGAAGCGCGTACCTGGGCCAGCACGGTGCGGCTGTCGAGCACGCGCTCGACCAGCACTTCTACCTGGCCGCCGGTTTCCTTGACGCCGAAGAAGCGCGCCTTGAGCACGCGGGTATTGTTCATCACCAGCAGGTCGCCCGGCTGGAGCAGGTCGACGATGTCGGAAAACTGGCGGTCGGTAATCTGGTCGCCGTCGAGCTGCAGCAGGCGCGAAGCGCTGCGGTCAGGCAGCGGCACCTGGGCGATGCGCTCTGGAGGCAGGTCGAAGTCGAAATCGGAAAGCGAGTACATTGTTCTCAATTCTGGGAAAATGGGCGCTGCCAGCTTTACAATATAGGCTCCAGCGCGTGCGGCGAACCCTCTATTTTACGCCAGCAAGCGCCAATTTGCCGCACTATGCCCGCTTCCAACACCACATCCGCGCCCAAAACCATCGAAAGCAAGCTCGCCCGGCTGGGACTGCGCACCGACATGGACCTGGTGCTGCACCTGCCGATGCGCTACGAGGACGAGACGAAAATCGTCCCGATTCGCGAAGCCTGCATGCGCGGCGGCCAGACCTGGCAGGTCGAAGGCCTCGTGGTCAAAAATGAAATCACCTACAAGCCGCGCCGCCAGCTCCTGGTGAGCATCCAGGACGACACGGGCGAGCTGCTGCTGCGCTTCATGAACTTCTACGGCAGCCAGGTCAAGCAATTGTCCGAGGGCGTAAGGATGCGCGCGCGGGGCGAGCTCAAGCACGGATTCTTCGGCGCCGAGATGGTCCACCCGACCTACAAGGTGGTCAACGAGGGCGCGCCGCTGCCCACTTCCCTCACCCCGGTCTATCCGGCCGGCGAAGGGCTGTCGCAAACCATTTTGCGGCGCGCGATCGCGGACGCGATGCGCCGCATCGACTGGAGCGACACCGTGCCCGAGGCGGTGCGCGCGCGCATGCGCCTGATGGACTTCGCGCCGGCGGTCAAGCTGCTGCACTATCCGCCCAAGGACGTCGATGAGCATGCGCTCGTCGAACGCTCGCACCCGGCCTGGGAGCGCATGAAGTTCGACGAGCTGCTTGCCCAGCAGCTCTCGCTCAAGCGCGCGCAGCAGGCGCGGCGCGAAAAGGGCGCGCCCCACCTGCGCGCGGTGGGCGCGCTGTCGGAAGCCTTTCTGCAGGCCCTGCCCTTCAGGCTCACCAATGCCCAGCAGCGCGTGGTCAAGGAGATCCGCGCCGACCTGCGCGAAGGCTATCCGATGCAGCGCCTGCTGCAGGGCGACGTCGGCAGCGGCAAGACCGTGGTGTCGGCGCTGGCCGCCGCCCAGGCCATCGACAGCGGCTACCAGGCGGCGCTGATGGCGCCGACCGAAATCCTGGCCGAGCAGCATTTCCGCAAGATCGCGGCCTGGATGGAGCCGCTGGGCGTGAAAGTGGCCTGGCTGACCGGGAGCCTCAAGAAGAAGGAAAAGACCGCGGCCTACGAGCTGATCGAGTCCGGCGAGGCGCAGCTGGTGATCGGCACCCACGCCCTGATCCAGGACACGGTGCAGTTCGCGAAGCTGGGACTGGTGATCGTGGACGAGCAGCACCGCTTCGGCGTCGGCCAGCGCCTCACCCTGCGCAACAAGGGCAGCGACGGGCTGGTGCCGCACCAGCTCATGATGTCGGCCACGCCGATTCCGCGCACCCTGGCCATGACCTATTACGCCGACCTGGAGGTCTCGGTGATCGACGAGCTGCCGCCGGGGCGCAGCCCGATCGTCACCCGCGCCATCGACCAGAACCGGCGCGACGAGGTGATCGACCGCGTGCACGCGGCCGCGCTCGAGGGGCGCCAGGTCTATTGGGTCTGTCCGCTGATCGAGGAATCGGAGGCGCTGCAACTGCAGACCGCGACCGAGACCTATGAAACCCTGGCGGCGGCCCTGCCCGACCTGCAGGTGGGGCTGGTGCACGGCCGACTGAAGCCGGCCGAGAAGCAGATGGTGATGGACGCCTTCGCGGCGGGCGAGGTGCACGTACTGGTGGCCACCACCGTGATCGAGGTGGGGGTGGACGTGCCGAACGCCTCGCTGATGGTGATCGAGCACGCCGAGCGCTTCGGCCTGTCGCAGCTGCACCAGCTGCGCGGGCGCGTGGGCCGCGGCTCGGCGGCCAGCGTCTGCCTGCTGCTGTATCAGAGCCCTCTTGGGCAGGTGGCCAAGCAGCGCCTGATGACGATGCGCGAGACCACCGACGGCTTCGAGATCGCGCGCCGCGACCTGGAGATCCGCGGCCCCGGCGAATTCCTGGGCGCGCGCCAGTCGGGCCAGGCCATGCTGCGCTTCGCCGACCTGGAGACCGACCAATGGCTGGTGGAGCGGGCGCGCGACGTGGCCCAGCACCTGCTGCAGCACGAAACGCCGGACAACATGGCGGTGGTCGACGCCCACCTGGCGCGCTGGCTGGGCGGGCGCGAGGAATTCCTCAAGGTCTGAGCCGCGACGGTGAATTGACGCCGGCCGTGACAATTCGATAGCAAGCGCGACGCCATTCGGCGCTACATTGGCGGTCCAGTGGCGCGGCCAAGCGGCTGCGCCTTCCGCGACCACCAGCCCAGGACCGCGCCATGCCCTTCATAGGACTCGCACTTCACTTCCTCGTCGCCATCTTCTTCGCGATCCATGCCATGCGCACGGGACGGCCCATGTACTGGCTGCTGATCCTGTTTTCCTTCCCTATCCTTGGCAGCATCGTGTATTTCGCGGTGGTGTTCCTGCCGCACTCGCGCATCGAGCGCCAGGCGCGCATGGCCGGGCGCTCGATCCAGAAAAGCCTGGACCCGGGCCGGGAAGTGCGCGAGGCGCAGCGCGCCTTCGACCTGACGCCGACCGCGCACAACCAGATGCGACTTGCTGCAGCCCTGCTCGAAGCCGGCCAGACAGCCGAGGCGATGGCCCAGTATGACGCCTGCTTGCAGGGTCCGTTCGCCAGCGACCCGGAGGTGATCCTGGGCGCCGCACGCGCCCGGGCGGCCAACGGCCAGCCGGAAGCGGCAGCCACGCTGCTGGCGCCGCTGCAGGCAAGACATCCGTCCTTTCGTCCGGAAGAGGTCGGCCTGGCGCTTGGACGCGCCTATGCGGCGGCCGGCCGCGAGGCCGACGCCGGTCCCCAGCTTGAACAGACGGTGGAGCGCTTCGGCGGCATCGAGGCGCGGATCGAACTGGCGCTGTGGGCGCACCGCAACGGCGACGCCGTCCTGCTCGAGCGGGAGATGAAGGAAATCGCGCATGCCCGCCGCCACATGAACGCCCACAGCCGCGACCTGCACCGCGCGCTGTTCCAGCAATTGGATGCCGCGCTGGCCCAGCGCTGAGAAAACGGGCGCCGGCGCGCGGAAGCTGGCGACCGGGCGCCCGCTCAGCCGAGGAAGGCCAGGGCGAGCGCCACGTAGGCCGGAATCCCGACCAGGATGTTGATCGGGAAGGTAACGCCCAGCGACATGCCGAAGTAGACCGAAGGGCTGGCCTCGGGGATCGCATAACGCACCACGGCGGGCGCGGCGATGTAGGATGCGCTGGCGGCAAGGATCATCAGGAGCGCCCCGTTGCCGGCCGAGAGGCCGAACAGCAGGGCCAGGCCCAGGGCCAGCGCCGCATGCACCACCGGGGCGCCCACCGCATAGGCCATCAGCCAGGGCGACTGGCCGCGCAGCTTGCCGAGGTTGCGCGCGGTGAGCAGGCCCATGTCGAGCAGGAAGAAGGCCAGCATGCCCTTGAACAGGTCGACGGTGAAGGGAGCCATCGCTGCCTTGCCGGCGTCGCCGCTCAGGAAGCCCACCAGCATCGCGCCCAGCAGCAAGAGCTGGGTGCCGTCCGTGAAGGACTCGTGCAGGATCTTCCCGAGGCGCGCGGGGGCGGGCTGGGGACCGCCCGCCAGCGCCAGCGCGCCGCCGCCCTGCACGGACGCCACCGCCGGCTGGCGCAGGGTGTTCGCCAACAGCACCGCGACCACGATCGCAGGCGACTCCATCAGCGCCATCGCGGCCGCCATGTGGCCGCCGTAGGCGATCTGCTGGTTGTCCAGGTACTGGCTGGCGGTGATGAAGGTGACCGCGCTGACCGAGCCATAGGTGGCCGCCACCGCCGCGGCGTCGAAGGGCGACACCACACGACGCAGCAGCTGGTAGCCGGCCAGCGGGATGCACAGGGCGACCAGCATGGCGCAGCCCAGGCTGGCCACGACCTCGGCGCTGAAACCCGAGTGCGCGAGGGCGAAGCCGCCCTTCAGGCCCAGGGCCATCAAGAGGTAGAGCGAGAGGAAACGCGAGATCTGCTGCGGGATGTCGAGATTGGACTTGAGGCAGCCGGCCAGGATGCCGACCGCGAAGAACAGGATGGCGGGATCGAGAAAATTCTGCATGAGATGACGGTGTGCAATAAGAGCCCGCATCCTAGCCGCATTTGACGATCAAGAAAAATCGATTATTCTGATGGTGTCTATAGAGGTTTATCTATGAATGCCACTTTTCGCCAACTGCGCCTGTTCCTCTCCTTCACCGAGCACATGAGCGTGACCGCGACCGCGCGCGCCTGCCACGTCACCCAGCCGACCGTGTCCATGCAGCTCAGGGAACTGGCGGAAGCGGTGGGGATGCCGCTGTACGAGCAGATCGGCAAGCGCATGCATCTCACCGCCGCCGGCGAAGCGCTGGCGCGCACAGCGCGCGCCATGGTGGACGAATGGAGCGCCTTCGAGCAGGAAATGGACGCCATGAAGGGCCTGGCGCGCGGACGCCTGCGCCTGGCGGTGGTGAGCACCGCGAAGTACTTCGTGCCGCGCCTGCTGGGCAGCTTCTGCGCCAGCCATCCCGACATCGAGATCGCGCTGGAGGTCCTGAACCGCGACGGCGTGGTGGGCCGGCTGCGTGAAAACCGCGACGACCTGTACATCATGTCCATCCCTCCGGACGACCTGGAGCTGGAGCGCCACGCCTTCCTGCCCAATCCACTGGAAGTGGTGGCCGCCGCCTCGCACCCGCTGGCGCGCGAAAAGCGCATCGCGCTCGAGCGGCTGGCGCCGCTGCGCTTCATCCTGCGCGAGCGTGGCTCGGGCACGCGCCTGGCCTGCGACCGCCACTTCCGCGAGCTCGGTTTCACCCCAGACGTGCGGCTCGAGCTGGGCAGCACCGAAGCGATCAAGCAGGCGGTGGCGGCGGGCATGGGCCTGTCGGTGGTGTCGCGCCACGCGCTGCCCGCCCATCCCGAGGACGAGCAGCTCGCGGTGCTGGATGTCGAAGGCTTCCCGGTGCAATCGAGCTGGTGGACGCTGTACCCCAAGGGCAAGCGCCTGTCGCCGATCGCCGCGGTGTTCCTCGAACACCTGCAAAGCACGGCGCGCGAATGGCAGCGCGCCTGAGCGGATCGCCTTAGCGTGCGGCGACCGCCTGCCCTGCTCCCGGCGCGTCCCAGCCGCCGCCCAGGGCGCGGATCAGGGCCACGGTGGTGACGGCGCGGTTGCCGCGCAACTGCACCGCGCTGCGCTCCACCAGGGCCAGGTTGCGCTGGGCGTCCAGCAGCTCCAGGTAGCTGGAACGGCCGGCGTCGTAGAGCTTCTGCGCCAGGTCGGCCGAGCGGCGCGCCGACACCAGGGCGGCGTCGATCTGCTCGCCCTGCCCCGCCAGGATGCGCAGGCCGGCCAGGTTGTCCTCGACTTCGGCGAAGGCGTTCAGCACGCTCTGGCGATAGATGCCCACCGATTCCTCGAGCGCGGCTTCGCTGCGGATCACGTTGTTGCGGTTGCGGCCACCGTCGATCAAGGGCATCGACAGCAAGGCGCCGGCCACCCACGAGCGGCTGCTCCACTTGAATACCTCGGCGAAGCTGCCGGCCACGCCGCCGCCGGCAGCGTTCAGGCTCAAGGCCGGGAACATGGCGCCGCGCGCCACGCCGATGCGGGCGTTGGAGGCTTCCATCGTGCGCTGGGCCGCGACGATGTCGGGACGGCGCTCCAGCAGCGAGGACGGCATGCCGGCCGGGATGGTCGGCATCAGGGCGCCGTCCAGCAGCGGGCTCGGGCCGGCCACGTAGTTGGCCGCCGGCTTACCCAGCAGCACCGCGAGCTGGTGCTCGGTGGTGGCGCGCTGGCGCTGCAGGCCGATGGCTTCGGCGCGCGCGTTCGACAGCTCCGTGCGGGCACGGGACAGGTCGAACTCGCCGATGTCGCCCAGGTCGAAGCGGCGCTGGGTAAGCTTCACGCTTTCCTCGCGCAGGCGCACGGTCTCGCCTACGGTATCCAGCTCGGCATCGAGGGCGCGCAGGCGGAAGTAGGTCTGCGCGACGTCGGCCTGGAGCGAGAGCAGCACCGAGCGGTAATTCGCTTCGGTGGCCGCCGCGTCGCCGCGGGCGGCCGAGACGCCGGCCGACAGGCGGCCGAACAGGTCGATCTCCCAGCTCGCCGTGAGGCTGGCGTTGTAGCTGGTCTGGCCAGGGGTCGGCGTGCCTTCCGGCAGCTTCGCTTCCAGCGGCGAAGGGCGCGCACGCTGGGCGTCGACGCCCACGCCCACCTGGGGCAGGCGGTCGGCGTTGGCGATGCCGGCGATCGCCCGGGCCTGCTTGACGCGGGCGGCGGCCACCGACAGGTTGGCGTTGTTGGCAGTCGCTTCCTCGATCAGGGCGGTCAGCGCCTGATCGTTAAAGGCCAGCCACCATTGGCCGCGCGGCTGCTGCTCGGCCGGCTGGGCCGGCTTCCAGCGCGAGCCCTCCGGACCGGCGACTTCCGAGGTCGCGCTTGGGGCCTGCGACTCGCGGAAGGCGGTCGGGGTCTCGATCTGCGGCTGCTTGAAGGCCGGCGTCACGCAGCCGGCGAGCAGCAGCGCGGCCAGTACGGGAGAGAGGTGCGAGATCAGCTTCGGTGTCATTTCATGGCTCCATGCAGGTCGTGCGCCAGCTGGCCGCGCCCCGGTTTTTCAAAGCGCTTGGCCAGCATGCGCAGCAGCACGTAGAACAGCGGGGTCAGGAACAGGCCGAAGAAGGTCACCCCCAGCATGCCCGAGAACACCGCGATACCGATGGCGTGGCGCATTTCGGCGCCGGCGCCGCTCGAGAACACCAGCGGGACCACGCCGGCGATGAAGGCGATCGAGGTCATCAGGATCGGACGCAGACGCAGACGGCAGGCCTCCAGCGCCGCGTCGATCACGCTGCGGCCGTGGTCTTCGAGCTCGCGCGCGAATTCCACGATCAGGATCGCGTTCTTCGAGGCCAGGCCGACCAGCACGAACAGGGCGATCTGGGTGAAGATGTTGTTGTCGCCACCCGAGAGCTTCACGCCGATCAGGGCGCACAGGATGGACATCGGCACGATCAGAATCACCGACAGCGGTAGGGTCCAGCTTTCGTACTGGGCGGCCAGCACCAGGAACACCAGCAGCACGCACAGCGGGAACACGTAGATCATGGTGTTACCGGCCAGGATGTCCTGGTAGGTCAGCTCGGTCCATTCGTAGCTGATCCCCTTGGGCAGCACTTCGGCGGCGATGCGCTCCATCGCGGCCTGGGCCTGGCCCGAGGACACGCCGGGGGCGGCGTTGCCGTTCAGCTCAGCAGCCACGTAGTTGTTGTAGCGCTGCACGCGGTCCGGCCCGTAGCTGTCGCCGATCTTCATGATGCTCGAGAGCGGGATCATCTCGCCCTTGTCGTTGCGCACCTTGAGCTGCTCGATCTGCTCGCGCTGCGAACGGAAGGGAGCGTCGGCCTGCACGCGCACCTGGTAGGTGCGGCCGAACTGGTTGAAGTCGTTCACGTAGACCGAACCCAGGTTGATCTGCAAGGTCTGGTTGATCTCGGCCAGCGGAATGCCGAGCTGCTTGGCCTTCACGCGGTCGATGTCGGCGAACAGCTGCGGCACGTTGATCTGGTAGCCGCTGAACACCCCGCGCAGCTCGGGCGTCTTGGACGCCTTCTCCTGCATCGCCTTGACCGCGTGGTAGAGCTCATCGTAGCCGAGGTTGGCGCGGTCCTCGATCATCATCTTGAAGCCGCCGGTGGTGCCCAGGCCGCTCACCGGGGGCGGCGGCAGCACCAGGATGAAGGCGTCCTGCACCGACTTCATGCGCTTGTTCAGCTCCGCCGCGATCGCCTCTGCGCTCTGCTCCTTGCCCGTGCGCTTGTCGAAGGACTCGAGCGAGGCGAACACGATGCCGGCGTTGGGCGCGTTGGTGAAGCCGTTAATCGACAGGCCTGGGAAGGCGACCGCCGACTTCACGCCCGGCACGGTGCGCGCGATCTCGGACATCTTGCGGACCACCTCGGTGGTGCGGTCGAGCGAGGCGGCGTCGGGCAGCTGGGCGAAGCCGATCAGGTAGCTCTTGTCCTGGGGCGGCACGAAGCCGGCCGGCACCGCCTTGAACATGAACACGCTCGCCAGCGCCAGCAGCGCATAGACCACCAGCGCCGCGCTCTTGCGGCGTAGGACGGTGGTCACGCCGCCCTCGTACTTGCGCGAGGCGCGGCCGAAGAAGCGGTTGAAGGCAGCGAAGAAGCCGCCGAACACGCGGTCGATGGCGCGCGTCAGGCGGTCCTTGGGCGCGCCATGCGGCTTGAGCAGGGCCGCCGACAGGGCCGGGGCCAGGGTCAGCGAGGCGAAGGCCGAGATCACGGTCGAGATCGCGATGGTGAGCGCGAACTGGCGGTAGAACTGGCCGGTCAGACCGGAGACGAAGGCGATCGGCACGAACACCGCGCACAGCACCAGGGCGATGGCGATGATCGGTCCCGAGACTTCCTTCATGGCCTGGATGGTCGCGTCATGCGGCGACAGCCCGCCCTCGATGTTGCGCTCGACGTTCTCGACCACGACGATGGCGTCGTCGACCACGATGCCGATCGCCAGCACCAGTCCGAACAGCGACAGGGTGTTGATCGAGAAGCCGAAGGCCAGCATGACGGCGAAGGTGCCCACCACCGAGACCGGCACCGCCAGCAGCGGAATGATGGAGGCGCGCCAGTTCTGCAGGAACAGGATGACCACGATCGCCACCAGCACCACCGCTTCGAGCAGGGTGTGGATCACGGAATTGATCGACTCGCGCACGAACTGGGTGGGGTCGTACTCGATGCGGTACTCCACGCCCTCGGGGAAGTCCTTGGCCACGTCTTCCATGGTGGCGCGCACGTCGGCCGCCAGTTGCAGGGCATTGGCGTTGGGCGCCTCCTTGATCGGCAGGCCCACCGCCGGGCGGTTGTCCAGCAGGGCGTTCAGCGCGTAGGAGCTGGAGCCCAGCTCGATGCGCGCCACGTCTTTGAGCAGGGTGACCGCGCCGTCGGCGCCTGACTTGACGACGATGTTGCCGAAGTCTTCCTCGGTCTTGAGGCGCCCCTGGCTGTTGACGCTGAGCTGGAAGTCGGCGCCCTTGGCCGGGCCCTGCCCGACCACGCCGGCCGCCACCTGCACGTTCTGCTCGCGGATGGCGCGCACGATGTCGCTGGCGTTGAGCTGGCGCGCCGCGACCTTTTGCGGATCGAGCCAGACCCGCATGGCGTAGTCGCCCGAGCCGAACAGCACGACTTCACCCATGCCCGGCAGACGCGCCAGGCGGTCCTTGACGTTCAGCACCGCGTAGTTGCGAAGGTAGAGGTCGTCGTAGCGGCCGTCCGGGGAGATCAGGTGCACCACCATGGTCAGGGTTGGCGAGGTCTTGAGGGTGGTGACGCCGATCTGGCGCACTTCCTCCGGCAGGCGCGGCAGGGCGCGCTGGACCCGGTTCTGCACCGCGGTCTCGGCCTGCTCGACATTGGTGCCGATCTTGAAGGTGGCGGTCAGCAGCAGCGCCCCGTCCGAGGTGTTCTGCGAGGTCATGTAGAGCAGGTTCTCGACGCCGTTGATCTCCTGCTCCAGGGGAGTGGCCACGGTTTCGGCGATCACCTTGGGATTGGCGCCGGGGTACTGGGCGCGCACGACCACCGAAGGCGGCTGCACGTTCGGGTATTCGGACACCGGCAGGGCGAAGATCGCCACCACGCCGGCCACGAACACCAGCACCGAGAGCACGGCGGCGAAGATCGGCTTGTCGACAAAGAAGCGCGGGAAGTTCATGGCTTCACCCCTTCTCGCCGGTGGCCGTCATCGGCACCACGGTGGGGGCGACGTTCACGCCGGGGCGGATGCGCTGCAGGCCGCTGACGACCACCATGTCGCCGGCGCGGAGGCCTTCGCGCACCACGCGCAGGCCGTCCACCGCCGGGCCGAGCACCACCGGGCGGCGCTCGGGCGCGCCATCCTTCTTGACCACGTAAACGAACTTGTGGCTCTGGTCGGTGCCGACCGCGCGGTCGCTCACCAGCAGCGTGGCCCGGGCCTGGCCGCCGCCCACGCGCACGCGGGCGAACAGGCCGGGGGCCAGGCTGCCGTCGCGGTTGGCCAGCAGGGCGCGCAGGCGCACGCTGCCGCTGCGGGTGTCGAGCTGATTGTCGACGAATTCGAGCTTGCCCTCGTGCGGGAAGCCGTCCTCGCCCGCCAGGCCGACCTGCACCGTCACCGGATCCTTGCCGGCACGGCGCGCCACCCGCAGGTAGGTCGCCTCGTCGCCTTCGAAGCTGGCGTAGATGCGCTCCAGCGAAACCACCGAAGTGAGCACGTTGGAGGCGTCGACCAGGTTGCCCACCGTGAGTTCGTCCTTGCCCACGCGGCCGTCGATCGGCGAGCGCACCTCGGTGAAGGAGAGGTTCAGGCGCGCCGCTTCGGCCTGGGCGGCGGCCGCGCGGGCGCTGGCGTCCAGCTCCTTCCAGGAGGCGCTGCGCTCGTCGAATTCGCGCTGGGCGATGGCCTTGTCGGCCAACAGCTTGCCGGCGCGCTCGAGCTCGAGTTTGGCCAGGTCGGCGCGGGCGCGCGCGGCCGCCGCCAGGGCGCCGCTGCGGTCGGCCTCGGCCCGGAAGGGGCGCGGGTCGATCTGGACCAGCAACTGGCCCTTGCGCACCAGCGCGCCGGGCTTGAAGTGGACCGCGGCGATGTAGCCGGCGACGCGCGCGCGGATCTGCACGCGCTCGATGGCTTCCAGGCGTCCGGAGAATTCCTGGGTCTCGGCGACCGGGCGTTCGAGCACGGCGGCGACCGAGACCTGGGGCGCTGCCGGCGCCGCCGGAGTCTGGGCGCCGTTGGCCGAGCAGGCCGACAGCACGGCGGCCACGGCGGCCGCGAGGGCGGACGCGCGCAGCGCCGCGGTATAGGGAGGAGAAATCATGTTGGTACTCGCTTTCTGTGACACCGGGCCTCGCGCGAGGCGTCCGGCTGGCCTGCCTGACAGGGGCGACGGAGCCGGCGCAGGCGAACCGGCCCCGCCGCCTTCAGGCCAGGCTGGTGTGGATATCGATGTTTCCGTGCAGCGCCTTCGAGTACGCGCACATCGTGTGCGCCTCGTCGGCCAGCATGTGGGCGACGTCGGCGTCGAGGCCCGGCAGCGCGACCCGGAAACGCGCCTGCAGGCGGTAACCGGCGCTGGCGGTGAGGCCGAGGTCGATCTCGACGTCGACCGCGGCCTCGCGCGGCAGGGCCAGGTGCGCCCTGCGCGCAAGGGTTCCCATCACGCCGAGATAGCAGGCGCCCCAGCCGGCCGCCAGCAGTTGCTCGGGGTTGGTGCCGGGTCCGGCGGAGGCGAAATGCGCCAGCGGGACGTCGAGGCGGCCGTCGTCGCTGCGCGCCGCACCGTCGCGGCCTCCGGTGATGCGGGCCTTGCCCGTGTAGAGCACTTGTTCGATCCGGCTCATGGTCTTTCCTTCAAGTGGTTCAATCGGCGATTTAACTCCGCACCGATTAGATCGGATCCGATATAGATTACCTGAACCACCGTCCGCGTCAACCGATTTTTTTGCGGGCGGGACAGCCAACCCTGCTGATAGCCACTTGAAATCCCTTTGAAAACAGCATGATACGCATCATCGTCAAGAATTTCGTTTGGCTTTCGTGGACGCCGCATCAAAAGAAATTAGATCGCATCCGCTTGACTTTGCAGCGCTTCCTGCCTAGACTTCGGGCAAATTAGATCGCATCCGCTTTAATATCCACCCATCTTCAAGGAGCCGTCATGGACCGCCGTTTGTACATCCTGGCCGCTGGCATGTTCGCCATCGGGACCGATAGTTTCGTCGTGGCGGGGATCCTGCCGCAGGTCGCCGATTCGCTCGGCGTGTCGATCGCGCTGGCCGGCCAGATGGTCACCCTGTTCGCGCTCAGCTACGCCCTGCTCTCCCCCACCTTCGCCGCCCTGCTTGCGCACTGGCCGCGCAAGCGCCTGCTGCTGACCGGCATGGCGATTTTCATCGCCGGCAACGTCATGACGGCCCTGGCCCCCGACATCGGCTGGGTACTGGCCAGCCGCGTGATCGCGGGCATCGGCGCCGCCATGTTCAGCCCGACCGCGACCGCCACCGCCGCTTCCCTGGTTGCCCCGGAACGGCGCGCCGCGGCGCTGGCGATCGTGGTCGCCGGCCTGTCCGGCGCCACCGCGCTCGGCGCGCCGCTCGGCACCCTGATCGGCGGACTGGGCGACTGGCGCGCCACCATGTGGTTCGTCAGCGCGCTGGGCGTGCTGGCCAGCCTGGCGGTCTCGATCACCCTGCCGGAAATCGCGCCGCCGCCCGCCGCCACCCTGCGCCAGCGCCTGGCGCCGTTGAATGACGGCCGCATCGCGCTGACCCTGCTCACCACCCTGGCGGCCTACGCCGGCGCCTTCTCGGTGTACACCTACATCGGCGTGGTATTCGACCGCGCCACCGCCGGCAATCCCCAGCTGCTGGCCGCCCTGCTGCTGGCCTGGGGCGTCGCTGCCTTCCTCGGCAACCTGATCGCGGGCAAGCTGACCGACCGCTACGGCAGCCGCCGCATCATCCATGCGGCCCTGCTGGTCGGCGCCGTAAACTTCGCGCTCATGCCCTGGACCTCGGCCAGCGCCTGGACCGCGCTGCCCGCGGCCGTGCTGTGGGCACTGTGCGGCTGGGGCCTGCTGGTGCCCCAGCAGCACCGCCTGATCTCGCTGGCGCCGGCGTCCGCACCGCTGCTGATGGGCCTGAACTCGGCCGCGCTGTATGTCGGCGTGTCGGCGGCGGGCGTGCTCGGGGCGGCCGGCGTGGCGCTGATCGGCGCGCACTACATCGGCCTGCTGGCCGGCGCGCTGTTCCTGCTCGCCTTCGGCATCGCCCGCCTTGCCGACCAGCGCATCGCGGCGGCGGCGGCGGCCGCGGCCCCGGTCGCCCAGCGGGCTTGAGGAATCTTGTAAGCAAGGAAAATCGGAATGGATGCAATCGCGTTCGATATATAATCGTTTGCACCCTTCCGCGCACCCAAGGAGAACCCAGATGAAGGCGAACAAGCGCGCCCCGCAGGACGCTCCCGGAACCAAGAAACTGGCCGACTACCTGTGTTTTTCGATCTACTCGGCCAACCTGGCGCTCAACAAGGCCTACAAGCCCATCCTCGACAAGCTCGGCCTGACCTACACCCAGTACCTGGTGGTCATCGCGCTGTCGGAGGAAGACGACCAGACCGTCAGCAGCCTGGGCGAGAAGCTGTTCCTCGAGTCCAATACGCTGACGCCCATCCTCAAGAAGCTCGAAACCATGGGTTATGTGCGGCGCCGCCGCGATCCCGAGGACGAGCGCCAGGTGCGTATCGGCCTGACCGAGGCCGGCCGCCGACTACGCCAGGAGGCCAGTCCCAAGAGCGTGCTCGCCGACACCAAGCTGACCCCGGAAGAACTGCCGGTGGTGCAGCAGGCCATCGCCCGGGTCCGCGACAACGTGCTCGCGGCCGTGCGCGAGCGCGCCAAGGACGACTAAGCCTTCCACTTCCTTGTTTCCTATTGTGTCCGGCGCCCCTGCCGGACACATTCCTCCTCTGCGCCGACACCAGGCGCGCATCTTCCGGATACATGAGACTGGCCTGATACGGGAACCGGCCTTCGCGCCCGTTTCCGGAGTCTCGCCATGTCCTTCGTTCGCCTCGCCCTTGCGCTCGTCGCCGGCCTGCCGGCCGCCGTCGCCCATGCCGCCGACCACGCCGCGCCGGCGCGGCTGCTGCACGTCACGCCGCACACCCGCCATCTCAGCGTCACCGAGGGCGAGACCGTCAGCATCCGTGTCGGCGGCGCCACCTACACCCGCCTGATCGCCGCCCCGCGAGGGGTGCGCGCCTTCAGCCTCTCTGAGCTGGTGCCGGCCGCCATCGCGCTGGGCGAGATCCGGGTGCTGGTCGCGCCCGCGCGCCGCCAGGCCGGCGCATGACGCCTTCTTCCCCGCGCACGGCGGCTTTGTTTCCGCATGTTGCGGGCCGGGGCGACGGATACAAAAGCGAGCGTCCCGCCGGGTGTACCGGAAATAAGGGGGATATACGCGCTTCCTAGACTGCTCCCATCACGCCACTCGTGATGCAGGGCCAACCTGCCACAACAAACACACGCCACTTCAAAGGACAAGCATGAACCTCATCAAGAGCGCCGCCCTGATCGCGGCCCTGGCCGCCCCGGCCCTCGCCTCGGCACTGCCGTACACCGTCACCAAGGGCGCGAAGAACGTCGTGCTGGTGCACGGCGCCTACGTGGACGCCTCGTCGACCTGGCGCCAGATCCACGACCGCCTGTGGATCGAAGGCTACAACGTGACCGTGGTCCAGCAGACCAACGACACCCTGGACGAGAACGTCGCCGCCACCCGCGCCGCGATCGAAGCCCAGGACGGCCCGGTGGTGCTGGTCGGCCACGACATCGGCGGCGTAGTGGTCTCGATCGCCGGCACCGCTGAGAAGGTCAAGTCGCTGGTCTACGTGGCGGCCCTGCAGCCGGCGACCGGCGAAAGCGCGGCCCAGCTGCTGGCCTCCAAGCCCGCGCTGCACAACGACCTGCGCGTCACCGCCGACGGCCGCCAGTCGATCGTCCCGGCCAAGTTCCCCGAGGTGTATGCCGGCGACATCCCGCCGAACCGCACCAACTTCCTGAAGGTCGCGCAGAACGGCGTGTCGCCGGCCAGCCTGAACACCCCGGCCTGGGATTCGGCATGGCGCAGCAAGCCGAGCTACGCCATCGTCGCCACCCAGGACAAGGTGATCAATCCGGAACTGCAGCGCTGGATGTACCAGCGCGCCGGCTCCAAGATCGTCGAGATCCAGTCCAGCCACGCGCTGAACCTGGCCAAGCCCGAGGAAGTCGCGGCCGTGATCGTGAAGGCCGCGCAGGAAGTGAAGTAAACGGCGCCGGCATGTGTCGCCATGTGTCCGCAGCGCCGGATGACACGAAGTACGCGCTTTGACGCCGCAAGCCGACATCGGCCCGATACATGCCCTGCCTAGACTGAAGTACAAGGTGCCGGATGACCGGCACCCGGCGCCGGCCGAGACCGGCATTCATCCCCTGTTTGGAAGGAGTCACCCATGAAGCAAACCACCGCCTGCCTGGCAGCCGCACTGGCCCTGGCCACCGTGTTCGCCGGCACCGCGACCGCGGCGCCCGCCAAGAAGGCAATGGAGAAATGCTACGGCGTTTCGAAGGCCGGCCAGAACGACTGCGCCGCCGGTCCGGGCACCTCGTGCGCCGGCAGTTCGACCAAGGACTACCAGGGCAATGCCTGGACCCTGGTCGAAAAAGGCACCTGCACCAGCATCAAGACCCCGAAGGGCTTCGGCTCGCTGACGGAAAAGAAGGCCTGATCCACCCGCCAGCGCCGCGTTTCACCCGGCGTCCCTGAACGCCGGTTTCATTCACCGCAATCCAAGGAAGATTACTCATGAACCTCTCGCTGACTTCGCGCGCCGGACTGGCCGGCGCCGCCGCCCTGCTCGCCCTTTCGACCATCGGCATGCAGGCGACCGCCCACGCCGCCGCAAAGGAACAGCCGACCCGCTGCTACGGCGCCAACACCTGCAAGGGCACCAGCGTCTGCGCCACCTCCAAGCATGACTGCAAGGGCCTGAACGAATGCAAGGGCCAGGGCGTCATCGTCAAGACCCCGACCGAGTGCAAGAAGCTCGGCGGCTCGCTGACCGAAAAGGCCTAAGCCCCTGCGCCCGCCGCCATCGCGCGGCGGGCCTCGTCCAGACCCACGCGAAGGACCACCATGCCACTCCTGCCTCCACCTGCTCCGTTCCAGGGCTACGGCCTCGGACTGCGCCGCGAGCACTACCGGGATTTCCTCGAGACCGAGGTCGACGTCGATTTCGTCGAGGTCATCTCCGAGAACTTCATGGTCGACGGCGGGCGCCCGCGCGACACCCTGCGCCGCGTGCGCGAGCGCTACCCGGTGGTGCTGCACGGCGTGTCCATGTCGATCGGATCGGCGAGCGGCCTGCGCCAGGACTACCTGCGCCGCCTCAAGGCCCTGGTTGACGAGATCGAACCGCTGTTCGTGTCCGACCACCTGAGCTGGTCGCGCATCGACGGCTTCAACTCCCACGATCTGCTGCCCCTTCCCTACACCGAGGAAGCGCTGGCCATCGTGTGCGCCAACATCCACGCAGCCCAGGAAGCCCTCGGCCGCAGCATGCTGTTCGAGAACCCCTCGAGCTACCTGAGCTTCGCCGGCGCCGACATGACCGAATGGGAATTCATCGCCGAAATGGCGCGCCGCACCGGCTGCGGCCTGCTGCTGGACGTGAACAACGTCTACGTCAGCGCGGTCAACCACGGCTTCGATCCCGCGGACTTCCTGGCCGGCATTCCGGCGCAGCAGGTGCGCCAGATCCACCTGGCCGGCCACAGCCAGGGCGACGGCCTGCTGGTCGACACCCACGACAGCTCGGTGATCGACGGCGTCTGGGACCTGTACGCCCAGGCCCGCGTGCTGTGCGGGCCGGTCGCCACCATGATCGAGCGCGACGACCACATCCCCGCCCTGCCGGAACTGCTGGCCGAACTCGATACCGCGCGCCACATCGGCGCGGGAGTGCTGGCATGAAGCTCGCCGAACTCCAGCAGGACTTCCGCCTCTGGCTGGTGAGCGGCGAAGAGCAGCTCGGCCTGCGCCTGCCCGGCGCCCACGCGGCCGGCCTGGCGGTCTACCAGAACAACTACCGCGCCCAGCTGGTCGGCTGCCTGGAAGTCAGCTATCCGCACCTGCACAGCTTCCTCGGCGCGGAGGCCTTCCTGCACGCGGCAGTGGCCCACATCAAACGCCATCCGCCCCATGCCTGGACCCTGGACGCCTATGCCGACGGCTTCGAAGCCACCCTGGTCGAGGTCTTCCCCGCCAACCCCGACGTCCACGAGCTGGCCTGGATCGAACATGCGCTGGGCGCCGCCTTCATCGCGCCCGACGCCCCGCCCCTCTCGGTGGCGGACTTCGCCAACGTGGACTGGGACACGGCGCGCCTGCATTTCACGCCCAGCCTGATGCTGCGCCGGGTCAGCACCAACGCCGCGGAAGTCTGGCGCTCGCTCGACGCCGGCGTGCCCTGCGACGGCGCCATGCTGCCCGAAGCGGCCGCCGTGATGGTCTGGCGGCGCGATCTTGAATCGTCCCTGCGCGTGCTCGAGCCGCTCGAACAGGAGGCGCTCGAGGACATGCGCCGGCACGGCAGCTTCGCCGCCCTGTGCGCCTGGCTGGTGGCGCGCCTGGGCGACGAGCAGGGCATCGCCACCGCCGGCGCACTGCTGGCCGGCTGGATCGACGCCGGGCTGGTCACCGGCCTGGACACCGTTCCCGACATTTACTGAAAGATCACCATGCGCTTCCCGTTCTCGCGCCGCCGCTTCTTCGGCGGCGCCGCCACCCTGCTCGCCAGCCCGCTGCTGGGCAGCATCCCTGCTTCCGCCGCCCCGACCGCCAAGTCCGCGCGCCGCCCCGCCACGGGCGCGCTGGCGCTGCGCCAGGTCGCCACCGAGGTCCTCGATATCGGCTACTACGCCACCGGACCGCAAACCGGCCGGCCGGTGGTGCTAGTCCACGACCTGAACTACGACATCCACAGCTATGCCGAGCTGGCGAAGCTGTTGGCGAGGAAGGGCCACCACGTCATGGTGCCCTTCCTGCGCGGCCACGGCAGCACCCGGTTCAAGGAAGAAGCCACCCCGCGCTCGGCCCAGCTGGGCGCGCTCGGCAAGGACCTGATCGACTTCATCGACGCCCTGCACTTCCCGGAAGCCGTATTCGTCGGCTTCGGCTGGGGCGCCCAGGCCGCCTACGCCGCCAGCGTCGCGCGCCCGACCCGGGTAATCGGCGTGGTCATGGCCGGCAATGGCCGCGTCGACGAGGCCAGCCTGTGGCACCAGTTCTACTTCCACACCGAGGATGGCAGGGCCGAGCTGGAAGCCAACCGCGGCGACATCGCGCGCACCATCTGGAAGAAGAATTCGCCCAAGGCCAGGTTCGACGAAGCCAGGTTCGCGCGCGTGCTGCCCAGCTTCGCCAATCCCGACCATGTCGCCATCCTTACCCACGCCTACCGCCACCGCAAGGACGGCCAGGGGGGCGATCCGCGCTACGACGCCATCGAGCAGCGCCTGGCGGCCGGCGCGCCGGTGGCCGTGCCGGCCATCACCCTGCAGGGCGGCGCCAGCGGTGTGATGCCGCTGGCCAAGGCCCTGAACTTCAGCGCCGCCCACAGCCACCGCGAACTGCCCGGCGTCGGCCACGATCTGGCGGTCGAAGCCCCGGCCGCGCTGGCGGCGGCGGCGGAAGAACTGGTCGCGAAGGGCAAATGGCGCACCTGACCAACACCAACCAAGAAGGAGACCACACCATGACCGACAAGACCAACAGCAGCGGCGCGCTCGACGTGCTGCACGTCTCGACCTACACCCACGGCATCATCGGCCCCAGCCAGCCCATGGTCGGGCCGCTCGCCGACGGCGGCCGCATCGTCGCAGGCACCCCGCCCGGCTGCTGGGGCCCGATGATCACGCCCGCCTTCCAGGGCGGCCACGAAGTGACCCAGCCGATCGCCATCGAAGGCGCCGAGGTGGGCGACGCGGTCGCGATCCGGATCGAGCGCATGCGCGTGACCTCGATCGCCACTTCGTCCGGCGTGATGCAGTTCGTCGACGGCCGCTACAAGGGCGATCCCTTCGTCGCCAAGTTTTGCAACGCCTGCGGGACCGAACACCCGGTCAGCCACATCGAGGGCATCGGCGAGCACGCGGTACGCTGCAGCCATTGCGGCGCCGAGGTCAACGCCTTCCGCTTCAGCCACGGCTATGTGATCGTGTTCGACCAGGACAGCCAGATGAGCCTGACAGTGAACCAGGAAGTCGCGGACCGCCTGGCCGGCAAGGCCGGGCTGATGTCCGCCCTGCCCGAGGCGGCCCAGCAGCACTCGATCCTGGCGCTGGCGCGGGCCGACATCCCCGGCGTGGCCGCGCCCATGCGTCCCTTCCTCGGCAATATCGGCACCACGCCCGCGCGCGACCTGCCGGACTCGCACAACTGCGCCGACTTCGGCCAGCACCTGGTGGGCGCGCCGCACCGCTACGGCATGAGCAAGGAGGAGCTGGACGCGGCCCGCACCGACGGCCACATGGACACCAACTCCGTGCGCGAAGGCGCGATCCTGATCTGCCCGGTGAAGGTGCCCGGCGCCGGCGTCTACCTGGGCGACATGCATGCCCAGCAGGGCAATGGCGAGATCGCCGGCCATGCCACCGACGTCAGCGGCGAGACCGAACTGAGCGTGGAGGTGATCAAGGGCCTGGCCATCGACGGCCCGATCCTGCTGCAGAACCTGGACGACCTGCCGCCGCTGGCGCGCCCGCTCACCCCCGAACAGCGCCGCCAGGTGCAGGCGCTGGGCGAGCGCTGGGGCCAGCGCGAGATCGAGGAAACCGGCCCGATCACCTTCATCGGCAGCGGCCCGGACCTGAACGCCGCCGTGCGCAACGGCCTGGCGCGCGCCGCCGCCGTGACCGGCCTGCCCTACGACGAAGTGCTCAACCGCGCCACCATCAACGGCTCGATCGACATCAGCCGCCTGCCCGGCACCGTGCGCGTCACCTTCCTGTGTCCCATGCCCGTGCTCGACCGCATCGGCATCGGCCACCTGGTGCGCCAGAAATACCAACTCTGAGGAACCCACCATGCAGTTCAATTACCAAGCGCTGACCACCTCCGCCCAGCGCGCCCTGCCTCCCGCGCTGCTGCTGCTGCTGGCCCGCCTGTCGGTGGCCACCGTCTTCTGGCGCTCGGGCCGCACCAAGGTCGAGGGCCTGTTGACCCTGAAGGACTCGACCTACCAGCTGTTCGAGTACGAGTACAACCTGCCCCTGCTGCCGCCCGACCTGGCGGCCCAGTTGGCGACCCTGGGCGAGCACCTGTTCCCGGTGCTGCTGGTGGCGGGCCTGGCGACCCGGCTGTCGGCCCTGGGCCTGCTGGGGATGACCGCCGTGATCCAGTTCTTCGTCTACCCGGACGCCTGGCCGGTCCACCTGGGCTGGGTCGCCCTGCTGCTGCCGCTGGTGGCGCGCGGCGGGGGCGCGCTCTCGCTCGACCATCTGCTGCACGCCGGCGCCACCCAGCCGGTCAACGCGCGCCGCGCCTGAGCGGCGCCTTCAAGAAAGGAAGGACAGCATGAACAAGAGCGGACTGTGGATGGCCGGCTGGATCGCCGCCGCCTGCATCGTCCTGCCGGCGCAGGCCGCCGGCCAGGACGTGTGCGCGGACGGCGCCTGCAGCCGGGCAGGCGTATCGCGCAACGCCATCGTCGATGCCCTGCGCTCGCTGCCGGCGCCCGCCCAGGCCCAGGTGTCGCGGGTGCCTGCGCAGCGGCCCGCCGGAGAGCAGCGCCTGGCGCGCGACCCGTGGGCCGAGCACCTCGCGGGGCCGGCCGGACAGGAAGACTATTCCTGCTTCCTGAGCGTGGGCGTGGGCGGCGAGTTCGCGCGCAACGGCTTCTTCGCCACCCGGGTGCTGGGCCAGACCCTGGTCCTGGGCGGCAAGGAGAAGGAAGAGAAGCGGCCTTGAGCCGCCCGGCGCCTAGCCGCCGGGCGCGCTGGTGAAGGTCAGGCGATTCCCGAAAGGGTCCTTGACCGACATCTCGCGCGCGCCCCAGGGCGTATCGTCGACCTGGGGCCGCGCGTAGCCGTAATTTTTGCCCGCCAGCTCGGCCTGCAGGGCGTCGACGTCGGCGCTGTCGATGCGGATCGCCGCCCCGGGGCAGCAGTCGCCATGATGCTCGCTCAGGTGCAGCACGCACCCGCCGCGCGCGACCTGCAGGTAGAGCGGCAGGCCGGGCTCGAAGCGGTGCTCCCATTCGACCGCGAAGCCCAGGAAATCGACGTAGAATTCGCGCGCCTTGCGTTCGTCGAAGATGCGCAGGATCGGTACCACCGGGCCAAGCTTCATCGCGGGTCTCCTCAACGCGGCGCGTCGGCCTGGTAGCTCAGGCCGATCTGGCGCCGGATTTCGTCCATCACGCCCATCAGGGCGAGCGTTTCTTCCAGGGTCATGGCCGGGCTCTCGGTCAGGCCGGCGCGCCAGCAGCGCTGGGCCTCGATCACCTCGTGCACGTAGCCGTTGCCGAGATAGGGCGTGTCGATGGTGCGGGTGCCGCCATCCTCGAGCGTGACGGTGACCGAACGGGCGCGGTGGAACATGGTGTTCATGCGCACGTGCCCGCGCTCGCCCGACACGGTCAGCTCACAGGGCGTGCGCGCCTGGAAGGAGCAGCTGCACACCGAGATGCCGCCGCCCGCGTGCTTGAGCGTGAAGCCGGTCTGCACATCCACGCCAGTAGGGCCCATCTCGGCCTGGGCCTTGATCTCGGCCACCGGGCCCAGCAGGGCCGCCGCGATCGAGAGCGGGTAGATGCCGAGGTCGAGCAGCGCGCCGCCGCCCAGCTCGGGGTTGAACACGCGGTGCTCGGGGCCGAAGCTGGCCGTGAAACCGAAGTCGGCCACCACCTGGTGCACCTTGCCGATCTCGCCCGAGTCGACGATGCGCTTGGTCTCGAGGAAGGCCGGCAGGTAGCGCGTCCACATCGCCTCCATCATGAACAGCTTGCGCGAGCGCGCCAGCGTGATCATCTGCTCGGCTTCGCGCAGGTTCATCGCGAAGGGCTTCTCGCACAGCACGCCCTTGCCGGCGCGCAGGGCCATCAGGGCGTTCTCGGCGTGCTGGGGGTGGGGCGTGCCCACGTAGACCAGGTCGATGCCCTCGGCCTGGGCCAGGGCTTCATAGGAGCCGTAGGCGGCGTCGGCGCCGAACTCCTGGCCAAAGGCCTGGGCCTTGTCGAGGCTGCGCGAGGCGACGGCGGCCAGCCGCGCGTCCGGCACGTCCTTCAGTGCGTTGGCGAAGGCGCGGGCGATCTTGCCCGTGCCGAGGATGCCCCAGCGTACTGGTTCAGGCATGGCTTGCTCCTTGTCGGTCCGCCCGCCGGGGGCGGAATACGGTGGTGTCGAGATAAAAACCGGCGTCCTGTTCCGGCCACCAGCCGGGCAGGCCCAGCACGGGCAGCGGGGTGAAGGCGGAGGTGTTCAGGCCTTCGCGCTCGAGGCGCTCGGCCACGTGGCCGTCCAGCCAGGCGCGCTGGGCGCCGGGCTCCAGCGCCAGCACCTCGGCGTCCGCGAAGACCACCAGGGTGTGGGCGGTGATCGCCTTGCGCGGCGCGACCAGCTTTTCCATCAGCGCGTGGCCGAACAGCCATGCTTGCGCATCCCGGCCGAACATGGCGCGCCGCTCGAACAGGGCTTCCAGCCAGCGATGGCCGCGCAGGGCCTCCACCAGCGCCCGCCCCTGCTCATGGTCGCGCACCAGCAGCAGGGCCGCGTTCTCGTCGAAGATGGTGGCGGCGTCGCGCGCCGGACCGCGCGACTTGCCGATGCCGGCCTGGGCGATCTGGGCCGCCTGCAGGGCGTTCAGGGCGCGCTTGATGCGCGGAAAGGTCTGCCACACCAAGCCGTTGAAGAAGTCGTGCAGGTTGTCGCGCGTGGGCACCTGGCCGGTGGCGCCGATGAACTCCTCGTAGGCGCGGCCCTCGGGCAGCGCGGCCTGGGGCACGAAGCGGAGCAGCAGGCCCGCATCGTTGCGCAGCGCGAGCGCGGCGGCGTTGCGGTTGAAGGCCTCGAGGAAGCTGTCTCCCTCGATCTCCAGCCGCTCGAAGGCCGGGCGCACCGCGTCGTACCACGGACGCGCCCAGTCGATCTGCGCCAGCATGGCGCGCTTAGACCATCTTCCAGGAGATGGTTTCGCCCGCGTTCAGCGGCACCAGATCGTGCTCGCCGAAGGGCACGGACTCGGGCAGGGTCCAGGACTCGCGCTTGAGCGTGATCGTGCCCTCGTTGCGCGGCAGACCGTAGAAGGCCGGGCCGTTCAGGCTCGCGAAGGCTTCCAGCTTGTCCAGCGCGCCGGCCTGGGCGAAGGCTTCGGTGTACATCTCCATCGCATGCAAGGCGGTGTAGCAGCCGGCGCAGCCGCAGGCCGCGTACTTGGTGTGGACCGCGTGCGGGGCCGAGTCGGTGCCGAGGAAGAAACGCTCGTCGCCGCTGGTGGCCGCGGTCACCAGGGCCAGTCGGTGTTCCTCGCGCTTGAGCACCGGCAGGCAGTAGAAGTGCGGGCGGATGCCGCCGCGGAAGATCTCGTTGCGGTTGTACAGCAGGTGGTGGGCGGTGATGGTGGCGGCGATCGGGCCTTCGGCCTCGGCCACGTACTGGGCCGCGTCCTTGGTGGTGATGTGCTCGAACACGACGTTCAGGGCCGGCAGGTCGCGGCGCAGCGGGCGCATCACGCGCTCGATGAACACCGCCTCGCGGTCGAACAGGTCGATCTCGTTGTCGGTCACTTCGCCGTGCACCAGCAGGGGCATGCCCACTTCCTGCATCACTTCCAGGGTCTTGTAGCACTTCTTGAGATTGGTGACGCCGGCCGCCGAGTTGGTGGTGGCGCCCGCCGGGTAGAGCTTGACCGCGTGGATGAAGCCGGTGTCCTGGGCGCGGCGGATCTCGTCCGGATCGGTGTTGTCGGTCAGGTAGAGGGTCATCAAGGGCTCGAAGGCCACCCCGTCCGGCAGCGCGGCCAGGATGCGCTCGCGGTAGGCCAGGGCCGCGGCCGCGGTGGTGACCGGCGGCTTCAGGTTGGGCATGACGATCGCGCGGGCGAACTGGCGCGCGCTGTGCGGCAGGACGGCGGCCATGGCGGCGCCGTCGCGCAGGTGCAGGTGCCAGTCGTCGGGGCGGGTGATGGTGATGGTGTCAGGGGTGGCGATGGTGGACATGGCGGCTCTCGGATTGCGAATGCCGACATTTTACCTGCTGCGCGCCCCCGGCAGCGCGCCGGCGGCCCCTGCCAGGGCGGGTTGACTAATGAATAATACGGGCCAGGAAGTCGCGCGCCCTGTCGGAGCGCGGCGCGCCGAAGAACGCGTCCTTGGGACTGTCCTCGACGATGCGCCCGCCGTCCATGAACACGATGCGGTCGGCGACCTTGCGCGCGAAGCCCATCTCGTGGGTGACCACCATCATGGTCATGCCCTCCTGGGCCAGGCCAACCATCACATCCAGCACCTCGCCGATCATCTCCGGGTCGAGGGCGGAGGTCGGCTCGTCGAACAGCATGGCCACCGGGTCCATGGCAAGGGCGCGCGCGATCGCCACCCGCTGCTGCTGGCCGCCCGAGAGCTGGCCCGGGTATTTATCCTGGTGGGCCAGCAGGCCCACGCGCTCGAGGTAGCCAAGCCCGCGCCGGGTGGCCTCGTCCTTGCCGCGGCCGAGTACCTTGACCTGGGCCAGCGTCAGGTTGTCGCGTACCGACAGGTGGGGGAAGAGCTCGAAATTCTGGAACACCATGCCGATCCGCGCCCGCAGCTTGGGCAGGTCGGTCTTCGGATCGCCCACCGAAATCCCGTCCACGCGCACCGCGCCGCGCTGGAAGGGTTCCAGTCCGTTGACGGTCTTGATCAGGGTGGATTTACCCGATCCGGATGGCCCGCACACGACCACCACGTCCCCGCGCGCCACCCGGGTGCTGCAATCGTTCAGCACCTGGAAGTCGCCATACCACTTGCTGACATTCTCGATTTCGATCATTTCTTCTACCTGTTGTGCGCTTGGTAAGCATGCTTGACAGCATTTCCGGTGCCTAGGATACTGCGGAACTTGCCATAACCACCAGAACGAGCTGGCCGTTTCGCTCCCCGAAAGCCAGCATCATGCCCGAACATCCTGCCAGCGACAGCGTCATCCGTTGCCGCTGGCTTTGCACAGGTCCACAAGACAGGAAGCAGTTATGAACAATCGAAACCGTCTGACCACCTACATCCTGATCGCGCTGGTGCTCGGGATCGTCGTGGGTTATCTGGTCAACGCCAACGTCACCGAGGAACAGGCGAAGTCCTTCTCCGAAGCGATGTCGCTGATCACGACCCTGTTCCTCCGCCTGATCAAGATGATCATCGCGCCGCTGGTGTTCTCGACCCTGGTGGTCGGCATCGCCAAGATGGGCGATGCCAAGGAAGTGGGCCGCATCGGCGTCAAGGCGCTGGGCTGGTTCATCATCGCCTCGGTGATCTCGCTCTCGCTGGGCCTGATCCTGGTGAACATCTTCCGTCCGGGCGACGCCATGCACGCGATGGGCGGCCTGCCGGACGTCGGCGCCTCCTCGGGCATCGCGACCTCCAGCCTGACCCTGAAGGAATTCGTCACCCACCTGGTGCCGTCCTCGATCTTCGACGGCATGGCCAAGAACGAGATCCTGCAGATCGTGGTCTTCTCGCTGTTCTTCGGCACCGCCGCCGCCGCGGTCGGCGCGCGCGCCACGCCGCTGATCGACGCCGTCGACGGCATCGCCCACATCATGCTGAAGGTCACCGGCTACGTGATGAACTTCGCGCCGATCGCCGTGTTCGCGGCGGTGGCCGGCATCATCGCCAAGAGCGGCCTGGGCGTGCTCTCGACCTACGGCATCTTCATGGCCGAGTTCTACTTCGGCATCGCGCTGCTGTGGGTGGTGCTGATCCTGATCGGCATGGTCTTCCTCGGCCCGCGCGTGCTGCGCCTGATCGCCGAGCTGCGCAGCCCGACCCTGCTGGCCTTCTCGACCGCCTCGTCGGAAGCCGCCTTCCCCAAGACCCTCGAAGGCCTGGAGCGCTTCGGCGTCAAGAACCGCCTGGCCGCCTTCGTGCTGCCGATCGGCTATTCGTTCAACCTCGACGGCTCGATGATGTACTGCACCTTCGCCGCCGTGTTCATCGCCCAGGCCTACGGCATCGAGCTGTCGCTGTCGACCCAGCTGACCATGATGCTGGTGCTGATGCTGACCTCCAAGGGCATGGCGGGCGTGCCGCGCGCTTCGCTGGTGGTGATCGCCGCTACGCTGGCCCAGTTCGACATTCCGGAAGCCGGCCTGCTGCTCCTGCTGGGCATCGACCACTTCCTGGACATGGCCCGTTCGGCCACCAACGTGATCGGCAACGGCATCGCCACCGCCGTGGTCGCGAAATGGGAAGGCGAGCTCGGAGACCCGAGCAAGGACCCGGCCGTGGCGCCGCTGCGCTGAGCGGCGCTCGCATCGATTGCACCACCCGAAGGCCTTCCAGCGATGGAGGGCCTTTTTTATAACACCATGAGGAGCGAGACATGAAACAGCTGTATGCGGCGGCGGGATTGCTGCTTGTTGCCACCGGCGCCAGCGCCGCCACCCAGACGGTCAACTGCGGCCGCCTGCTCGACGCCAAGAACGGGACCTGGCGCCAGAACGTGAGCATCGTGATCGACAACGGCACCATCACCTCGGTCGGCCCGATGACCCAGGCGGCCGGCGCCATCGACCTGTCGCGCCATGCCTGCCTGCCGGGCCTGATCGACATGCACGTGCACCTGACCAGCGAAACCCAGCCTGTGGTCGATTCCTACCGCGACCGCCTCACCGCCGATCCGGCCGACATGGCCTTCCGCTCGGTGAAGTACGCGGAGCGCACCCTGATGGCGGGCTTCACCACCGTGCGCGACCTGGGCGCGGCCGACGGCCTGAACGTCGCGCTCAAGCGCGCCATCCAGGCCGGCGCGATCCCCGGCCCGCGCATGTTCACGGCCGGCAAATCGATCGCCACCACCGGCGGCCACGCCGACCCGACCAACAACCTGTCGCACTTCCTGAGCGAGAAGATCGGCACGCCCGGCCCCGAACAGGGCGTGGTCGACAGCCCCGAGGAAGCCCGCCAGGCCGTGCGCGCCCGCTACAAGGAAGGCGCGGACCTGATCAAGATCACCGCCACCGGCGGGGTGCTGAGCCAGGCCGCCAGCGGCCAGAACTCGCAGTACACCGAGGACGAGCTCAAGGCCGTGGTCAGCACCGCCAAGGACTATGGCTTCCGCGTCGCCGCCCACGCCCACGGCGCCGAGGGCATGAAGCGCGCGCTGCGCGCCGGGGTCGACTCGATCGAGCACGGCACCTTGATGGACGACGAGGTGATCGGCCTGTTCAAGAAGAGCGGCGGCTGGTACGTGCCGACCATCTCGGCCGGCCGCTACGTGGCGGACAAGGCCAAGGACCCGAACTACTACTCGGCCCTGGTGCGCCCGAAGGCGGCGGCCATCGGCCCGCAGCTGCAGAACACCTTCGCCCGCGCGCACAAGGCAGGCGTGAAGATCGCCTTCGGCACCGACGCCGGCGTGTTCCCGCACGGCGAGAACGCCAAGGAGTTCGGCTACATGGTGGAAGCGGGCATGACGCCGGTCGAGGCGATCCGCGCAGCCACCGTGCACGCCGCCGCCCTGCTCGACCAGGGCAAGCGCCTGGGTGCGATCGAACCGGGCTACGCGGCCGACATCATCGCGGTGGAGGGCGACCCGCTGCGCGACGTGAAGCTGCTCGAGCAGGTCAAGTTCGTGATGAAGGATGGCGTCATTTACAAGAGGCTGTAATTACAGGCTGCTTCAGGCCTAGCCTCGCAGCCCCACCCGTCGTTCCCGCGCAGGCGGGAACCCAAGTTTCTCGATGTAGCTGAAGAACTTGGGTTCCCGCCTGCGCGGGAACGACGTGTTTTTTTTGAGCGTGCGTCCCCATTGGCGTGCGCAGTGTTTTGCGTTTCAGGAGAAGTCCCATGCTGTTCCACCCCACCCGCCGCGCCACCCTGGCTCTGTTCGGCTCCCTGTTCCTGCTCGCCGGCGGCGTCCAGGCCCAGGCCGGCAAACTGCCGAACGTGCGCATCCTCGCGACCGGCGGCACCATCGCCGGCACCGGCGCCACCAGCACCACCACGGTCGGCTACACCGCCGCCACGGTCGGGGTGCAGGCCCTGATCCAGGCCGTGCCTGAACTGGCCAAGGTGGCCAATGTCACCGGCGAGCAGGTGTTCCAGATCGCCAGCGAGAACATGGGCAACGAACACTGGCTGCAACTGGCCAAGCGCGTCAACCAGCTGCTGGCCCAGCCGGACGTGGACGGCATCGTGATCACCCACGGCACCGACACGCTGGAAGAAACCGCGTATTTCCTCAACCTGGTCGTCAAGAGCAGGAAGCCGGTGGTGCTGGTGGGCTCGATGCGTCCGTCCACCGCGCTGTCGGCCGACGGTCCGATCAACCTGTACAACGCGGTGCAACTGGCGGGCAACCCGGCCGCCGCGGGTAAGGGCGTGCTGGTGGCGATGAACGACCAGATCCACACGGCGCGTGACGTAACCAAGGCCAACACCACCACCGCCGACACCTTCCGCGCGGCGGAACTGGGCATGATCGGCTATATCCAGAGCGGCAAGCCTTACTTCTACCGCGAGCCGACGCGCAAGCACACGGTCGATACCGAGTTCGACGTGAGCAAACTGGCGTCGCTGCCGCAGGTGGACGTCGCCTATGCCTACGCGAACGTGGGCGCGGTGGCAGTCAACGCCCTGGTGGCGGCCGGCGCCAAGGGCCTGGTGCACGCGGGCGTGGGCAACGGCAGCCTGCCGGCGAACACCAAGCCGGCGCTGGTGGCGGCGCGCGCGAAAGGCGTGGTCATCGTGCGCTCCAGCCGCGTGGGCCAGGGCATCGTGGCGCGCAACGGCGAGGCCAACGACGACCAGCTGGACTTCGTGGCGGGCGACAACCTCAGCCCGCAGAAGGCGCGCATCCTCCTGATGCTGGCGCTGACCAAGACCGGCGACACCAGGGAAATCCAGCGGATGTTCAACACCTACTGAGGTGTAGCAGCGCTTACTTGAGGGCTTCGTCGCGCTGGGCTTCCAGCGGCGGCGAGGCCACATCCTCGTCGGGGCGCGCCAGCTGCCGCTCCCACATCTGCGCGTACAGGCCGCGCGCCGCCAGCAGCGAGGCGTGGGTGCCGCGCTCCACGATCCGGCCGTGGTCCAGCACGATGATCTGCTGCGCATCCGCGATGGTCGACAGGCGGTGCGCGATCACCAGGGTCGTGCGGTTCTTCGCGATCTCCTTGAGCTGGGCCTGGATCGCCTGCTCCGACTTGGAATCCAGCGCCGAAGTCGCCTCGTCGAAGATCAGGATCGCCGGGTCCTTGAGCAGGGTGCGCGCGATCGCCACCCGCTGCTTCTCGCCGCCCGACAGCTTCAGCCCGCGCTCGCCCACCATGGTCTGGTAGCCGTCCGGCAGGCTCTCGATGAAATCGTGGATCGAGGCCGCGCGCGCCGCCGCCACAATGTCCTCGCGGCCCGCACCCGGGCGTCCGTAGGCGATGTTGTATTCGATGGTGTCGTTGAACAGCACCGTGTCCTGGGGCACGATGCCGATCGCCGCGCGCAGCGACTGCTGGGTCACCTCGCGCAGGTCCTGGCCGTCGATGCGGATCGATCCGCCGTTCACGTCGTAGAAGCGGAACAGCAGCCGCGACAGGGTCGACTTGCCCGAGCCGCTGTGCCCGACCACGGCGGTGGTGGTCCCGGCAGGAATGCTGAAGTCGACGTCGAACAGGATCTGGCGCTTGGATTCGTAGCTGAACTCCACGTGCAAGAACTCGACCCGGGCGCCGCGCGTCACCAGGGGCTGGGCCTTCGGCGAATCGGCCACCTCGCGGTTCTGGTCGAGCAGCGCGAACAGGCGCTCCATATCGGCCAGGCTCTGCTTGATCTCGCGATAGATCACGCCCAGGAAGTTGAGCGGGATGTACAGCTGGATCATGAAGGCGTTCACCAGCACCAGGTCGCCCAGGGTCATGGTCCCGGCGATCACGCCCTCGGTGGCGCGCCACAGGATCAGGGTGACGGCGGTGGCGATGATCAGGGACTGGCCGGTGTTGAGCACCGACAGCGAAGTCTGCGAGCGCACCGCGGCGTTCTCGTAGTTCTGCAGGCCCTGGTCGTAGCGCCTGGCTTCCCAGTCCTCGTTGCCGAAGTACTTCACGGTCTCGTAGTTGAGCAGCGAGTCGATGGCCTTGGTGTTGGCTTTCGAGTCGAGGTCGTTCATGGTGCGGCGGAAATGCGTGCGCCATTCGGTGACGATGACGGTGAAGGCGATGTAGGTCACCAGCGCCACGCCCGTGATCACGCTGAACCAGACGTCGTAGTGGATGATCAGGTAACCCAGCACCAGGGTGATCTCGACCAGGGTCGGCAGCACGTTGAACAGCGAATACGAGATCAGCGAGTTCACGCCGCGGGTGCCGCGCTCGATGTCGCGCGTCATGCCGCCGGTCTGGCGGTTCAGGTGGAAGCGCAGCGACAGCGCGTGCAGGTGACGGAACACCTTGAGCGCGATGGTGCGCACTGCGCGCTGGGTCACGCGCGCGAACAGGAATTCGCGCAACTCGGTGAACACCGTGGTCGACAGGCGCAGCAGGCCGTAGGCGACGAGCGCGCCGACCGGCAGCACCAGCAGGGCTTGCGGATCGGCCGGGTCGATGCTGAGCTGGTCGATCAGGCGCTTGAGCACCACCGGCACGCCGACGTTGGCGAGCTTGGCGCCGATCAGCGCGGCGAGCGCGGCCAGCACGCGCCACTTGTAGACCCACAAGTAGGGGAACAGTGTGCGCAGGGTGGCCCAATCGTTGCGGGGCGCGCCTTTGGCGTCGGGAGGGGCTGGCAGGCTGGAGGCGGTGTTGCGTCGCATGGCGGGGCTTCGTGATTTATGGTTCAATTCGGGACGATTGTAGCTTTTACCGGAATTTCAAGATGACCACGCCAGAAAACACCACCGCCAACCACGCCACCCGACTGCCGGCAGGAAAAATGCCGGAGCTGCGCGTCATGCCCGCCCCGGCCGACGCCAATGTCTATGGCGACGTGTTCGGCGGCTGGATCATGGCCCAGGTCGACATCGCCGGCTCGCTGCCGGCCACCCGCCGCGCCAACGGCCGCGTGGCGACCATCGCCGTGAACTCCTTCCTGTTCAAGCACCCGGTGTTCGTGGGCGACCTGTTGTCGTTCTACGCCGATATCGTCAAGGTTGGCAACACCTCGATCACCGTGTGCGTCGAAGTCTATGCCGAGCGCAACCGCCTGCAGGCCGAGGTGGTGAAGGTGACCGAGGCGACCCTGACCTATGTCGCCACCGGCCCGGACCGCAAGCCGCGCCAGTTGCCGCCGCTCGATTCGCTGATCGCCGAACGCTGAGCCGATGCGGGGCGGGCGCCGGCTGTTCCTGTTGCAGGGCGCGCGCTGGTCGGCCGCGCTGGCCGGGGCTTCGCTCGCGAGCCCGGCCTCGTCCGCCGGCCCCGCCTACCCTTTCAGCCTGGGCGTCGCCTCCGGCTCACCCCTGCCCGATTCGGTGATCCTGTGGACGCGCATCCTCGCCAATCCGCTCGACGCCGCGCCGCCCTCCGCCCTCGCCTTCGCGGTGCGCTGGGAAGTGGCGGAAGACGAAGCCTTCCGCCGCATCGTCGCGCGCGGCAGCGCCAGCGCGGCGCCGGAACTCGCCCACAGCGTCCACGTCGACGTGAAGGGCTTGCGGCCGGACCGCTGGTACTGGTACCGCTTCATGCTGGGCGAGGCCGTCAGCCCGGTCGGCCGCACACGCACCGCGCCCGCGCCAGGGACCATGCCGGCGATGCTGAAGCTGGCGGTGGCGTCCTGCCAGCACTGGGAGTTCGGCAGCTATGCGGCGCACCGCCACATCGCCGCCGGCGCGCCGGACCTCGTGGCCTTCCTCGGCGACTACATCTACGAATGGGGCGCCTACCAGCTCAAGCATCCGCAGCGCGCCGTGCGCCGCGACGAGTCTTTCACGCTGGCCGATTATCGCCGCCGCTATGCGCAGTACAAGAGCGACCCCGACCTGCAGGCGGCCCACCTGGCCGCGCCCTGGATCGTGACCTGGGACGACCACGAGGTGGCCAACGACTATGCGGGCCTGCGCGACGAGCGCCTGGCCGCCGACTTCGCGGCGCGGCGGGCGGCGGCCTACCAGGCCTTCTACGAGCACATGCCCTTGCGCCTGCCGCAGGTCCGGCCTGGCGGTTTCGATGAAGTCCGGCTTTACCAGCGCTACGACTGGGGACGACTGGCGCGCATCCACGTGCTGGACGACCGGCAGTACCGCGCGGTGCAGGCCTGCACGCCCAGGAACCGCGGCGGCTCGAGCGCCATGTTCGCGCGCGATTGCCGGGCCTTGCAGGATCCGGGGCGCAGCATGCTCGGCAAGGAGCAGGAGGCGTGGCTGGCTTCAGGCCTGCAATCCTCGCGCGCGCATTGGAACATCCTGGCCCAGCAGACCCTGATGGCGCAGTCGAGCAGCTATCCGGTGGCCAAGCCGGGGGACAACCGGGTGTGGAGCGATGGGTGGGACGGGTATCCGCTGGCGAGGAAGCGGCTGCTGGAATCGGTGCTGAAGGCGCGCGCCAGGAATCCCGTGGTGCTGGGCGGAGATGTGCACACGTTCTATGCCTGCGAGTTGAGGCCGGATTTTTCGCGGCCGGTGTCGAAGGGGAATCCGCTGGTGGCGACGGAGTTTTGCGGGACCTCGGTGACCTCGAGTTCGCGGCCCCAGGCGCGCACGCTCGCGCATGTGGAGAACAATCCGCACATGAAGTATGGGCGCAGCGACAAGCGGGGGTTCATGATGATGGAGGTCACGCCCAAGGGGACGGTGACGCATTGCATGGGGCTGGACGATGTGCGCGATGCCGGGTCGGGGGTGAGGGTGCTGGCGTCGTTCGGGGTGGGGGATGGGAAGGTGGGGGTGGAGAGGATAGGTTAGGGGCTGTTCTTGCAAACTTGGGTTCCGGCCTTCGCCGGAACGACGTTGTTTCATTTTGCAGAATCAGTAGCGGTACAGGCGTCGCCGAAGCCGCGCAACAGCCATTCTTGCGCCCTCTAACAACGTCATCCCGGCGAAGGCCGGGATCCAAGTTTGCCCGAGCAGCGTTAGCCTCAAGCCGGCTGCTTCGCCTTCTCGTCCCTCAACTCGCGCCGCAGGATCTTGCCCACATTGGTCTTGGGCAGGGTCTCGCGGAACTCGATGAACTTGGGCCGCTTGTACCCGGTCAGCTGCTCCTTGCAGAAGGCCATCAGCTCTTCCACGCTCAGCTTCGGATCCTTGCGCACGACGTAGAGCTTGACCGCTTCGCCCGAGTGCTGGTCCGGCACGCCCACGCAGGCCACTTCCAGCACGCCCGGATGGGCCGCCACCACGCCTTCGATCTCGTTCGGATACACGTTGAAGCCCGACACCAGGATCATGTCCTTCTTGCGGTCGACGATGCGGGTATAGCCCTGCTCGTCCATGATGCCCACGTCGCCGGTCTTGAAGAAGCCGTCGGCGGTCATGACCTTGGCCGTCTCGTCGTCGCGCTGCCAGTAGCCGGCCATCACCTGCGGACCACGCACCGCGATCTCGCCGGCGGTGCCGAAGGGCGCTTCGCGGTCCTGCTCGTCCAGGATGCGGATCTCGGTCGAGGGCAGCGGCAGGCCGATGGTGCCGGTGAAGTCGGTGATGTCGCAGCGGTTGGCAGTCACCACCGGCGAGGTCTCCGACAGGCCATAGCCTTCCACGATGGGCGTGCCGGTGATCTTCAGCCACTTGTCGGCCACGGCCTTCTGCACCGCCATGCCGCCGCCCGGGCATACCATCAGGCCCGAGAAATCGAGCCTGGCGAAGTCGGGGTTGTTCACCAGGCCGTTGTACAGGGTGTTCACGGCCGGGAAAATGTTGATGCGGTAGCCGCCCAGCTCCTTGATGAAGCCGCCGATGTCGCGCGGGTTCGGGATCAGGAGGTTCATGCCGCCGGTGCGCAGGCCCAGCAGCGCGCACACGGTCAGCGCATAGATGTGGTACAGGGGCAGCGCGCACACGAACTGCGGCTGCTCGCCGGCCTTCATGCGCGCCAGGGTCGGGCCGAACCAGGCCTCGTTCTGCAGCACGTTGGCGATCACGTGGCGGTGCAGCAGCACCGCGCCCTTCGACACGCCGGTGGTGCCGCCGGTGTACTGCAGGAAGGCGATGTCGTCATGGCCGATGGTGACCGGCTTCAGGCTCAGGCGGGTGCCCTCGGACAGCACCTTGTTGAAGGCAACCGCGCCCGGCAGCGAAAAGCCCGGCACCATCTTCTTGACCTTGCGAACCACCAGGTTGACCAGCAGGCCCTTCAGGCCCAGCAGGTCGCCCATGGTCGCCACCACCACGTGCTTGACGGCGGTGTTCGCCACCACCTGCTCCACGGTGTGGGCGAAGTTCTCCAGCACCACGATGGCCTCGGCGCCCGAGTCGCTCAGCTGGTGCTGCAGCTCACGCGGGGTGTACAGCGGATTGACGTTGACCACCACGTAGCCGGCGCGCAGCACGGCCGCCAGCGCCACCGGGTATTGCAGCACGTTCGGCATCATCAGCGCCACGCGCGCGCCGGGCTTGAGGCCGCGGTCCTGCAGCCAGGCGCCCATGCGCGCCGACATCGCATCCAGTTCGGCGAACGTGATGGACTTGCCCATGCAGGCGTAGGCCTTGCGGTCGGCGTACTTGCGGAACGCCTCCTCCAGCAAATGCGTCAGGGAGCGGTACTGCGTCGGATCGATCTCCGCAGGCACGCCTTCCTCATACGACTTGAGCCAAAACTTGTCCATCTGTCCTACCCTTCTTTATTGGTTCCATTAAAACGCGAAAGCCGCCCGGAGGCGGCTTGCGCCTATGCGAACGCCGCTTCTATGCCGCCTGCTTTTCATCCCTCAGCGCGCGCCTCAGGATCTTGCCGACGTTGGTCTTCGGCAGCTCATCGCGGAATTCGATGTACTTCGGTTTCTTGTAGCCGGTGAACTGCTGCTTGCAGTAGTCCATCAGCTGCTCGGCGGTCAGGTTCGGGTCCTTGCGCACCACGAACACCTTCACCGCCTCGCCCGAGTGCTCGTCGGGCACGCCGATCACGGCGCACTCCAGCACGCCCGGATGCGCGGCGATCACGCCTTCCAGCTCGTTCGGGTAGACGTTGAAGCCCGACACCAGGATCATGTCCTTCTTGCGGTCGACGATCTTCACGTAGCCGTTCTCGTCCATGATGCCGACGTCGCCCGACTTGAAGAAGCCGTCCGGCGTCATCACCTTGGCCGTTTCATCGGGCCGGTTCCAGTAGCCCGCCATCACCTGCGGGCCGCGGATCGCGATCTCGCCGATCTGGCCCGGCGCCAGCACCTTGCCCTCGTCGTCCAGGATCGCGATGTCGGTCGAGGGCACCGGCAGGCCGATGGTGCCGGTGAACTCGGTGACGTCGGCGCGGTTGCAGGTGGCCACCGGCGAAGTCTCGGACAGGCCGTAACCCTCGATGATGCTGGTGCCCGTCACCTGGCGCCACTTGTCGTTCACCGCCTTCTGCACCGCCATGCCGCCGCCGTTCGACACCTTCAGGCCCGAGAAATCGAGCTTGGCGAACTCCGGATTGTTCACCAGGGCGTTGTACAGCGTATTGACGGCCGGCAGCATATTGAACTTGTACTTGCCCAGCTCCTTCACGAAACCCGGGATGTCGCGCGGGTTCACGATCAGCACGTTCAGCGCGCCGGTGCGCATGCCCCACATCGCGCAGGCCGTCAGCGCGAAGATGTGGTACAGCGGCAGCGCGCACACGATCACGATCTGCTCGTCCGCGCCCATGTCCTTCATGGCCGGCTTGGACCAGGCCTCGGACTGCAGCACGTTGGCGATCACGTTGCGATGGGTCAGGGTCGCGCCCTTCGATACGCCGGTGGTGCCGCCGGTGTACTGCAGGAAGGCGACGTCGTCCGACTTGATGCTGGCCGGCTTGAACGGCATGCGGCTGCCCTGGGACAGGGCTTCCTTGAAGCGCACCATGTTGGGGATCGTATATTCCGGCACCATCTTCTTGACGCTGCGGACCACGAAGTTGACCAGCATGCCCTTGGCGCCGCCCAGCATCTCGCCCATGCTCGCCACCACCACGTGGCGCAGCGGGGTCTTGCCCAGCACCTGCTGCACCGTGTGCGCGAAGTTCTCGAGCACGATGATGGCCTCGGCGCCCGAATCGCTGATCTGGTGTTCCAGCTCGCGCGCCGTGTACAGCGGGTTGACGTTGACCACGGTGTAGCCGGCGCGCAGCACGGCCGCGATCGCGACCGGGTATTGCAGCACGTTCGGCATCATGATCGCCACCCGCGCCCCCGGCGCCATGCCGCGGCTCTGCAGCCAGGCGGCCAGGCGGGTCGAATAGGCATCCAGCTCGCTGTAGCTCAGGTGCTTGTCCATGCACACATAGGCGCTGCGACTCGCGTACTTACTGAACGACTCTTCCAACAAATGCACCAGTGATCGGTATTGATCTGGATCAATCTCCGTGGGTACGCCAGGGGGATACGACTTCAGCCAAGTTTTGTCCATCGGATGCCTTTTGTCTCGAGATAGTTATCGTTCTGATCGAGCGCCCGGGCTGGTGCTCCCGGCGCACGCGCGCGCGAAGCTTATGCCTTTGTTATCGCTGATGATGATGCTATCGGGCAGTGCTTCGCGGCGCAAGCGCTTTCGGCGCGATTGGAACGGGTCCTCTACCTCGCGCCGACCATGCTGCGCTGCACCACCAGCGGCGCCGGCGTGACGGTCGCGCCCAGGCTCTTGAGCACGCGGTGGCGGTCGGCCTTGTCGAGCTTGGCAAGCTGGTTGACCGACTTGTAGAAGGCGCCCCAGCTCTTATCGCGCCGCAACATCGCGCGGAAAGCGGGCACGAAATCGTTATAAGTCGCGATCGACGCCAGGTGGGCGTTCGACAGCGGCTCCTCGAAGAACCTGTCGTAGCCCGCGTAGCCGCCCCAGTTCGCCTTGAGCACCTGGTAGTCGTCCTTCAGCGCCAGGAACAGGCGCGCCTTGGTGGCGCGCTTCTCGCTGTCCGGGACCATGCTCTTGTAGGTACGGTCCAGCTCGCCGCGATACTTCACCAGCAGGGCCAGGAAATCCTTCTTGCGCGCCGCGTAGCGCTGGTAGGCCTCGCGCATCATGGGGTTGCCGAAGCGCTCGAGCCAGCCTTCCACGCCGGCCTCTTCGACCGCGCTGGCGAAGGACTCGTTGAACTGCGAGTCGCCCGCCACGTAGACCACCTGGTGGGCCAGCTCGTGGAACAGCATGCGCGCCAGCTGGGCGTCGGGGTAATTGATGAAGGTCGAGATCAGGGGGTCGCTGAACCAGCCCAGGGTCGAGTAGGCCGGCACGCCGCCGACCTCGACGTCGTGGCCCTTGGCGCGCAACTGTTTGGCGAAGGCCTGGGCCTCGTCCTTGCTGTAGTAGCCGCGGTAGTTCACGCAGCCGGCCACCGGGAAACACCACTGCACGGGCTTGAGCGACAGCTCGGGCGTGGCCACCACGTTCCACAGCACGTAGGGGCGCTTGAGGTGGGTGTAATTGGTATAGCTGCCGTTATCGGGCAGTTTCATTTCCTCGATCGCGTAGCGGCGGATCTGGCGCGCGGTCTCGAGGCGGTGACGCAGCTTGATGCTGGTGTTGGGATCGGCGATCCAGTCGTCGATCGGCCGCGAGTCGCTCAGCAATTCGAGCTGGCCTTGCGCGGCCTGGGTGTAGTAGGAGAGGGATGAGCAGCTTGACAACATCATGGCCGCGCAAGCGGCGGCCATCAATGGCCGGAAGGCCTGGGTGTACCTAGAGGGTTTCATCTCGCGTTGATGGTGCGGCTTTTTCGACCTGCACCAGGGTGTCGTAGAAAGTGGGCGCCCTGCCCATGTCGGTCAGACGCTGGCTGGTGACTTCATTGGCATTCTTGCCGTCGGTGGACAACTTCTTCCACCAGATGGACAAGCCTACCACCAGCCCCGGACGCGCCTTGTCGGTCACGCGTGCGCGGGCGACGAACGAGCCGCGATCGTTGAAAATGCGCGCCATATCCCCATGCTCGAGGCCGCGCGCGGCGGCATCGACCGGGTGGATATCGAGGTGCGGCTCGCCCTCGGTGGCGCGCAGGCTTTGCACGTTGACAAACGTTGAGTTGAGGAAGTTCCTCGCCGGTGGAGAGATCATCGCCAGCGGATATTTTTCGGCCAGCTCCGGGTTGGAAGCCACCGATTCGTAAGGCGGGATATAGGTCGGGACCGGGTCCAGGCCATCCTTCGCCATGGTGCTCGAATAAAACTCGCACTTGCCCGACGGGGTCGGGAAGCCGCCCTGCGCGAAAGGCGCGGCCGGCATGTTCAGTTTCTGCCAGCCCTTGCGCTTGAGCGATTCCCAGTCGAAGTGGATCGCGCGCGTGTCCTTGGCGTTGAAGGCCTGGGCGGCGAGCTCGTCGTCGGTCTCGCTGAAGCAGGGGTCGTCGAAGCCCATGCGCGCCGCCAGCAGGCGGAAGAATTCGGTGTTGGGCTTGGCTTCGCCCATGGGGGCGATGGCCGCGTTGTTGGCCATCATGTACAGGTGGCCGTAGGCCAGGTGGGCGTCGACGTGCTCGAGCTGGGTGGTGGCCGGGATCAGGATGTCGGCGTAGTCCGCGCTGTCGGTGCGGAAGTGTTCCAGTACCACGGTGAACAGGTCTTCGCGCTCGAAGCCGCGCTGCACCTTGGCCGAATCGGGCGCGATCGCCAGCGGGTTGGCGTTGTAGACGATCACGGCTTCGATCTTCGGACCGAACCAGGGCGAGGCGTCCTTGAGCAGGTCGTCGCCGATGGTCGTCATGTTGATGGTGCGCGGGCTGCGCCCATCCAGCAGGTCGGGGCGCTGCAGGGCCGCGCGGTTGGTCGGGAAGGAACCCGAGGTCGAGAGCTGCACGCCGCCCGCCGCATGGCGCCAGGCGCCGACCAGGGCCGGCAGGCAGGTGATGTTGCGCACCGCCATGCCGCCGCCGCGCACGCGCTGCAGGCCATAGTTGACGCGGATCGCGGCCGCCTCGCCGCGCCTGGCGGTCTGGCCGTAGACGCGCGCCAGCGCCACCACCTCGTCCACCGTGATGCCGCAGGTTTCCGCGGTGCGCTCCGGCGTCCATTCCAGCGCGCGCGCCTTGAGTTCCTCGAAGCCGAGGGTGTGGTCGGCCACGTAGTCGTGGTCGATCAGGTCTTCCTTGATCAGCACGTGCATCATGCCCAGCGCCAGCGCGGCGTCGGTGCCGGGCAGCAGGGCAATGTGCTGGTGACATTTCTCCGCCGTCAGCGAGCGGTAGGGATCGATGGCGATGAGGGTGGCGCCGCGGCGCTTGGCTTCCTGCACGCGCATCCAGAAGTGCAGGTTGGAGGCGATCGGGTTGCCGCCCCAGATCAGGATCAGCCTGGCGTTCTGGAATTCTTCCATGTCGGTGCCGATCGAGCCGCCGATGGTGTACTTGTAGCCAGTGGCGCCGGCGGTGGCGCAGATGGTGCGGTCCAGCAGCGAGGCGCCGAGCTTGTTGAAGAAGCGCAGCGACATCGAATCGCCCTGCACCAGGCCCATGGTGCCCGCGTAGCTGTAGGGCAGGATGGCTTGCGGGTCGCGCGCGGCGATGTCCTTCAGGCGGCCGGCGATTTCGTCCAGCGCCTCGTCCCAGCTGATGCGCTCGAACTTGCCTTCGCCCTTGCGGCCCACGCGGCGCATCGGGTACAGCAGGCGCTCGGCGTGGTAGGTGCGCTCGACGTAGCGCGAGACCTTGGTGCACAGCACACCGGCCGTGGTCGGATGCTCGGGATCGCCCCGCACCTCGGTCGCCACGCCGTTCTCGACGGTAACGAGCAGGGCGCAGGTATCGGGGCAATCGTGAGGGCAAGCGGCACGGACGACGGTGGCGGTCATGTTCTTTTCTTATTAAAAAACTGCGTAAAACCAATACTTTATACGATTCTCGCGGCCTCTGTGCCCTCCTCTGTCAAGACTGTTTGAGGCAGGCTACAATAGTTCAAGGCATGCAATGCAAGCATGGCAAGACAACGGAGATTCTGATGAAGTTAGTGGACAACATCCTCGCTTTCCAGACCGAGTTGCAGGCTATCCGCCGCGACTTGCACGCCCATCCGGAGCTGTGCTACGAAGAGGTGCGCACCGCCGACCTGGTGGCCGAGCGCCTGACGGCCTGGGGCATTCCCATCGTGCGCGGCCTGGGCGTCACCGGCGTGGTCGGCATCATCAAGAACGGCAGTTCGAATCGCGCCATCGGCCTGCGTGCCGACATGGACGCGCTGCCGATGCAGGAGCTGAACGGCTTCCCCCATGCCTCGCGCCATCCGGGCAAGATGCACGCCTGCGGGCACGACGGCCACACCGCCATGCTGCTGGGCGCGGCGCACCATCTTTCGCAGCACCGCAATTTCGACGGCACGGTCTACCTGATCTTCCAGCCGGCCGAGGAAGGCGGCGGCGGGGCCAAGCGCATGATGGACGACGGGCTGTTCGAACAGTTCCCGATGGAAGCGGTGTACGGCATGCACAACTGGCCCGGCATTCCCGAGGGCAGCTTCGGCGTGGTGGCGGGGCCGATGATGGCCTCCAGTAACGAGTTCCGCGTCGTGGTGCGCGGCAAGGGCGCGCATGCGGCCCAGCCGCACCGCGGCATCGACCCGGTGATGGTGGCGGTGCAGATCGCCCAGGCCTGGCAGACCATCATCTCGCGCGAAAAGAACCCGCTGGATACGGCGGTGCTGTCGATCACCCAGATCCATGCGGGCAGCGCCACCAATGTGATTCCGGACGAAGCGGTGCTGATCGGCACGGTGCGCACCTTCACCACCGGGGTGCTGGACCTGATCGAGCGGCGCATGAACGAGATCGCGGCCGGCGTGGCGGCGGGCTTCGGGGCCAGCGTGGAGTTCAACTTCAAGCGCAACTATCCTCCGCTGGTGAACCATGCGGAGCAGACGGCCTTCGCGGTCGAGGCGATGCGCGCGGTGGTCGGCGCGGATCGGGTCGACACGGATGTCGAGCCGACCATGGGGGCGGAGGATTTCGCTTTCATGCTGCAGGCGAAGCCAGGGTGCTATGTGTTCATCGGGAATGGCGAGGGCGAACACCGGGCCGGCGGGCATGGGCTGGGGCCCTGCCAGCTGCATAACGGCAGTTATGACTTCAACGACAATCTCTTGCCGATCGGGGCCAGTTATTGGGTCAGGTTGGTGGAGATGAGTTTGCCGGCGGCGTAGTCTCGGGTCAGCAGCCAACGCAATACCCTTACGCTGCAAGGAAGCGCGTACCGTCGAGACGTCGCCCCCGCGCAGGCGGGGGCCCAAATTGCTCACTGAGCGATAACGCGCGTTTTCTTCGCCAACCCCAAGACCGTCGCACCCGCGAAGGCCGGTGCCCAAGTTCGTAGCGTTGAGGTAGTGCTTGCACACTTGGATTCCGGCCTTCGCCGGAATGACGTGCTGGGGCTGCCGGACTGACGTGCTGAGCAGCCGGACTGACGTGCTGATGCTGCGGGACTGACGTTCTGATGCTGCGGGACTGACGTGCTGATGTTGCGGGACTCACGTGTTACTTTCGCGGCTTAGCGATAACGCGTGCTTTCTTCGCTAACCTCAAGACCGTCGCACCGGCGAAGGCCGGTGCCCAAGTTCGTAGCGTTGAGGTCGTGCTTGCAAACTTGGATTCCGGCCTTCGCCGGAATGACGTGCTGGGGCTGCGGGACTGACGTTTTGATGCTACGGGACTGACGTGCTGATGTTGCGAGACTCACGTGTTATTTTCACGGCTCAGCGATAACGCACGCTTTCTTCGCTAGGCTCAAGACCGTCGCACCGGCGAAGGCCGGTGCCCAAGTTCGTAGCGTTGAGGTCGTGCTTGCAAACTTGGATTCCGGCCTTCGCCGGAATGACGTGCTGGGGCTGCCGGACTGACGTGCTGAAGCTGCCGGACTGACGTGCTGATGCTGCGGGACTGAGGTGCTGATGCTGCAGCACTGCGGTGCAAAGGCTTGATGAGCCGTGACAAATGCGTCTCACATCTGATCAGGCCCATCCCCCAAGCGCAAGCCCCGATTTATCCTCTCCAACGCAATCAACGCCGCCGCGTGATCTGCCTGCGACAAATCTCCGGCGATCGATGCGTACTGCCTAGTCACCAGCTCGGTCACCGGCAAGCTCAGGTCCGCCGCGCCCGCCGCCGCCAGCACGTTGTGAAGGTCCTTGAGCTGGCTTTTCACCTGCCCGCCCGCTACGAAGTTCCTATCCAGCATGCGCTGGCCATGCACTTCGAGAATCCGGCTTCCGGCAAACCCGCCGCGAATCGCCTCGCGCACCTGCACCGGATCGGCCCCGGCGGCCTGCGCCAGCAACAAGGCCTCAGCCACCACGTTCAGGGTCGCCCCGACGATCAGCTGGTTGCATAGCTTGGCCACCTGTCCGCTGCCCACCGGCCCGACCAGGCGCGGCGTGCCCATCGCTTGCAGCAGGGGAAGCGCTTCGTCGAAGTCGCCCTGCGCGCCGCCAGCCATGATCGCCAGCTGCCCGCTCTGTGCCCCACCCACGCCGCCGGAGACCGGCGCATCGAGGAAGCGGCAGCCCGCCGCCGACAGCTTCGCATGGAAGCTTGCCGCCTCGTCCTGCCGCGTCGAACTCATGTCGATCCACAGCAGGCCTGGCGCCAGCGACGGCAGCGCGGCCTCGATCACCTCCCCCACCACCGGCCCCGCCTCCAGCATCGAGATCACGACCCCGGCCCCGCGCACCGCGCTGGAGAGATCGGCATGCGGCTCGGCGCCCTGTGCGCGCAGGGCCTCGGCCTTGGCATGGGTCCGGTTCCACACCCGCACCGAATACCCGGCCGCCACCAGACGCGCAGCCATCGGCGCGCCCATCAGGCCGATGCCGAGGAAAGCGATGAGGGGCTTGTCCATCAGAACAAACCGAGGAACTTCTTCTTGGCCGTGTTGACGCGGTCAGGCACCACCACGTCGGTCACGTTCTTGTCGTTGAACCTGTCCAACAGCTCGGGGAAGCCGCGGCGGCGCGCGAGGTCGAGTTCTTCCTGGTACAGCGGCACCACGCAATGGAAATACACATCCTTGCCCTCCACCGTCACCGATTGGAAGGGCTCGGGCGCCGAGACCGGCGGCAGCAGGATGGCGCCGGTGAACTTGACGCCGGAGGCATAGGGCTTGGCCGGGCTGCCGTTCGGCACCGAGTGGCCCAGGCCCAGCCAGGTCGCCTGCTGGTGCGGATAGTGGGCCAGGTGGCGCAGCAGCGCGACCGGCCAGTACCAGCGCTCGTCCTTGACCGATTCCTCGTCCAGCTTCCAGTCCGCCGGCAGCGACATCATCAGCTCGGCATAGGGCGGCGCACCTTCCGGCACGGTCATGGCGCGCTGGCTCATGCCCGAGGTGACCAGGCGCAGGTAGGGATACTGCGGCCCGGCCGGAATTACATGGATGTCGACCTGGACCGGATCAGCCACCGTGTCATGGAAGAACATGGCCGGCGCCCCCAGGTGGGCGGCAATGTGCTCGCCGACAGGGTCATGCGGCAGCGCGACGGGTTCTTGCTGGCGCTGCATGGGGGCGGCGAGGGGGTACAGAGGAGTGATGGTGGGTTCGGCCATGTTGGATAAAAGTTCAGTTTCGGCGGGTCCCTATCATACCTTCGTCGCATAACAAGGTGGCCGCCAGCACGGTATTGTTCTCACTTGTACAATAGCGCACTGCACAATATTTACGCTCCCCTTTCGAAAGAAACAACATGATTAACAAGAAACATATCGGCGCAACGCTGGCGGCCCTGACCGCCGCCCTGTTCGCCCAGGCGGGCCATGCCGCCGACGGCCTGATCGATTCCGTCTCCTTCGAGTACGGCACCAACCCGCAGCAGAAATTCGCCCGCGTCGCCGTCCAGTCCGACTGGGACAAGCGCTGGTTCTCCTCCAACGGCCGCCACCTGTCGGGCTACTGGGACGCCAACGTCGCCGTGTGGCGCCTCGAGGCCTACCGCAACGTGCCGGGCCAGAACAAGAACATCGGCGTGATCGGCTTCACCCCGGTGTTCCGCTACCAGGCGGACGACAAGCTGGGCTGGTATGGCGAGGCCGGCATCGGCATCAGCGTGTTCTCGAAGCTGTACAAGAACGAGGATAAGGAACTGTCGACCGCCTTCCAGTTCGCCGACCACGTGGGCGTGGGCTACACCACCCAGAAGTGGGACATGAGCCTGCGCTTCCAGCACTACTCGAACGGCAGCATCAAGAGCCCGAACGCCGGCGCCAACTGGGTGATCGCGCGCGCCGCTTACCGTTTCTGAGCGTTCCCGCTCCTTCCGCGGCGGCTCGCGCGTGGCGCGGGCCTGCCGCGATTTATGACACAATCGTCCTGACCCGCCCGCAGCGGCGCGCATTGTTGCCGAGGCACGATTGACCCCATCCGACACCCTGAAGCGCTATCTTCCCTGGCTCGTCGCCACTGCCCTGTTCATGGAGCAGCTCGACGCCACCATCGTCAATACGGCGATTCCCAGCATCGCGTCCAGCCTCGGCGTCACGCCGCTCAGCCTCAAGTCGGTCGTCACCAGCTACATCCTCGGCCTGGCCGTGGGCATTCCGGTGAGCGGCTGGATGGCCGACCGCTTCGGCACCAGGCGGGTGTTCTTCATCGCCATCGCCATCTTCACCCTGTCCTCGGTGCTGTGCGGCCTGTCGGTGAACGCCGGCATGATGACGGCGGCGCGCCTGCTGCAGGGCCTGGGCGGGGCGATGATGATGCCGGTCGGGCGCCTGGCCATCGTGCGCACCTTCCCCAAGAACGAACTGCTGGGGGCGATGAACTTCGTGATCATCCCGGCCCTCATCGGCCCCCTGCTCGGCCCGACGGTGGGCGGGCTGATCGTGCACTGGACCTCGTGGCGCGTGATCTTCTTCGTCAACGTGCCGGTCGGCCTGCTGGCCCTGTACTTCGTGTGGCGCCACATGCCCGACTACCAGGGCGAGGAGCGCCGTCCGCTCGACGTGCCCGGCCTGATCCTGTTCAGCAGCGGCACCGCGATCCTGTCCTGGCTGCTGGAGGTGTTCGGCGAGCACACGCTGGCGCCGCTGACGGCCGGACTGCTGTTCGCGCTGTCGGCGGCCCTGCTGGCGGCCTACGCCTGGCACGCGAGCCGCACCGAGCACCCGCTGCTGCGCCTGGCCCTGCTCAAGGTGCGCACCTTCCGCATCGCGGTGCTGGGCGGTTTCATCACCCGGCTCGGCGTGGGCGGCCTGCCCTTCCTGCTGCCCCTGCTCTACCAGCTCGGACTGGGCCTGCCGGCCTGGCAGTCGGGCCTGTTGATGATGCCGGCGGCGCTGGCGGCGATGGGCATGAAGCTGTTCGCCTCCAGGCTGCTGGGGCGCTTCGGCTACCGCCAGGTGCTGGTGGTGAACACGATCTGCATCGGCATCACCATCGCCCTGTTCACGCTGGTCGGCCCGGGCACGCCGGTGCCGCTCATCGTGGCCATCGGGCTGATGCAGGGCTTCTTCAATTCGCTGCAGTTTTCCAGCATGAACACCCTGGCCTACGCCGACATCGACCAGAAGGATTCGAGCATGGCGAGCACCATCTCGAGTTCCTTCCAGCAGTTGTCGATGAGCTTCGGCCTGGCGGCCGGGTCGATCGTGACGGCCTGGTTCCTGGGCGGCGTGCCCCAGACCGACCAGGCGCAGGTGACGCGCGCCCTGCACCACGGTTTCGCCACGCTGGCGGTGCTGACCGTGCTGTCGGCCTTCATCTTCCGCCGCCTGCGCCGCGACGACGGCGACAGCATCAGCCGTGGCCAGGCCCAGGCGGTGCACAGCGCGCCGGTGGCCGCGACCACGGAGTAAAGGGCGCTCAGGCCGGGGCGGCCAGGCGCGCGAGCAGCTTCTCGCGGTTGTTCAGGACGAAGTCGACGAAGGTCGGTTCCTTGACCGCCAGGCGCACCAGGCCGGGCAGCAGCGGATAGCAGAACTGCGCCACCTTGCGCACGCATTCGTCGTTGCGCAAGGCCGCCTGTGCGCCTCCGGCGCCGCCCTGCAGCAGCGGCATCAACTCGGCGCGCTTGCGCTCGACGATCGCCTGCATCGGCTCCATCAGCTTGTCGCGCATCCCTGCCTTCTCGACGGTGTCTTCCATGGCGGTCCTCCGGTGGTTGGTCACCACGGCATGGTGCCGCAAGGCGCATCGCCGCGCGCTGATGCGGGGCAAGCCCGCGCGCCGGGACTTATGCGCCGAGGCAGACGCCCATCTTGCCGCCTTCGAGCGGGATCGGCAGCCCGGGCTTTTCGACATGGTAGTAGAGCGAGACGATCTTCCAGCCATCGGCGCCGCGATACAGCTGGATGCTGTTCACGCCGGTGAAATCGGCCTTGGCGGCCTTGGGATCGCGCCGGCTCTCGACCACGCTGTAAACGCTGGCGAAGCGGTCGTACTGGCGCACTTCGCGCGCCACCTCGCATTCATGGAAGCCGTCCGGACGCGGGGCGCGCTGGGCGTCAATGAAGCTGGCCGCCTTCATGCTGGAGAAGCTGGGCTGGTCCTGGCGATAGACGCCGCCGGCGACGATGGCGTCCGGCCGGAACAGGGCCTCGAGCCGCGCCACGTCGGCCGCCGCGCCGGGCGCATGGCTCAGGCTCTTCCACAGGGCCGCGACGGCGGCGGTGGGCGATTCCGCGGCGACGGCAAGGAGCGGCGCCGTGGCAAGGACGATGGCAGTTGCGGTGCGCATGGATGATCCTCATGGTGGCGATCCGTCCAGTATAGCGTCGCAGTGCCCGGCGCCCGCCTGCCGGCAGCGCGCCCTTCCCTGCACCAGCAGCACCAGGGCGAGGACGATGGCGCAGGCGATCCACATCGACCACAGGGTATGGGTCAGGAAGTGGGCCCCGCGCAGCTGCTGCAGCCAGCCGACGCCCAGGCCGAAGGCCAGCGCTGCGCCTCCTGCCAGCGAGGCCTTGCGCGGCGAGGCCGGCAGCCATAGGACCGCCAGCGCCACCAGCCACAGGGCGCTGGACGCATGGCCGGCCGGAAGGCAGTGGCCGGGCGACACGCCGGGCGGCAGCGCCTCGAAGATGCGCAGGTAGGGCGCGTCGCCGCCATAGCGCGCCAGGTCCCAGGGGCAGTGGGAGCTGCTGTGCTGCTTGAGCAGGCTGATGGCCAGCGGCACGCAGGCGGCGGACAGCGCGATCACGCGCAGGCGCAGTCGGCCCGCCATGCCGAGCCTGCGCAGCGGCCGGACCGCGTCCACCAGGGCGGCGCCGATCAGCGCCACCGCCGCCGCCGTCAGCGCGGCCTTGAGGATGCGGTGGTTGAAGGTCTCGGCCAGCCAGGCGTGACGCCAGGGGAAGACGCCGCGCGCGTGGTCGAACATGGCGTCCGCCAGCCACAGGTCGACCCCGGTGCAGGCGCCCAGCCAGTAGATGAGCGGCGCGCTGGCGCACAGCAGGGCGATGGTCCAGGTCGCGGCCTGGGCGTTCAGCAAGCGTGGCGTGCGCATCTCAGGAACCGCGGATGCAGGCGTGGAACAGGTCCAGCTTCGGATTGAGCACGGCGGTGTCGACGTCCAGCATGCCGAGCACGGAATGGAACACGTTGTCGTGCGAGAGCGGCTGCTGGCGGCGCGCCGCCAGGCAGGTGCGGTCGATGCCGAAGCGTTCGCTGAAACCTTCCGACATCCACAGCATCATCGGCACCTGGGTCTGCTCCTTCGGCGCGAACAGCCAGGGCGCGCCGTGCAGGTACATGTTGCCTTCGCCGAGCGATTCGCCATGGTCGGAGAAGTACAGCATCGCGGTGTCCCGCCCTTCGCTCTCGGCGGTCGTGCGCAGCAGGGAAATCGTGCCAGCCAGGAAGCTGTCGGTATAGAGAATCGTGTTGTCGTAGGCGTCACGGATGGACTCGCGCGAGCACTTCTCGAAGTCGTTGGAGTCGCACACCGGCCCGAAGCGTCCGAAGCCGGCCGGGTAGCGCTTCGCATAGGCCGGTCCGTGGCTGCCCTTCTGGTGCAGCACCACCACCAGGTCGCGGTCGCTGGAGCGGATCAACTCGGGCAGGCCGTCGAGCAGGTGCTCGTCATAGCATTCGTCGCCGGCGCAGTGCGGCGCGCCCGGGGACGGCGTGGAGACGTCGAGGAACTCGACGCGCTTGCAGGTGTCCTTGCAGCCCGAGTTGTTGTCGATCCAGACCACGCGAAAGCCGGCGTGCTTGAGCACGTCGAGCAGGCCCTCCTGGTGATGCGCCTTGTCGCTGTCGTAGCGTTCACGCCCCATGGCCGAGAACACGCAGGGCACCGACACTGCCGTCGCGGTGCCGCAGGACTGCACGTTGGTGAAGTTGACCAGGCCCGGCACGCGCGCCAGCATCGGATTGGTCTCGCGGGCATAGCCGTTGAGCGAGAAATTCTGGGCGCGCGCGGTTTCGCCGACCACGATCACGGTCACGGTCTTGCGCGCCTGGCCGGCCCACGCCTTGCCCTTGACCGCGTCGCGCCCGAGCGGGGCGATGGCGGCCGGCTTGCTCCACTTGCTGCGCAGGTAGCCGTGCAGGGCCTGGATGTAGTTGGTCGGCGTGAGCAGGTAGCGCAGTTCGCGGTGCTCGCGCAGGGTCGGCGCCAGGCTCTTGAACAGCAGAACCAGCAGCAGGGCCGCCAGCGCCAGCGAGCCGGCGGCGATGCCGGAGCGGCGCAGGATGCCCCGCAGGCCTTGCGGGAAGCTGATGCGGGCGCGCGCCACGTAGAGGGAAGGCAGCACGCCGAGCGCGCCGACCCAGAGCGCCAGCTTCCCGCTCAGCAGCTCGCCCGCTTCGCGCGTATCGGTCTCGAACAGGTTCTGGATCATGGCCTTGTCGATCACGATGCCGTATTTGAGGATGAAATAGCTGGCGAAGGAAGCGCTCAGCAGCAAGGCGATCAGGAGGGGCTTGGCGATCCAGCGAAAGCTCGCCAGCGTGAGCAGCGCGTTGAAGAACAGGAGCACGATCAGGAAGGCGCCCGCCAGCAGCGGCAACTGCGCCGGCGAGACGCCGCCCGCCGCATGCAGGAAGGTCGACCAGAACTTGATGTTGCCGGTCGTCGCGAGCAGCAGCGAGACCGTGAGGATGAGCATGGGAGCGCTGATGCGCGGGGAGATGATTCTGTCCAACTGTGTCCACCATCGTGAGGGGCAGCCAGGCGCGGCTGCCTTAGCTGCTCACGATAGCGGTGGGGGTGTCATCGGCGCGTCAACGCCGCGTTAAGACAGCGTTAAGCGGACCGCGTCACACGGCGAGCGCGGGCGTCGCCGCGGGCGAGGCGGCGGACGAGGGGAAGGTGATGGTGAATCGGCTGCCGCCGCCGGGCCGCGCTTCGTACTCGAAGCCGGCGTGCAGGTAGTCGCAGATGCGGCGCGCCAGCGCCAGGCCCAGGCCGGTGCCCGAGGAGCCTGTCGAGCGCACCGCCCCGCCCTGCCCCAGCGTGGCCTGGACCGCCGGCGGCAGTCCGGGGCCGGTGTCTTCGACCACCACGCGCCCGCGCGCCACCGTCACCGCGACCTCGCCTTGTTCGGTGTACTGGCAGGCGTTGCGCACCAGGTTGCCGATCGCCGCCGCGCACAGCTCGCGCGGGGCCTGCACCGTGAAGCCTTCGCACTCGAGGTAGCGCATGGCCACCGGCTTGTGTTCGACCAGGTGGCGGTAGCGCTCCACTTCCTCGCTGGCGATGTCGTCGACGGCGACCAGGGGCTGGGCCTTGAGCTCGGGCGCCCGCGCCAGCATCAGGAGCACGGTCACGCACTCGGCCGCCTCGCGCGCCGCGCGGTAGATGCGTTCGGCCGGGGCGCGCACGGCGGCGGGATGGGCCGGGTCCATCAGGATCTCGGCCGCGCCCATGATCACGGTCAGCGGACTGCGCAGCTCGTGGCTGACGTCGCCCGTGAAATAGCGTTCGCGGTCCAGCACGGCGCGCAGCTCGCGGGTATGGGTTTCCAGGGCGCGCGCCAGCACGCCCAGCTCATCGGGGCGCTCGGTCAGTTCCAGCGGCTGGCGCTCGGCGCCGACCGAGTCGGCCAGCGCCCGCACCGGGTTGGCGACGCGCTTGCCGAGGAAGCGGCCGAGCACGGCGGCGAACAGCAGGAAGCCGCCGAAGCTGAGCGCGTACATCGAATACACCACCACCTCGATCTTGTCGTAATCGCTCTCGTGGTCGACCACCACCCAGCGGCCGAGGGCGTCGTGGCCGGCCAGCACGTGCAGGCGCGTGTCTTCGACGTCGACCTTGTGCACGCCGTCCTCCAGGCCCCTGAGCGGCGCCGGAATGTCGGCATTGCGGTGGAAGCGCAGGCCGGCCGGCATGTCGACGCCCAGACCGGCGGCCTGGCGCGGCACGGCCCAGGCCGCGGCGGCGCTCAGGCGGTTGTCGACCAGGTGCACCTCGATCCCCTCCACCGCCACCGCAAAGATCACGGCAAAGAACACCGAGGACACGAATCCGAACAGCAGGAAGGCGCCGAGGATGCGCCGTTTCAGGGATTCAGCGCGGCGCATCGGGCTGCACCAGCTTGTAGCCGACGCCCGCGACCGTATGCAGCATCGGGGCGGCGAAGGGTTTGTCGATTGCCTGGCGCAGCGCGTGAATATGGGTGCGCAGGGCGTCGCTGTCCGGACGGTCATCGCCCCAGACGGCATGTTCGAGGGTTTCGCGGGTGACGATGCGGGGCGCGGCCGCGATCAGGGTGCGCAGCAGGATGTAGCCGGTCTTGGTGAGCGTGACCGGCACCCCGGCGCGCGATGCCTCCTGGGTCTCGGGGTCGTAGCTGAGTTCACCGAAGCGCAGGGTGCTGCTGGCGCCGTGCGCGCCGGCGGAGCGGCGCACCAGGGCTTTCAGGCGCACCTCCAGCTCGACCAGCGAGAAGGGCTTGACCAGGTAATCGTCGGCGCCGCTGTCGAAGCCGGCCACCTTGTCCGGCAGGCTGTCGCGCGCGGTGAGCATCAGGACCGGCGTGTGCTTTCCGAGCTCGTTGCGCAGCTTGTGGCACAGCTCCAGGCCGTTCAGGCCGGGGAGCATGACGTCCAGGATGATGACGTCATAGTCGTTTTCCGACGCCAGGGCCAGGCCGCCATAGCCATTGCGGGCGGAATCGAGGACGTGGCCCTTGGGCTCGAAGAAGCCGTAGAGATTGGCCAGGATGTCGGGGTGGTCTTCAACGATCAGGATGCGCATCGGGCTATTGTAAAGCGGTCTTTACGCGCCTGCTGCGGGCGCCGCTTCCGGCCAGGGGTTGTTCTTGATGAAATCGACGAAGGCCCGCAGCGGGGCAGGAAGCAGCCGGCGTCCGGGGTAGTACAGGAAAGGACCGGAAAAGCTGGGCCACCACTCTTCCAGCACCGGTTCGAGCTGGCCGCGCGCCATGTAGGGGCGCAGCCAGTCCTCGAATAGGAAGACGATGCCGGCGCCGCCGGCGGCGCAATCGATCATCAGGTCGAGTGCGCTCCCGACCTGCACCTGGAGGGGGCCGGAAGGCTCGATGGTGACGGTCTCACCCTCGCGCTCGAAGAACCAGTCGATCGGCTTGCCGCTCGCGAAGCGCGCCTTCAGGCAGGCGTGGCCGAGCAGCTCGCGCGGATGCCGGGGCCTGCCGTGGCGCGCCAGATAGGCGGGCGACGCGGCGGCGGCAAGGCGTTGCGATCGTGGTCCGATGGGCACCGCGATCATGTCCTGTTCGAGGCGCTCGTCGTAGCGGATGCCGGCGTCGCAACCTGCGGCCAGGACGTCGACGAAGCTCTCCTCGCCCACCACTTCGACACGTATTTCCGGATAGGCGGCAAAAAAGGGCGGCAGAATCCTCGGAAGCACCAGCTTGGCGGCGCTCATCGGGACGTTCAGGCGGAGCGTCCCGGTCGGGGTGTCGCGAAAGCCATTCACGACGTCAAGGGCGCTGTCGACCTCCGAGAGCACAGGATCGAGCCGGGCCAGAAGGCTGCTCCCAGCCTCGGTCGGCACGACGCTGCGTGTGGTGCGGTTGAGCAGGCGGACGCCGAGCCGCGTTTCGAGGCGGCGGACGGCGTCACTCAGTCCCGAGGCACTGCCGTTCGTCACGCGCGCCGCTTCCCTGAAGCCACCTGCCCGCGCGACGGCGACGAAGGCGGACAGATCGCCGAGATCGACTTTCATGCTGATGAGCCTCCGATGAATTGTTCGGGAAAACGTACAACCCGTCCGAACTATACCGGATTGTCTTACGCCCCGTGCCGGCCGATCATGAGCTCACTGTTCAACAAGGAGAAACATCATGGCAAACATCGACAAGGCAGGCAAATATCAACTCGGCGGGCGCCTCGTGCGCCGCATCGGCTACGGCGCCATGCAATTGGCCGGCCCAGGGGTCTTCGGACCGCCCAGGAACCCGGAAGCGGCGCGCGCCGTGCTGCGCGAGGCGGTCGCGCTGGGCGTGGATCACATCGACACCTCGGACTTCTACGGTCCCCACGTCACCAACCAGCTGATCCGCGAGGCCCTGCACCCCTACCCGGACGAACTGCTGATCGTCACCAAGATCGGCGCGCGGCGCAACGCGCAGGGCGCCTGGCTGCCGGCGATGTCGGGGGCGGAGCTGGAGCGGGCGGTGCACGACAACCTGCGCAACCTCAGGCTGGATTCGCTGGAAGTGGTCAACTTCCGCAGCATGCTCGACGTGTTCAAGCCGGCGGAAGGCTCGATCGAGGAACAGCTCACGGCGCTCGCCGAATTGCGCGAGCGAGGCCTGATCCGCCACGTGGGGCTGAGCAATGTGACCGCGCGCCAGGTCGAGGAAGCGCAGCGCATCCTGCCGATCGCCTGCGTTCAGAACATGTACAACCTGGTGCACCGCCATGATGATCCGCTGATCGACACCTTGGCCGCTGCCGGCCTTCCCTACGTTCCGTTCCTTCCCTTGGGCGGCTTCAATCCGCTGCAGTCGGAAGTGCTGTCGGGGGTTGCGGCCCGGCTGGAAGCGACACCGATGCAGGTGGCGATCGCCTGGCTGATCCAGCGCTCGCCGAACATCCTGCTGATTCCCGGGACTTCGTCGGTGGAGCACCTGCGCGAGAACCTGCAGGCGGTTGAGCTGACGCTGGACGCGGAAGCGCTGGACGCGCTGGAGCGCATCGCTGGCCAGGCCTGACGGACCTTACATCGCCGCCTTCAGCGCGGTCAGGTAGCGCTCGCTGACGGCCACCGTCGCGCCGCAGCGCAGGGTGAGCTGGTAGGTGCCGTCGCCGGTTACGGCCACGCTGCCGATCTGGCTGGTCCTGACGATGGCGCCACGGTGGACGCGCAGGAAGTCGCCGGGGGGCAGCATGGCTTCGAAGCGGTTCAGGGCGATGCGGTGCAGGACGCTGCGCCCCGCCAGGTGCAGCTCGACGTAGTTGCCCGCCGATTCGATCCACAGGATGTCGCCGACGCGCACCTGCTCGATGCGGCCCACGGAACGCACGCTGATGCGCTCCACCGGCTGGGCGGCGCCGACGTAATCGCGCAGGGCCGCCCCATAGGCTTCGCGCTGGCGCTGTGCCAGCATCGCCCCGATGCGCTCGACCGTCTGCGCCAGGCGGGCGTCGCTCAGGGGCTTGAGCAGGTAGTCCAGCGCATGCACTTCAAACGCGTCGACCGCGTGCTCGCTGTAGGCGGTGACGAACACGATCAACGGCGGCTCGCGCAGGCGGCTGATCTCGCGCGCCAGGACCAGGCCCGATTCGCCCGGCATCTGGATGTCGAGGAAGATCACGTCGGCCTCGCGCTGCGCCAGCACGGCGCGCGCGCTGGCCGTGCTCTCGCATTCCGCCACCAGCTGCCAGTGGGGATGCTCGGCCAGCGCGAGGCGCAGGTTGGTCCTGCCGGGAGCCTCGTCGTCGACGATCAGGTAGCGCACCGTCATGGCCTACTCCGCCTCCATGGGCAGGCGCACCTCAGCGACGAAGCGCTCGCCCTCGCGGCCGGCGGCAAGGCTGGCGCCGGGGCTCGTCAGGCGCAGCCGCTCGCGCGTGTTGGCCAGGCCCAGCCCCGCGCCAGGATTGGGGCTGGCATGCAGGCCGACCGGGTTGGTGACGCGCACCACGACCGTGTCGCCTTCCTGGGCAAAGGACAAGAGGATGTCGCTTGGGCCTGCGCGGCAATCGAGGTCGTGGCGCAAGGCGTTTTCGATCAGCGGTTGCAGCAGCAGGGGCGGACACGCTGTGTCGTACAGGTAGCCGCCTTCGCCTTCGATTCTCACCTGCAGGCGGTCGCCGTAGCGCAGGCGCTGCAGGTCGAGGTAGTCGCGCACGAACTGGAGCTCGGCGGCCAGGGTGACGGTATTGCGCATGCTGGCGCTGAGGGCGTAGCGCAACAGGTCGCTCAGGCGGCCGATGCCCGCCAGGGCCAGCGGCCGGTCGCCGTCGCGCACCAGGGCGCTGATCGCGTTCAAGGCATTGAACAGGAAGTGCGGCTCGAACTGGGCGCGCAGGGCGAGCATGCGCTGCTCTTCCAAAGCCAGGCGCAGGTTGAGCATGTCGGTCTGGCTGCGCTGCCAGGCCAGCTCGCGCTCCCTGCCCTGGCGCCAGTAATGGATGGCGAGGATCGCGGCGAAGGTGCCGGTGGTCGAGAACCAGCCGACCAGCAGCATCTTGAGCAGCAACTGGCGCACGTCTTCCAGGCTGTCGATGGCGAGGTAGCCGCGCAGCCAGGCCATGTAAGTCCATTGCGCCGGCTGGAAGACCAGGACGAGGGCGATGAAGAGGAGGAGGACGTGGCGCGGACGGGCGATCAGGCCGGGCCAGCGCACCAGTGCCAGGTGCAGGCCGGCGCTGAGGACGATCAGCGGCGCGGCGTATTCGACGAACCAGGTCACGAGCAGCGCCGGATAGTGGCTGTCGATGCCCACGCGCAGGTTGTCGCTGTAGGTCTGCAGGGCGCCCAGGGCGCTGATGGCGGCCCACAGCAGCACTGTCCAGGCCACGGTGTGCGCCACGGCGGGAAGTGGACGGGCCGTGGATGCGATGTCGACGCGTGGATTCATCGGAAAAGTATAGCAGCGGCTACATGGGCCAATCCTTCAGGGAGGGCGTCTTCGTCACGCCGAACCGGGGTTTCGTCCCCCGGCTGCATCGGCGCCGCGCGAGGGGTTGCAGAATCGTCCTGTCTCAACTTCAGGACGACCATCCATCATGAACGACATCACCCGTCTCGCCGTCGCCATCGCGCTCGGCGCCGCCAGCGCCGCCGCCGACGCCAACGACTGGAGCGCTCCCCAGGAACCCTTCGCCCTGTACGGCAATAGCTGGTACGTGGGCACGCGCGGCATTTCCTCCGTGCTGATCACTTCCCCCGCAGGTCATATCCTGATCGACGGCGGACCGACAGGCTCCGGCAAGCAGATCGCGGAGCACGTCCGCAAGCTGGGCTTCAAGGTCGAGGACATCCGCTACATCCTCAACACGCATGAGCACTTCGACCATGCGGGCGGTATCGCCGAGCTGCAGAAATTGAGTGGCGCCACGGTGCTGGGCAGCCCGGAGAACGTGAGAGTCGTCGGCAGCGGACAGCCAGACCAGGGCGATCCGCAGTTCCCCTCCCTCGATCCCATGACGCCGATTCGCAAGACCCGTGCGGTGGTGGACGGCGAAGTGATCAAGCTTGGGCCGCTGGCCGTCACGGCGCGCTTTACGCCGGGGCATGCAAAGGGTTCGACCAGCTGGACCTGGCAATCGACGGAAGGCGGGCGCACGGCGAGCCTGGTGTTCGCCGACAGCCTGAACGGAATCGCCGCCGATGGCCGGCGCTTCAGCAGGAATCCCGGCTATCCGGACGCGGTGGCGGATCTGCAGAAGTCGATCGGCATCGTGGCAGCGCTCCCCTGCGACATTCTGGTGACAGGGCATCCCGAGGCCAGCAGCCTGTGGGAGCGCAAGGCCGAGCAGGCGCGCCTGGGCAATGCGGCCTTCATCGATCGCCAGGCGTGCACGAACTATGCCGCGAAAGGGCGGGAACGACTGGCCCGGACATTGCGGGCCGAGGAGGCGCAGCCGTGAAGCGCATCGCCATGCTGGCCCTGGTGTGCGGCCTGGCCGGCTGCGCTGGAGCGGCGACGCCCTATGTGCTCGAGGGCACGGAGGTGCGCGCCGTGCATGCACGGGAGCTTAAGCGGGACTACGAAGTCTATGTCGCTCTTCCGGAATCTTATGGCGTCTCGGACCGACGCTACCCGGTGCTCTTCGTCACCGATGCCAATTACGGCTTTCCGATTGCGCGAAGCATCGCGCAGCGGCTGACGAAGCACGCCGGGTTCGAGGAGGCGATCGTCGTCGGGCTGTCGTACGCCAAGGGCGATACCGGTGTCTACAGCCGGCGTCGCGACTATACGCCGAGCGTGCCCCGCGTGAACGACTATAAGTCCGACATGCGGGGGCGTCCGGTGGCCTTCGGAGAAGCCGATGCCTACGGGCGGTTCATCGCGGCCGAGGTCTTCCCCTTGATCGCATCGACCTACCGCGCCGACATGCGGCGCAAGATCTTTGTCGGTCATTCGTACGGAAGCCTGTTGGGGCTGCAACTCCTGCTGAGCCGTCCGGAGACCTTCGAGCACTACATTCTGGGCAGTCCCTCGCTCTGGTTCGACGGTGGAGTGCTGTTCGATCGCGAGAAGGAGTATGCGCAGCGGCGGCGCGATATGCCGGCCTCGGTCTTCTTCGGGATCGGCGGCCTGGAGACCCTGGCGCCTGGAGAGAAGCGTTCACGCGCGGAAGAGACGGCCGATATGGTGGCCGACCTGCGCGAGTTCGATGCGAACCTCAGGGCACGGAAATACCGCGGCTTGTCGACGCGGCTCAGCGTATTCCAGGGCGAAGATCACGCGAGCGTCTTTCCGCTAGTGCTGACCCACGGGCTGCGGGGCTATCTCAAGAAGCGTTGATGGCGCCCGGGCCGCACATTGCGTTCCGGCCGCACAAAGCAAAGAGCCCGCTCAGATCACTGAGCGGGCTTTTTCTTATAACTAGCCTGACGATAACCTACTTTCACACTGGTTGCAGCACTATCATCGGCGCAAAGTCGTTTCACGGTCCTGTTCGGGATGGGAAGGGGTGGGACCGACTTGCTATGGTCATCAGGCATAACTTGTACGAGTCGCAGCGGTTTTCGCTACGGCTCTG